>NZ_JBDNXK010000030.1:0-34765 GCF_047721705.1 Acetobacter sp. | reverse complement strand
GGCGATCCGCCGTTATCGCTCGGAAGGTGAACTGCGCAATCTTATCGGCACCGGCGTTTCGGCGGCTGCCGTCTGGTATATGCGGGAAGCGGTGAATCAGGCCGGTTTCGACAAGGTGAAGATTGTGGTCTCATCCGGCTTCGGTGTCACGAAGTGCGCCAGCATGGCGGACGCCGAAGCGCCGATCGATGTGGTGGGCACAGGCTCATTCATTCCGAAACTGTGGAATGAGACCTATGCCACGGCGGACATTGTGACCTATGACGGCTCCGAAAGCGTGAAGGTGGGGCGTGAGTTTCTGCTGCCATCCTTCCGTCAGGCGGAAGAAAACCGTCGGCGCCTGCAGCATCGGGGCTGACAGAAAAGCCCATCATGACAGAATTACGGAACAGGAGTTTCACGCGTGTCCGAGACTGAAGACACTGCACCGTCAGCCCCGCAGGACAAGGGCGTGATCGTGCGCCTGCTTGACCTGTCGGGTGGCGCTGAAGACAACATCATTGAAGACATCAAGGGCTTTGAGGATATCGAGCACGCGAACGCCTTTGCGCGTGCCTATGTCCGTGACAATATCGAGATCTGTCGTGCGCCCGGTGCCTCGGCACGGGACACGCTCGATACCTGGTTCGCCTTTGGTGAAAATGCGGAAATTCTGGGTGAGGCCGGAGGATGGGTGTCCTCCACCGAACTGAACGAGTTCATCGAACGCCCAGCTTCACCGGAGGAGCGCGACTGGCGGAGCCTTGATCCCCGCCGTGACGATCCTTCTCTGACTGAAGAGTAAAAAGCTCAGGCCGGTCCCACGCCGTTTTTCCGATGTTCCAGAATATCGAGAACAGCGGCGCTGGTTTCCTCAATGGAACGGCGGGTTACGTCAATGACCGGCCAGCCATGGCGGGCGCACAGGCGTTTCGCCCACAGTAGTTCCGCTTCTACCTCTTCCGGATCGATATAACTCGTGCGGGTCAGCGAGGTGCCCGCAGTGTGCTGCTTGCCCGCGACCATGGCGTTCAGACGTGTCCGACGGATTTCGATCAGCGCATCCGGCGCGATCGTCAGGCCGATGACGGGCACCGAGGTCTCGAAAAGCTCTGGAGGCAGGGGTGTGTCCGGCACGAGCGGGATATTCGCCGCCTTGATGCCTTTGTTTGCCAGATAAAAACAGGTCGGCGTCTTGGACGCGCGTGAAACGCCTACCAGCACCACATCCGCTTCCCGAAGTTCGCGCGTCTGCTGTCCGTCATCGTGCTCGATGACGTAATGCATCGCGTCGATGCGCCGATAATAGTTGGCGTCCATGATGTATTGAGCGCCAGCTTCCCCGTCGGATGCCTCCGTGCCGGTCACCCCTTCAAGAAATTCTAGTGTGTTGTTCATCACATCGAGAAGCTGTGCGCCAATGCGGATGCAGTTCTCCTCCAGTTCCTTCTGCAGGTCGGAGTCCGCAAGCGATGAAAGAACGGGCCCCGGTTCACTGGCGACCCCCGAGATGACGCGGCGCAGCTGCATACGGGTGCGCACGAGATTCCAGTGTCTGACCTGAAATTTGACGTCCGGAAAATGCGGGTCACAGGCCTTGGCCAGCGAGTCCAGCGTCTGACCGATGCCGCCGGAAACCAGATGGAGATAGATACTGCGTTTTGTCATGTCATGTGCTCGGGCAAGGGGGCATGAAAAATGGGACGTCCCGGTATGGAACGCCCCATTTTCCAGTTTCAGACAAGTCTATGGGCGATCAGGACGCCGCTTTTTCCTTCTTCGCGGCAAGGGCGGCCTGCGCTGCTGCGAGACGGGCTACCGGCACGCGGAAGGGTGAGCAGGAGACGTAATCCAAACCGACGCTCTCGAAAAACGCGATGGAGTCCGGATCACCGCCATGTTCACCGCAGACGCCGAGCTTGAGGTTCGGCTTCGTCTTGCGGCCTTTTTCGATGCCCATGCGTACCAGTGCGCCCACGCCCTCGCGGTCGATGGACACGAACGGGTCCTTCGGCAGCAGACCATGATCGACATAGTAGGGCAGGAACGAACCAGCGTCGTCACGTGACAGGCCCAGCGTCGTCTGGGTCAGATCGTTGGTGCCGAACGAGAAGAAGTCCGCCACTTCTGCGATCTGGTCTGCCGTGAGCGCGGCGCGCGGCAGTTCGATCATTGTCCCGATCATGTAATCGAGCGTCGTGCCCTGTTCTTTGAACACGGCCGCGACCTCAGCTTCCGCCGCCTTGCGGGTGACTTCCAGCTCCGTCTTCACGCCCACGAGCGGGATCATGATTTCGGGAACGATGGATTTGCCCGTCTCCTTCGATACGGCGATGGCCGCCTCGATGATGGCACGCACCTGCATCGTGTAGATCTCGGGATAGGTGATCCCGAGACGGCAGCCGCGATGACCCAGCATCGGGTTGGCTTCCAGCAGCAGGGCGCGACGCTGACGCAGCGCTTCCACGGACTGACCCATTGCCGTAGCGACTTCTTCCAGTTCCGCCTCACCGTGCGGGAGGAACTCGTGCAGCGGCGGATCAAGCAGACGGATCGTGACCGGCAGGCCGCTCATGATGCGGAAGATCTGCGCGAAGTCATCACGCTGGAACGGCAGAAGCGCGCTGATGGCCTTCTTACGGGTCTCGACGTCGTCCGCCATGATCATCTGGCGCACGAAGCCGATACGATCCGGACCGAAGAACATGTGCTCCGTGCGGCTCAGACCAATACCTTCCGCGCCAAAACGACGCGCCGTCTCGGCATCGTCCGGCGTCTCGGCATTGGCGCGAACGCGGAGGCGGCGCACATCGTCGGCCCAGCCCATCAGCGTGCTGAAGTCGCCGGACAGGGTTGGCGGGATGGTGGAAACCTTGCCGACATAGACGGCGCCAGTGCCACCATCGAGCGTGATCCAGTCACCAGCCTTCAGCGTGACATTACCTGCTGTCATGGTCTGGGCTTTGTAATCCACGCTGATGCCGCCAGCACCCGCCACGCAGACACGTCCCATGCCACGCGCCACGACGGCTGCGTGAGAGGTCATGCCGCCACGGGTCGTCAGAACACCGCGTGCGGCGTGCATGCCATGCACGTCTTCCGGAGAGGTTTCGACGCGAACGAGAATGACGTCCTCGCCTTTCGCGGCGCGGTCCTCAACTTCCTCGGCCGTGAACACGATAGCGCCGGCAGCCGCGCCCGGTGAGGCGGGTAGGCCACGGGAGAACTGCTTTTTCTCTGCTTTCGGATCAAGCGTCGGGTGCAGAAGCTGGTCAAGGGAGGCGGGCGGAACGCGCTGGATGGCTTCATCCTGCGTGATCAGGCCTTCCTGCGCCATGTCGATGGCGATTTTCAGGGCTGCGGCTGCGGTGCGCTTACCCGAACGAGTCTGGAGCATGTAGAGCGTGTTGCTCTGCACCGTGAACTCGATGTCCTGCATGTCGCGGTAATGCTTCTCGAGAATCTCGCGAACGCGCAGCAGTTCCTTGTAAGCGTTGGGCAGAACCTTTTCCATCGGGGACTGGTCTGGCGTTGCGCGCTCGGCTGCCATCGGCTGCGGCGTGCGGATGCCTGCCACAACGTCTTCGCCCTGCGCGTTGACCAGATATTCGCCGTAGAAGATGTTTTCGCCGGTTGACGGATCACGCGTGAAGCAGACGCCTGTTGCGCAGTCATCACCCATGTTGCCGAACACCATTGCCTGCACATTGACGGCGGTGCCCCAGCTTGCCGGGATGTCATGCAGCTTGCGGTAGGTATTCGCGCGCGGGTTCATCCACGAGCCGAAAACGGCGCTGATCGCGCCCCAGAGCTGCTGTTCCGGATCGTCGGGGAAGGGCGTGCCGGTTTCTTTAAGCACGACGTCCTTGTAATCCTTGACGATTTCGCGCCAGTCGGAAGCCTTGATGGCCGTATCGTCGGTGACGCCAAGACCATGCTTGGCCTGCTCCAGCAGATCCTCGAAGCGATGGTGCGGAACGCCCATCACAACGGAGCCATACATCTGGATGAAACGGCGATAGCTGTCCCATGCGAAGCGCTCGTCCTTGGACGAGGCCGCGAGGCCTTCAACCGTTTCGTCATTCAGGCCAAGGTTCAGAACCGTGTCCATCATGCCCGGCATGGAAACGCGGGCACCAGAGCGCACGGAGACGAGCAGCGGGGCTTTCGCATCGCCGAAGACGAGACCGACCGATTTCTCGACACGGTGCAGGGCTGTAGCAACCTGCTGGGCCAGATCGGTCGGATAGGAACGACCGTTCTCGTAATAGGCCGAGCACACTTCAGTGGTGATTGTAAATCCAGGAGGCACCGGCAGCCCAATGGACGCCATCTCCGCCAGGTTGGCACCTTTGCCACCAAGCAGATTGCGCATTTCGGCACTGCCTTCGTTGAGGCCGCCACCGAAGCTGTAAACCCATTTCGTCATACCAACGCTCTCCGAGCGCGGCGATTTCAGCCTACATTTTTGTCCCGGGAAAAGCAGGCCTGAAAACGGTCCGCGGGGAATTATGTTATTATAGTTGTTGATCCGGTCCCGGGCGTGCGCATCATGACAGGGAATAGCTGTTTCCGCAATTCGACTTTACGTTAATATTCTGGAATGTGTCGTCATGATGCTGACATTTTCAGGCAGAAGGTAAACCGGCCAGTTCCCGCCATCCGGCTTCATCGACAGTATCGATTCCGAGTTCCTGTGCCTTGCGCGCCTTGGAGCCAGCCTCGGCGCCGAGAACGACCAGATCGGTTTTCTTTGAAACGGAATCGGTCACTTTTGCACCCAGACGTTCGGCCGTGGCCTTTGCTTCCGGTCGGGTCATGGTCGTCAGGGAGCCAGTGAAGACAATCACTTTGCCGGACAGTTTTCCACCACTCTGCGCGACCTCGTCCTCGATCGTTACATAGCGCAGCAGGTCGTCCAGCGTTGTCTGATTGTGCGGTTCGGCAAAGAAACCGACGATCTCGTCCGCCGTGGCTGTGCCGATGCCGGTGATTTCCCCCAGTTCCTGCCGCGCTTCCGAGCCAACGATGCGGGCTGCTTCCATCCTCTCCCGCCAGACACTGAACGATCCGTAATGCCGCGCCAGCAGCCGGGCGTTGTTTTCGCCCACGCGCCGAATACCGAGCGCAAAGATGAAACGCGGAAAACTGATCGTGCGGCGCTGCTCAATGGCGTTTATCAGCTTCCGGGCCGAGGTCGTTCCCCAGCCTTCGCGCTTTGCGATTTCAGACTCATGTTCCGGAAGCCGGAAGATATCCCCGGGGGCTTTCACAAGCTCCGCATCATGGAACTCGTTGATGCTCTTCTCGCCCAACCCGTCGATATCGAATGCCGTGCGGGAGACAAAATGGATCAGCCGCTCGACCACCTGTGCGGGACAGGTGAGGCCGCCGGTGCAGCGTGTGACGGCTTCCCCTGGAATGCGTTCCACGGAAGCGCCACAGGCGGGGCAGTGCGTAGGCATTGTGAAAGCTGCGTGGCGTTCACGACCTTCTTCCGGCAGCACGGCCATCACCTGTGGGATCACGTCGCCCGCGCGCTGGATCTGCACAAGATCGCCAATCCGGATGTCCTTGCGTTCAATCTCGTCCTGATTATGCAGCGTGGCGCGCGCGACAATCACCCCGCCGACATTCACCGGCTCAAGGTGAGCGACCGGCGTGAGCGCGCCTGTGCGTCCGACCTGCACTTCGATCGACAGCAGCCGTGTGACAGCCTGCTCTGCCGGGAACTTCCATGCGATGGCCCAGCGTGGTGCGCGTCCAGCGAAGCCGAGACGTTCCTGTAAGGACAGATCGTCGATCTTATAAACTACGCCATCGATATCGTATGGCAGCGCGGCCCGTTCCTGCGCGATTTTTTCGAAGAACGGTTCAGCCTCCGCCATGCCTTCCAGTCGGGTGGAGAGCGGATTGACCGTAAAGCCCCATGCCCGCAGCTGCTCCAGATAGGACCAGTGTGAGGTGGCAACGGGTTTGGAAGAAAAGCCCATCGCGTAAGCAAAAAGCGCCAAAGGCCGCTTTGCCGTTATTTTCGGGTCAAGTTGCCGCAGTGAACCCGCCGCCGCATTGCGCGGATTGGCGAAGGTCCGTTCGCCAAGCGCTTCCTGCGCCGCATTGATGGCCAGAAACTCTTTCTTGCCAAGAAACACCTCACCCCGAATCTCGATCAGGTCCGGCGTATTTCCCTTGAGGCGTAGAGGGATGTCCTTGAGCGTTTTCAGATTGGCGGTGACATCCTCGCCTTCCGTTCCATCGCCGCGTGTCGTGCCGCGCACAAATCGCCCGTTCTCGTAAGTCAGACTGATGGAGAGACCGTCGATTTTTGGTTCGGCGACAAAGGCAAGAGCGGTCGCCTGTTCCGGGGACAGCCCAAGAAAACGGACGATCCGTTTGACGAAATCCTCGAATTCAGCCTGATCGAACACATTGTCGAGGGACAGCATCGGCGCGAGATGCCGATGCTTTTTGAACGTGTTGTCCACCGCTGCGCCGACCTGAAAGCGCGGGCTGTCCATGCGGATCAGCGTGGGAAAGCGCTGCTCAATATCCTCGTTGCGTTTCCGGAGGGCATCAAATTCCGCATCCGAAACTTCCGGAGCATCTTGCGTGTGATAGGCGTGATTCAGGCGGGCGATCAGCACCGACAGGCGCGCCAGTTCCGTTTCAGCCTGTGCGGCATCCAGTTGCGCGACGGGAATCTGCGCCGTGTCCATTATTTCTTCTCCAGAAGACTTTCGGCGGCGGCGCGGGCCGCGTCAGTCACAACATCTCCCGCGAGCATCCGCGCGATTTCTTCACGACGCGCGGGCGCGGGAAGGGGAGCGGCGCGGGTCTGCGTCGGTCCGGTCTTCACCAGTTTGCCGATGCGCAGATGGTGATCGGCGGCGGCGGCCACCTGCGGGGAGTGCGTTACGGCCAGAATCTGCATGTCCTGCGCCAGCCGGTGCAAACGTTCGCCGATTGCGGCAGCCGTCGCGCCACCCACACCGGAATCGATCTCGTCAAAGATCAATGTGCCAATGGGGGAACGTCCGGCGAGCACAAGACGAATGGCGAGCATCAGGCGCGACAGTTCGCCGCCAGATGCGACCTTGCCAAGCGGTCCGGGTGGTTGGCCCGGGTTGGCTGCCAGCAGAAACGTGACCTGCTCCAGACCACTTTCACCCCATTGGGCTTCAGGCAGAGGCGTCAGTTCTGCCACGAAGCGGGCGCGTTCCAGCTTGAGTGGTTTCAGTTCCGCCATGACGGCATTTTCCAGCTTGCGGGCCGCCTTGGTGCGCTGGGCTGAAAGTTCTTCGGCAGCTTTCAGAAAATCCTGTCGCGCTGCCTGCGCAGCCCGTTCCAGTTCTTCAATCCGGGCTGTGCCGGTTTCCAGAGCGTCCAGTCGCTGTTTCAAACGGTGCTGCAAATCAGGAAGATCGGAAACGGATGTTTCGAATTTCCGGGCAGCGGCGCGCAGGGCGAACAGACGCTCTTCCACCTGTTCCAGCAGACGGGGGTCCGCTTCCTGATCGGCAGCGAGACGGGAAAGCATTGATTCCGCTTCGGCAAGCGCAGCCTCGGCGCTGTCGAGGGCTTTCAGGGCTTCCTGTGCCTGTTCCTGTTGGCTGGCGAAGGTGTCGTCCGCGTCATCGGCGTCCTGACCGGGGGTGGGCAGGAGGCGATGGAGTGCGCGGCCAGCTGCCCGGAGAGCTGCCGCCGGTCCGGAATTGCGCCGGTCACGGGGTGTCAGTTCGGCAAGCGCGGCGGCGACCGCTTCGCCACGACGTTCATTGCGCTGAAGCGCGTGACGTTGGGCAGCCAGCGTGTTTTCTTCATCAGGCTGAGGAGACAGCGTTGCCAGTTCTTCAAGCGTATGCCGAAGCCACTCTTCTTCCTTGGCCGCAATGGCGATTTCCTGTTGCGCAAGGGCCAACGTAGTGCAGGCGTCACGCCATTTCCGGTAAAGAGTGCCGGTCTTGCGGCGAATGGTCGGTGGCGTGCCAAAGGCGTCTAGCAGATCACGGTGCGTCGAAGGATCGGCGAGCCCCATCTGCTCGTGCTGGCCCTGTATTTCCACGAGCGTCCCAGCGATGCGGCGCAGAAGACCGACGCCTACGGGCTGGTCGTTGACCCACGCGCGGGACCGTCCATCCGTGCCGACCGTGCGCCGCAGGATCAGGGGTTCACCTTTTTCGGTGGGAAGCTCCTGTTCTTCCAGCAGCGTTCTGACCGGATGCGCGGCGGGAACGTCGAAACTTGCTGTAACGCGGGCTTCCTGTGCGCCATTGCGGATAAGGCCGCTGTTGGCGCGTTCGCCGAGCGCAAGGCCCAGACTGTCGAGCAGAATGGATTTACCCGCGCCGGTTTCACCCGTCAGGGCTGTCAGGCCGGGATGAAAGGAGAGGTCAAGAGCCTCGATCAGAACCACGTCGCGTATGGATAGAAAACTCAGCATCGCGAAAGCCTGTTCCGTCCGATTCCTGTCCTCATGCCTGTGACAGCCAGAAAACACACCCTTCAGAGAAAGGCGCGGGGTGAAATGCCCGGTTGTCTTCGCGGGATTGCATCAACGCGAAGGCGTGCGTGTTCCCCTGTCCGAAGCCGGAACACCCGAGCGGGCGAGATTGCTGGTGAGGGAAGATCCTTCGCCATCCGCTGGAAGTGCGCTGGAGGACACAGGCGCGACAGGGGCGGAAGACAGTGACGGCGGTGCATCCGCACGCCCCTGACCACGGGACGCCGACTGGGCCGGGCTGCTCGTCGGCGTGGCTGCGGCAGAAATCGTCTTGCCCGGCGCAGGAGTCTTGTCGGACAGCAGGCGATATTCTTTCAGATTGGAATAAGCGTAACGGTACCACTTGCTGTCGGGGTAGTTGTAGGCAAGTACATTGCCTGTCCGACGCGCTTCGTCCGTCAGGCCGAGATCAAGATAGACTTCCACCAGCCGTTCCAGCGCTTCCGGAACATGATTAGTGGTCTGGAAATCCTGAATGACGCGCTGATACCGTCCGACAGCAGCCTGATAGGCACGCTGTTCCTGATAATAACGGCCAACCAGCATTTCCTTGCCTGCCAGATGGTCGCGGCAGAGATCGATCTTCAACTGGGCGTCGCGTGCATATTTCGTCTGCGGGAAACGGGCGATCACGTCCTGTAGGCGCGACATCGCCTCTGCTGTCATCTGCTGGTCGCGTCCTACGTCGCCAATCTGTTCATAATAGCACAGCGCGAGAAGGTAGAAGGCGTAAGCGGCATCAGCACTGGTGGGGTGAAGTTCGATGAACCGGTCAAGCTGCTGAGCGGCTTCGGGATACTTGTTCTGCAGATAGTAGGCGTAGCCCGCCATCAGCTGGGAATTGGCCGTGTAGCCTGAATAAGGGTAGTTCTGCTGGAGTATTTCAAGCTGCTGCGCGGCAACCGTATAGCGCTGCGTGCGCAGGGCATCGATGCCGTTGTTATACAGCGTATCAGCCGAATCAATGGTGGGAGCCGGTTTTTCCTGCTGGTTGCTCTGAAACACGGAGCAGCCCGAAAGCATGAGGAACGCTCCGTAAGCGACGGGCGCCAGCCTCGACGACATTCTGGAGGGGATGCGCGAGGTTGGCTGGTGCGGCACGTATCAACTCACTGTCTGTCGTGTTCGAATAATGGCCGCGTTATAGCACGGAATAGACTGACGGAAAGATATTCTCTTGGTCTCTTCTGCCGGACGTTTTTGCCGGCCAAAGATAAAAACCACCGCTCCAGTTCAGGCGGCCTGACGGGATGTTTCCATGGAGCTTTTTGCTCCGGAGATTTCACGCCATGAATTCTGATCGGCGAAGAGGGTGCGCAGAAGCTGATTATTCAGGTGGTGGCCTGATTTATGTCCCACAAAAGTGCCCCGCAGACGGGCGCCAGCCAGAAAGAGATCGCCCACGGCATCGAGCAGCTTGTGGCGGACGAATTCATCAGTCTTTCTGAGGCCGGTCGGGTTCAGAATCTTTTCTTCATCGACGACGATGGCGTTGTCGAGCGAGCCGCCTCGCGCCAGTCCGGATGCCTGGAGCGCATCGATTTCCTGCCGGTTGGTGAAGGTGCGGGAGAAAGAAAGTTCCTGCCGGAATGTCGCTTCGCTGAGATGCAGGGACAGACACTGGCGACCAATGGCGCGGGCGGGAAAATCAATCGTCATGTGCAGGGAGAGGTTATTGCCAGCTAAGGGGTGCAATTCCGCAAACGCATCGCCTTCCTGCACGCGGACAGGCCGCGTGATGATGATTTCCCGTCGGGGCGTGTCCTGTTCGAGGCGACCAGCACAGTCGAGCAAAAACAGGAAATCGGCTGCCGACCCGTCGAGGACAGGCACTTCTGGCCCATCGACAAAGATTTTCGCATTGTCGATGGCCTTGCCGGAAAGAGCCGACATCAGGTGTTCTATCGTGGCAACCCGATTGTTGCGGTTGTCGTGATCCCCAATGACGGTGCTGAGACGTGTTTCAACCACGTTGTCGTAGCGCGCCAGAATGGGTGAGGCGGCAATATCTGTGCGCTGAAAGACTATACCCGTTCCTGCCGGAGCCGGCTCCATGCGCAGCTTGATGCTCCGCCCAGTGTGTAATCCGACGCCTGAACAGGTAATCGGCGATCGGAGAGTGGCCTGATTCGTAAGCATGTCCGGTTTCAGATTCGACAGTTTGGGGAAAGCCGGGCGATCCCGAAATAACGGTGAAAATTCTTCACTGTCTGTTTCGGTCAATACGACCGGATCAGGGCTGAAGCTTTCCATTTGTTTTTCTTTCGACCTGACTGGCGTTTCTGCGGACATAGTTTTGATGAGTAGAATACCCGGCGACCCGAATGGTTCCAGTCAATGTTTATTGCGTCCTATTACCATTGCAAAAACGACACTGTGCCGCGATCGGGACGGCCTTGAACGAAAGACCAAAAGAAAACCGGAGCTGTTATGCTCCGGTTTTGACGCATGCGATTAATACTGATGAAGGCGTCAGGACTGGCGACGCATGAAGGCCGGAATGTCCAGACCACCATCATCCGTTTGTGCCGGACGGACCGTCGGCCCTTCCGCTGTGGTGTTGCGCGGAGCGGGCGTGACCTGAGGCGCGGCCTCCGGCTGCGGCTGCTGTTTCGGCGGCTCGGCAGGACGGCGGAGAACGCCGGTCATCAGGCCGAACAGACTCCGTGACGGCGATGGCTCTGGAGCACGTGCCGGTGTTGGGCGCGTGTTCGCGGTGAACAGGCCATCGCGCGGCGAGGAAGAGCGCGGGCTTTCTGCCTGCGGAGGCGCAACATTCGGAACGAAATTGGGTGCGGGACGGTGGCCACCAGAAGCGGAGGCTGCCTGGCGTGGTGCCTGTCCTGCCCCGAACATCGGAGGCTGGGTATTCGGTGCCTGCTGAGGCTGCTGCGCGGCGGCTTCGGCCTGTGCCTTGGCGGCTGCTTCAGCTTGCGCCTGTGCTTCTTCCTCCGCCTGAGCATTGGCCGATGGCATGTCGATGCCTGTTGCGACCACGGAGACGCGGATCTTGCCGTCGAGATCGGGGTCGATGGCCGAGCCAAAGATGATGTTCGCGTCTTCCGCCACTTCTTCACGGATGCGGTTAGCCGCCTGATCGACTTCGAACAGCGTGAGGTCATCGCCGCCCGTGATGTTGATCAGCAGGCCGCGCGCGCCAGCCATCGATGTGTCTTCCAGCAGCGGGTTGGAAATCGCTGCTTCCGCCGCAAGACGGGCGCGATCTTCACCTTCAGCTTCGCCCGTGCCCATCATCGCCTTGCCCATTTCGGCCATGACGGTGCGGATGTCAGCGAAATCGAGGTTGACCAGACCCGGAGCGACCATCAGGTCGGTCACGCCACGCACGCCCATATAGAGGACGTTGTCAGCCATTTTGAACGCGTCCTTGTAAGTCGTGCGCTCGTTGGCCATGCGGAAAAGGTTCTGATTCGGAATGACGATCAGCGTATCGACATACTGCTGAAGTTCCGTGATGCCTTCTTCAGCGGCACGGGCGCGACGCGGTCCCTCGAAGCTGAACGGCTTCGTCACCACACCGACCGTCAGGATGCCGCGCTCACGGGCCATGCGCGCCACGATCGGCGCGGCACCCGTGCCGGTGCCGCCGCCCATGCCCGCAGTCACGAAGACCATGTGCGAGCCTTCGAGGTGACGGGAGAGCTCATCGGCGGCTTCTTCTGCGGCTGCACGTCCAATTTCCGGCTTCGCACCAGCGCCCAGACCCTGTGTCAGGTGCGGGCCAAGCTGGATGCGACGGTCAGCGCGGCTGCTGGAAAGCTGCTGCGCATCCGTATTGGCGACGACGAATTCCACACCTTTGAGATCGGCGAGAATCATGTTGTCGACAGCGTTCGTGCCACCACCACCAACACCGATCACCGTTATCTTTGGCGAAAAATCAGAATGGTTCTGCGGCGGGACGGTGAGGTTCAGAGTCATTTATACTTCCTTGGACGAGGAGACAGGCGCGGAAGAGCCGCCACAGTACAACGCGCGACTCGGGGTGTGAATGGAAATTTGACCAAGACTATAAACATTTTGCCAACGTCATGTCAGACGCGATCGCGAATGAATGAGACAAGTTTGTTCAGAAGTCCTTTCGGAGCTTCTTCCGCCAGCTCGATATCGCCAAAAGGCCGCTCGGCTGAAGCCGCCCATGTCAGCAGGCCCACGGTGGTGGAAAAGCTGGCGGCGGCGCAGGCTTCCGGCAATCCGACGACGTTGTGAGGCCGCCCGAGCCGGACATGCCGATTGAGAATCCGGGCCGCCACGGACCCAACACCGTCAAGCAGCGATCCGCCACCGGAAAGAATGACGCGTCCTTCCGCCAGATGACCCAGACCCGCCTGATCGAGCCGATCCTTCACCAGTTCGAATGTTTCCTCGATGCGGGGACGGATGATGTCGCCCAGCATGGCGCGGGGAATCGCTTCAAAGCTGGGCATGTCGCTGCCCTGCCGTTCGATGCGAATGGTCACGCCATCATCGTCGGCCGAAAGATCGGCATGGCCGTGCATGGTCTTGAGGCGCTCAGCGTTGTCGGTGGACGTGCCCAGCCCGCGGGCAATGTCGCGCGTCACATGTTCGCCGCCGATTCCGATCTGGGCGGTGTGCAGAAGCTGACCGTCGGCAAAGACGGCGAGGGACGTCGTGCCGCCACCCATTTCGATCACCGTGGTGCCGACCTGTCGTTGATCGGCGTTGGTCACGGCGAGGCCAGAGGCGAGGGGGGCTGAGACAAGCGCGTCCAGCTTCAGTTCCGCACGTCCAAGAAGGGCGTCGAGCGTGCGCAGTGCGGTGGAAGAGGCGTCGATCACATGCAGGCGGGCGCGCAACTGATCGCAGAGATGGCCGCGCGGGTCCGTGACACCGTCCGTCTCATCCACAGCGAAGTCGAGCGGCAGCGTGTGAATGACCGCTCGGCCTTCCGTCTGCGCCTTCATGCGGCCTTCCGTCACGATGCGACGGATATCAGCATCCGTGATTTCCCGTCCGCCAATCGGCCAGTGGACGTTGAACAGTCGGCTTTCCGGATGGCCGCACGACAGGTTGACCACGACCTTGTCCAGCGACCGCTCGGCCTCCCGCTCCGCGTTGCCGACAACATGGCGGATGATCGCTTCCGCAGCCTTCAGGTCAACGATGGCACCACTCTTCACGCCACTTGAGCGTAACCACCCATGACCAAGAACACGCAGCGTCCCGTTAGGTTCGCCCTTGCCCACCAGACAGGTGATTTTTGTCGAGCCGATGTCCAGCACACCCACCAGACCACTGCGCCACGTGCGGGGTTCAGGACGTTCCTCGGGCATGTTGAGCAGGCTGCCGGATGATTCGCTCATGCCAGGGCGGGAGGTCTTGCGTCCACGTTCGGTTCTGGCGGGAAGCAGTGCCCGCGACGGTGAGCCTGAAGCGATCAGATCGTTCATGTTGGAAGCGCTCCCTCAGTCGTGCTGGCGTGGTCATTATCGTGATGGGGTGCCTGATTCGAGTGAACCCCTGAGCCTGATTTTTCAGCACCTTCGACTTTTCCACCAGATCGGGACGCATCCGACTTGGTGCCGTGTGTTTCCGGAGCCGCAGGGGACATTTGGGGTGCGGATGAGGCTGAAGGCGTTTCATCACTCGCCACAGGCGGAGCCGGTCTTTCCCGAATGGTCAGGCGATCTGGGAGCCGCATATCGATCACTTCGACAGGACGATCCAGGAGGTCCATACGCTGCTGAAGTTCTTCCAGTTTCGCCAGCGCCTGTGGTTCGGCGGCCTCGGGCAGATAGACGATTGCGCCATCTTTCAGCGTCAGGTTCCAGCGCCGCATACCGACGAGAGTGGCTGCGGTCAGGCGGCTTTTGACGTCCGGTGCTTTCGTCATGGCATCAAGCAGTTCCGCCGCTGCATGTTCCGCACCTTCTCCGACCACGAGGGGCAGTTGCAGGAATGCCTGCGCGTCCTTGCTGGTCATGCCCTTGTCCGGCACCGGATTGCCATCGCGGTCGATCAGCACGAACTGCCCCTTGTGCTGCCAGACAGCGAAAGGCGGCCGTTCCGTCAGATGCACGATGATCGCCCCGGAAAAACGTCTCTCGACGGTCGCGTCTTCAACGAAGGGCAGGGCGTTCAGCCGCTCACGCGCAGCTTTCACATCGAAACCCAGCATCGGATCACCCACGGCAATTCCAAGCGCCTGCCGGATTGTCTGGTGGCTGGTGAGATTTTCCCCTTCGATCCGGATCTGGGTGACCTTGAGGGGAATGAGGGTTTCGATTTCCTTTTTGAGGGGAAACAGAATGGCGTCCCCCCGATGCGATGAGACGAAGAACCAGCCAGCCACACCGACAACGCCCAGCATGGCGATGGATTTCATCGCACGCTTGTGGCGCCGCAGAAACAGCGCCAGCGCCGACGGACGGTCAGCGCGGCTCGTGTGCCGGAAGCGTCGGGGGCTTTCCGGCTCGTGGTTGTCGGAATGGTGGCGGGAGCGTGTCATCGGCGGGATGCGCTGGCCCGTTCGAGAGCATCCTGCACCAGCCGGTCGCACAGCGCGGAGTAGGAAATGCCACAATAGGCCGCCTGTTCCGGCAGCAGGGAAGTCGGAGTCATGCCGGGTTGCGTATTCACTTCCAGCAGCACGATCCGTCCGCGACCTTTTCCCGCCGTGTCATCGTAGCGGAAATCGGAACGGGACGCCCCCGCGCAGCCCAGCGCCTTATGGGCGGAGACAGCGAGGTCGCAGGCCTCTGCGAAGTCATCCGCGTTGATGCTGGCTGGCAGGATGTGCTGGCTGCCACCTGCGCTGTATTTTGCGGCGTAATCATAAAAATCATGGCCGGAGGACGTGTTGGGGGTAATATCCGTTACGGTCAGCGCCCGCAGACCTTCATCACCAGTATCCAGCACGCCGACAGTGATCTCGCGACCGGGAATATACTCCTCCACCAGCGCTACGGGGCCATAACGCCATTCCTCGACCACCCGCGCGCGCTGATTAGTGCCGTCCCGCACGATCGACACACCAACGGACGACCCTTCGTCCAGCG
Organism: Acetobacter sp.; assembly: GCF_047721705.1. Lineage (GTDB taxonomy): Bacteria > Pseudomonadota > Alphaproteobacteria > Acetobacterales > Acetobacteraceae > Acetobacter. Next base: position 19,246 of record NZ_JBDNXK010000030.1, on the reverse strand, counting down.
GTTTCACGACGTAGGGCGCAGGCAATGGGTCGGCTTCCGCCAGCTCGGCGATGGAGACGACGCGTCCCTGCGCTACAGGCAGCCCGGCTGCGATGAACACCTGCCGGGAGGCTTCCTTGTCCATGGCCGTAGCGGAGGCGCGGATGCCGGAATGGGTGTAGGGCAGGCCCAGCCATTCCAGAACACCCTGAATGGCGCCATCCTCGCCAAAACGACCATGCAGGGCGTTGAACACCACGTCCGGCTTCTGCTCTCCGAGTGTGTTGACCAGTGCGGCAAGATCGCGTGTGACGTCGAGAGAGGAAACGTCGTAGCCAGATTCCTTCAGCGCCGCGACAACGCCCTGTCCGGAAGACAGGCTGACATCACGTTCTGCCGATGCGCCGCCCATCAGGACTGTTACCCTCTGTGCCGCCTTCATGCCTTTTCTCCTTTGGCGCCACTGGCGCGCAGGCCCATGCGCTTGATTTCCCAGTGCAGGGAGACGCCAGTTTTTTCCCTTACACGCCGGCGCACTTCTTCGCCGAGTGCTTCCAGATCCTCGGCGGTGGCGTCGCCCGTGTTGAGCATGAAATTGCAGTGTTTTTCGCTGATCTGCGCGCCGCCCAGTTTCAGGCCACGACATCCGGCGGCGTCAATCAGTTGCCATGCCTTCATGTCACTGATTTCCGGCTCCGGATTGCGGAATGTCGAGCCGCCGGTGCGGGCCCGGACTGGCTGCGACTCTTCTCGTGCAGAACGGATTTCCGCGAGACGTGCTGATACGGTCGCCGGGTTGGCCGGTTCGCCCCGAAGACGCGCCCGTACGACAATCGCTCCGTCCGAAAGAGCCGAACGACGATAGCCGAACCGCAGCGCCGAGGTTTCAAGGCGCATCAGAGTGCCGTCACGGGACACGATCTCGGCCCAATCGAGCACAGCCGCCATGTCGGACCCATAGGCTCCGGCATTCATGCGCACGCCGCCACCGATCGAGCCGGGAATGCCGACAAGGAATTCGAGTCCGCCCAGACCCAGACTGGCTGCTGTTTCGGCCACGGTCACATCCAGCGCCGCACCACCGACGATCAGTCCGTCTCCATCCTGTTCAATTTTGGCGAATGCGCCGCCGAGCCGGATCACCAGTCCGGGAATACCCCCATCGCGGATGATGATGTTCGAGCAGGCTCCGAGTGCCGTCACCGGGATTTCCGGCGCGATACGACGCAGGGCTGTGGCCAGATCGTCCGCGTCAGCCGGCTGAAACAGACATTCGGCAGGACCGCCTACGCGGAACCAGCTGCGTGGGGCGAGCGACTGCTCTGTCGAAACGCGGCCTCGCACATCGCCGAGGGAAGCGGCGATGCTTTCGTCGACTGCCATGGTTCCTGCGGAGGCGATATCGTTCATGCCGCGCCCTTCTGCTTCGCCTGAAGCGCCAGAAGTTCACCCGGCAGCGCATGCGCCCAGTTGGTGATGGTGCCAGCACCGAGGCAGACGACGTAATCGCCCGGTTTGGCCATGGCATTGATCATTTCAGCCAGATGCGCCGGGTCGGTCAGCGGTACCACCGAGCGATGACCACGCTCACGTAGGCCTTCGACCAGCCTGTCGCGGTTGAAGCCTTCGATGGGGTCTTCGCCAGCGGCGTACACATCGGCCACGATGACCGTGTCGGCGTCATTCATGCAGGTGCAGAAATCGTTGAACAGCATCTGCATGCGGGAATAGCGGTGCGGCTGCATCACGGCGATCACCTGACGTGCGCCAGCCTGCCGGGCAGCCTTCAGCACGGCGGCGATCTCGACCGGGTGATGACCGTAATCGTCGATCACGGTGATACCGTTGGCCTCGCCGCACCGGGTGAAGCGACGCTTCACACCACGGAAAGAAGCCAGACCCGACCGAATGGTCGCGTCGTCGATGTCCATCTCGGTCGCAACAGCGATGGCGGCGAGTGCGTTCTGCACGTTGTGATTGCCGAGCATCGGCAGGCGGAACGGACCCGCCTTGCGGGTGCGGCGGCGCGTGCGGTCGGTGATCTGCACCTCGAACGTCGCACCGAGCTTGTCGGTGATGACCTTCTCGGCCCGCACGTCCGCCTGTGGCGAGAAACCGTAGGTAACGACGCGATGGTCCGAAAGACGCGGGATCATCTGCTGCACGGCCGGATGGTCGATACAGAGAACGGCGAAACCGTAGAATGGTACGTTGGAGACGAACTGGTCATAGCCCGCTTCCATCGCTTCCGCCGTGCCCCAGTGATCGAGATGCTCCGGGTCCATGTTGGTGACGACGGAGATCACGGAGGGCAGGCGCAGGAAGGAACCGTCGCTTTCGTCGGCTTCCACCACCATCCACTCGCCTTTGCCCATGCGGGTGTTGGTGCCATAGGCCTCGATGATACCGCCGTTGATGACGGTCGGGTCCAGCTTGGAAGCTTCCAGAACGGCGGCGATCAGGCTGGTCGTCGTCGTCTTGCCATGCGTGCCGCCCACGGCGATGGACCAGCGCAGACGCATCAGCTCGGCGAGCATTTCCGCACGGCGCACGACCGGAATCAGGCGCGAACGGGCGGCGACCACTTCCGGGTTGTCGCGCTTGACGGCGGTGGAGATCACCACGACCTGCGCCTGTCCGAGGTTGGCGGCGTCATGACCGATCGTGACCGAGATGCCAAGCCCCCGCAGACGCTGGACGTTCGCACTGTCGTTCATGTCCGAGCCCTGCACGACATAGCCAAGCATGTGCAGGACTTCGGCGATGCCCGACATGCCGATGCCGCCGATACCGACGAAATGAATGGTACCGATTGTCAGCGGCAGGGCTCTCATGGGGTGGTCTCCAGGCTGGGAGTGGCGGAAGTCGGGGAGGAATAGCCCTCTGCCGTTCCTCCACGCAAGGTCGTTTCGACCAGATCGGCAAGACGTGCGGCGGCGTCTGCTCGGCGGGGCAACGCGGCTGCGGCGGCGCTCAGCGCGCCTGTGTCCGTGAACAGCATTGCCAGTAGCGCGGACAGGGTGTCCGGGGTGAAATCAGGCTGGCGGACAAGCCATGCAGCGCCAAGAGTCTGAAGCGCCTGTGCGTTGGCCGTCTGCTCATCGCTGGCCGCCACAGGCAGTGGCACGAGAATGGAAGGGCGACCTGCCACCGCCAGCTCCGCCACTGAAGAGCCGCCAGCGCGTCCGATCACGAGATGCGCCTGACGCATCAGATCGGCTACGTTATTGAAAAACGGCGCAAGGTCTGCGGCGATGCCCGCCGCGGCATAGGCTGTGCGGACACGCTCCATATCCTCGGCGCGGACCTGCTGCGTGACTGTGACGCGTTCCCTGATTTCCACCGGGAGCAGGGCAAGGGCGGGTGGCACAACGTCGGAAAACACACGCGCGCCGAGCGATCCGCCCCAGACGAGCAGACGAATGAGATCGGTCGGCGGCGTGTAACCCTCGCCAGCAAGCGCCGCGATGGCGGGACGGACAGGCATTCCCGTCATGACGACCCGGGCGCCGGACGGCAGGCCTTTTACGTTGGGAAACGACGTGGCGATGGCGTCCGAGAACCGGGCGAGGAAGCCATTGGCTTTTCCCAGAACCGCGTTGCCTTCATGCAGGATGATCTTTGGTCGTGACGCACCCGGCAGCAGGCGTGCGCCGAACAGGGGCGGCACGGACGGATAGCCACCAAAGCCAACCACGGCGGATGGGCGGAGTTTGGCCATGATGGTGCGTGCTTCGTTCGCACCGCGCAGGAGAGCCAGACCGCCCTTGAGAGCGCGAAGAGGACCGCGCCCCGCTACACCCGCGCCCGGCAGGATGAACTGATCTGCTGTTGCGAACACGCCGCTTGTGCGTTTTCCGGCCCGGGCATCCGTCATCAATGCGACACGGTAGCCGCGTGCCACGAGCTGATCGGCAAGAGCCTCGGCAGGGAAGAAGTGGCCGCCGGTTCCGCCAGCGGCGATGACGATGGGACCGATATCCATTTTTGTCTGCTTCATGCTCATGCTGCTGCTTTCCATGTGCCACGCGGTTCATTCAGCGCACGGCTGATGCGGCTTTGCCCCATGCGCTGCCGTGTCAGGGCCAGCAGCATGCCTATGGTGAGCGCCACGGAAAGTGCCGAGGAGCCACCGTAGGAAATGAAGGGCAGTGTCATGCCCTTTGTCGGGATCAGATGCAGGGTGGACGCCATGTTGACAAATGCCTGCAACCCGAAGCCTGTTACCAGTCCGGCGGTGGCCAATATGAGAAACGGATCGTCCTCGCGCAGCAGTCGCAACAGGGAGCGGATGACGATAGTGGCGAACACGGCGATGATGAAGGCGCAGATCAGCAGTCCGTATTCTTCGCCCGCGACGGCAAAGACGAAGTCGGCATGCGCGTCTGGCAGCAGATCTTTCACGCGTCCTTCGCCGGGGCCACGCCCGAGCAGGCCGCCATTGCCGAATGCTCGGAGGGCCGTGTCGATCTGATAGTGATCCCCGACATTCGGGTGAAGGAAACGTTCCACGCGGGAATGCACGTGCGGAAAGAGGAAATACGCCGCAATTCCTGCCACCACCATGATGCCGACCAGCGCTGCGATGAACAGCATGTTCAGTCCGTCCACGAAAAGCTGGGCCACGAACACGGTGGTGACAACGGTGAGCATGCCTATGTCAGGCTGCGATTTCAGCAGGATCAGGATGACGGCATAGCCCGCCACCGCAAGCAGCAGGCCGGGAAACCTGCGTATTTCGCGGCGTTTGGCAAGGAGCCACGCCGTCAGCACGGCGAAGCACGGCTTGAGAAATTCGGAGGGCTGGACGGACATCATCGGCAGGGCGATCCAGCGGCGCGCGCCTTTGATCTCGATGCCATGCACCAGAGTGAGCGCTGTGGCTCCCACAGCTATGGCGCTGCCGATCAGCCCCAGACGGATCACCCCTTTGCGGGACAGCATGGACACGCCGACCGTCAACGCGCCAGCCAGAGTGAGGAACACCACCTGCTTGAGAATGAACATGTTGCGCGATGCGCCGATACGCACGGCGACGGCAGGACTGGCGGCCAGCATCAGGATGTAGCCGAAGCCGATCAGAATGCCGACACACGCCAGCGTCACATGATCGACGCTGCGCCACCACCGCCCGAAAGCCGAATTGTCGATACGCGAGAAGCGGGCCATCAGGCGTTCTCCTCCAGTCCATGAACCAGTTCCGCGAACCGGCGGCCGCGCGCTTCGAAGCTGGCGAACTGGTCGAAGCTGGCGCAGGCAGGCGAAAGCAGCACGACCTCCGCCCCTCCAGCCTCGGCGGCTTTGCGCGCGGCCGGAACGGCATGTTCAAGATCGCCCGCAATCTCGTAGGGAACATCATGGGCAGCCAGCGTTTCCGCCAGCGCGGGTGCATCCCGACCGATCAGGAAGGTGCGGGTGATACGCGGGAAATACGGCACAAGATCGTCGATCCCGCCCGCCTTGGCCATGCCGCCTGCAATCCAGACGATGTGTTCGTAACAGCCTAGCGCACGGGAGGCCGCATCGGCATTGGTGGCCTTGCTGTCATCCACATAGGCCACGCCGTTGATGTCCGCGACACGCTTCTGGCGATGTGCCAGCCCCGCGAAATCACCGATCCCTTTTGCCAGAATATCAGGAGCCGCACCCAGTTTCAGGGCCATGGCGAGCGCTGCACAGGCGTTTTCCGCGTTGTGCGTGCCGGGCAAGGTGGCGCCGGGACGGGCGATAATCATCCCGTGGCTCACCACAGCGCCGTCGTGCATGTGGAAGTTCGCTGCCTCATCATCACGGCCAGAAATGGATTCGACCGGAATGCCGCGTGCTTTCACCTCGGCAGCGATATCGCGGCACCATTGATCGCCATTGCCGATCACGGCGAGATCGTTGCCGTCCATCCGGTCGAAGATATGGGCCTTGGCTGCGGCATAACCGGCCATATCACCATGTCGATCGAGATGATCGGGCGTCAGGTTCAGCAGGCAGGCCGTGTCGAAATGCAGCGTCTGCAATCGTTCCAGCATGTAGGACGACATTTCCAGCACGTAGACACCGTCATCCGGTAGAAGTGGCAGGGACAGGGAGGCCGGCCCAAGATTGCCGCCTTCCGCCACAGGCAGGCTCGCATGGCGCAGCAGATGCGCCAGCAGCGCCGTGGTGGTGGATTTGCCGTTTGTGCCTGTAACACCCGCGAAGCGTGCTTTCGAGCCAGCCTTCCGAACGGCCTGAAAAAGCAGATCGGCATCCGACAGAATGGGCACGCCAGCCGCCTTGGCCAGCGCAGCGACGGGATGCACTTTTGGCAGAATGTGCGGGATACCCGGCGACATCACCAGCGCGGTGAAACCGTCGAGTTTTTCAATCGGCGCAACGGTCAGCGTGCCGGAAAAGGCGCCAGCATCATCAAGCGAGGCCCGTCCGGCTTCTCCATCGTCCCACGCCTGCACGTCCGCGCCCATCGCCGCCAACGCCTTGGCGGCGGGTGCGCCATTCCGTCCCAGCCCAAGAACGGCAAAGCGGCAGCCAGTGAACAGATCGGTGGGAAAGGCGGACATAAGGCGGTCTCCTCAGCGCAGCTTGAGAGTGGCGAGGCCGAACAGCCCCAGCACGACGGAGACGATCCAGAAACGGATGACGATCTTGGGTTCCTGCCATCCTTTCTTTTCGAAATGGTGATGCAGCGGGGCCATCAGGAACACACGCCGCTTCGTGCGCTTGTACCAGAACACCTGAATGATGACCGACAGGGTTTCGACCACGAACAGGCCGCCGACAATGCAGAGTACCAATTCATGTTTCGTCGCAACGGCCACCGCGCCAAGCGCGCCACCAAGCGCCAGTGAGCCGGTGTCACCCATGAACACAGAGGCGGGAGGAGCGTTGAACCATAGGAATCCAAGCCCTGCGCCGACCAATGCGGCGCAGAAGACGGCCAGTTCACCGGTGCCGGGAACAGCGTGCAACTGGAGATAATCCGCGAACACATGGTTGCCGACCAAATAGGCGATCAGGGCAAATACCAGCGAGGCGATCACCACGGGAACGGTCGCCAGCCCATCGAGGCCGTCCGTCAGGTTCACGGCATTACCGAAGCCCGCGATGGTCACCATGGCGAAGATCGGAAAGGCGTAACCGAGGGGCAGCATGTAATCCTTCACGAACGGGAAGGCGAGGTGATTGGCCAGTTCCGGTGGCATCAGGTGTTGCATCCACCAGCCTGCGATGAGCGAAGCTCCAAACTCGCAACTCAGACGGGCCTTCTTGGACATGCCGTCGGTATTGCGCTTCGCCAACTTGCGATAGTCATCGCCAAAACCGACCGCGCCGAAAGCCGCTGTGACAAACAGCACAGCCCAGACAAAGCCGTTCTGTAAGTCCGCCCACAGCAGGGTGGACGCAAACAGGGCTGCCAGTATCAGCACGCCACCCATCGTCGGTGTGCCTGCTTTTTCGAGAATATGCCGTTCAGGTCCAACCGCGCGGATCGGCTGTCCTTCACGCTGGATGCGCTTCAGTTGACGGATTACGGGGTTGCCCAGCAGCAGCGCGATGGCGAGCGCCGTGAGACATGCGCCGCCAGCTCGAAAGGTGATGTAACGGAACAGGTTGAGGAAGGTGGTGTGGCCCTGCGCATGATGGGCGACCAGCGTATACAGCATCAGACGCTCTCCGCCTTCAGCGCGTCCACAACCACTTTCATGCGGCTACCGAAGCTGCCTTTGACCAGAATGGCATCACCGGGCTGAAGCGCGTCCCGCACGAGCGGCGCCAGCGCCGCGGAATCGTCCCTCCAGCTTCCGCGGCGGGAAGAGGGGAGGGCATCGAAAAGATCTTTCATGTGCGGTCCACAGCAGAAAACAAGATCGGCCACGGCGCTGACCGATGGCTCAAGGGAGAGATGTTCCTCGCGTGAGAAATCACCCAGTTCACGGATGTCTCCAAGCACGGCAATGCGGCGCGTAGCGGGCAACAGTTTGAGCACACCGAGTGCAGCGCGGATCGAGAGGACGGAGGCGTTATAGCTTTCGTCCAGCAGAAGCGCTTTGCCGCCAAGAATTGGTGTTGCGGCCCCACGTCCCGCACCGGGCCGGAAATCGGCCAGCGCATCGGCTGCCCGGACACACTCGGCGCGACTGCCGTGCAGGGCCGCCACGACGGCGAGGGCGGACAGGGCGTTGCGGGCCAGATGCTCGCCAGCGGCATTGAGTGTGACGGGAATGGCCTCTCCGGCAATATGTGCGACGAACCGGCTGCCGTCCGGCGTAAGCGTCAGGTCGCTCAGACGGGCCTTGCTCGCTTCGCCAAAACCGGCATGCCATAGTGTGACGCCTGCCTTCTGCGCGACTTCAGCGAAGATGGCCTGGCCTTCGGCATCATCCGGCACCACGGCGATGGCCCCGGCTGGAAGCGCCTCGATAAGAGCCGATTTCTCGCGCGCGATGGCTTCGAGGCTGCCCATATGGCCCAGATGGGCCGAACCGATGGTGGAAATCACAGCGACGTCGGGACGCACAAGTTCGGCCAGTGGCGCGATCTCACCCGGATGATTCATGCCGATTTCACTGACGCAGAACACGGCGTCGGCAGGCAGGCGCGCCAGTGTGAGCGGCACGCCCCAATGGTTGTTGTAGGACGCCACGGCGGCATGGGTCTTGCCCAAAGCCGCGAGCGCGACACGCAGCATTTCCTTGGTGGTCGTTTTGCCGACACTGCCTGTCACGGCGACCATACGGCCATCGAAACGGGCACGAGCCGCTCGGGCGATGTCCCATAGCGCGACCATCGTATCGCCAACGATCACCAGACGCGGGTCGTCTGGCACCATGTGCGGAATATCTTAGTGCGATGCACGACGGCCGCTGCCGCCCCCTGTTCAAGCGCGGTGGCGACATGGGCGTGCCCGTCCGAATTTTCTCCCACCAGCGCGATAAACAGATCGCCCGGGGAGAGAGTGCGCGTGTCGATGGAGATGCCCGAAACCGTTACGTCCGCACCGTCGCCCGATCCGAAACGTCCCTGTGTCGCCTTGACGAGTTCCTTGCCAGTCCAGAGTGCCGTCATGCGTTCCCCGCAAAACTTTTCACGACACTCACGTCGTCGAATGGATGCACGACATCTCCAATGATCTGTCCCTGTTCATGTCCCTTGCCGGCAACCAGCAGGACATCGCCCGCCCCCAATCGGTGCATGGCCTCCGCGATAGCGGTCTTGCGGTCTGGAATTTCCTGTGCGTCCGGCGCGCCCGACAGGACATCGTGACGGATGGCCTTGGGGTTTTCGCTGCGCGGGTTGTCGTCCGTCACCAGCACAACATCGGCCCGTTGCGCGGCCTCCTGCGCCATGAGCGGACGTTTGCCCTTGTCGCGATCACCACCTGCGCCGAACAGAACGAATAGTTTCCCTTTTACATGCGGACGGATGCTGTCCAGCGCGCGCGCAAGGGCGTCCGGTGTATGCGCGTAATCGACATAAACCGCCGCACCATTCGGAAGCACCGCTGCCCGCTCCATCCGGCCACGTACACCCCGCAGCTTCGGCAGAAGTTCGAGCGCCGTTCTCACATCCGCTGTATCCGGCCCGGCCAAGGCCGCAGCGAGCAGAGCGTTATCGACCTGAAAGCGCCCCGGAAGGGGAAGCATCACGTCTATTTCCTGCTTGCCGAACTCCAGCCGCAATCTCTGGCCTTCCGGCAGTGCCTTCTGGGCAAGAAGGCGGATCGTGCTGCCCTTGCGGCCGACGAGCCGCAGTTCCAGACCTCGACGACGTTGGATATCGCGCAGGGCGTCCAGCGTTTCCTCGTCCATGTCGGCATTGGCCGCCGCAAGTGCGCCGCCCGGCAGCAGCGTATCGAACAACCGCAGCTTGGCTTTGCGGTATTCTTCCAGCGACCCGTGATAATCGAGGTGATCACGGGTAAGATTGGTGAAACCGGCGGCGCTGATTTTTACCCCGTCCAGACGGCGCTGATCGAGGCCGTGGGAGGACGCTTCCATGGCTATATCCGTCACCCCGCGTTCCCGGAGAGCGGCGAGACCGCGCGCCAGCGTCACCGGGTCCGGCGTGGTGAGAGAGGGGATATCGAACGGCAGATCCACCGGCGCGATCAGACCAAGCGTGCCGAAGCTGGCGGCTTTGCGCCCCATCTGTTCCCAGAGCTGACGCAGGAAATCGACAGTGCTGGTCTTTCCGTTCGTTCCCGTGACGGCGACGATGTGCTCAGGCTGCGGACCAGCGAGGGCAGCAGCGAGCAGCGCCAGAGAGCGACGGGGGGTAGCAGTATAGACTGTAGGTACACCCACGACAGCAGCGGTTTCGGTTGGCACAAGAACTGCCGCAGCCCCCGCTGCCAGCGCCTCGGGGATGAAGTCACGACCGTCACGTTTCGTGCCCGGTAGCGCTACGAAAAGTGTACCGGGAACAACGGCCCTGCTGTCCGCCGTGACCAACGTTATGTCGGGATCGGAGGAGGCGGCTGAAGGTGGTTTCAGGCCAGCACTGGTGAGAAGTGAAGAAAGCAGCATGCTCTTACCCCCGTCCGTGTTCCGCTTGCGCGGTGATATCATGAGGGCTGCCGCCCGCGTGGTGGACATTCTGTTTTTCACCGGCACGCTCGGCGTTTTTCTCACGCTCCTGCGCTCTGTGCTCCGCTGCTGCGACAGTGCGTGGATCTCCCGGATCGTTTCCCGGGCCTAATGGCCTGACACCACGGGGAGGAGAAGGGCGGAGGGGCATGGCCATTGCGGCATCGATTTTTGCCTGATTGGCCGTGTCGGGGAAAACCTGCAACATCGGGCCTATGCGGGAGATCATGCGGGCAGCTGCAGGCGCGGCGTTCCATGCAGCCGTTGTCCATCCGTGGGTGGCCGTCGTGCCCTTAGGACTGTCGAGCATGACATAAACGGCGTAACGCGGCGCGTTCATCGGAAAGATGCTGGTGAAAGCAGAGATGTTCGTGTGTTTCATATAGCGGCCGTTTGCGCCGATTTTCTCGGCGGTGCCGGTTTTTCCACCCACGAAATAGCCCGGAACTTCACCCGCCTTACCTGTTCCCTGTGTCACATCGAGACGAAGGATCTTGCGGAGAAGCGCGGAATTTTCCGGAGAGAAGACGCGCTCGCCTGTTGGTGGCGCAGTCTCTTCCGCTGTCGCACCTGCTTCATCACTACCGGTGATGACAGGGGAGGCCGATGTCTCGGCTGGAAGTTGTGTGGTGTCGCTGTCTTCTCGCGCAACCAGAGTTGGTTTGAGAAGAATGCCGCCATTCACCGTAGCGGCCGTAGCGCGGACGATTGAAAGGGGTGGTTCCGCCACACCGTGACCGAACCCGACGGTCATGACAGTGGAAATGCCCCAGTTGCGTTTTGCCGGAACAATGGGGTGGCCCGCTTCCGGCAGTTCCACCGGCACAGGCGCGAAAAAGCCCATGTGCCGAAGCCAGTCCTGCTGGCGTTGTGCGCCGACATCGAGAGCGATGTGCGCAGCGGCGGGATTGGAGGAGAACGCCATCACTTCCGGCAGGGTCAGCCAGGGAGCGAAATGGTCGGTCTTCATGTCGGCAATCGTGAAACGGCCGATATGGATGGGAATAGAGGAAAAACGATCCCAGATATGCGCCACGCCAAGCTGGATCGCCATGGCGGCGGTCTGGAGTTTGAAGGTGGAGCCCGGCTCATACATGCCGGTGACGGCGCGGTTGAAGCGGCTGTCCGCCGGGGCGCGCGCAAAATTGTTGGCGTCGTAGTCAGGCAGGCTGACCATGGCGATAATTTCGCCGGTGTTCACGTCCATGACGATGGCACAGGCGCCAATGGCGTCGAATGTGTCTTTCGCCGTGGCCAGTTCCTCACGCACGACGCTCTGCACGCGCACGTCGAGCGAGAGTTTCAGAGGCTGTTTTTCGGTGAGAAGCCGCTTGTCGAAATACCGTTCGACCCCGGCAATCCCGTGATCGTCAATATCCACTCCACCCATGATCTGCGCGGCGACCTGTCCGAGCGGGTAATGGCGACGTTCACCAGATTCGAAATAGATGCCCGGAATACCGAGATTGTTGACCGCCAGCTCCTGCTGGAGCGTGATGTTGCGGGCCAGATAGACGAACTGTTTCGAGAGGGACAGGCGGCGAAGCGTTTCCGCTTCATCAAGTTGCGGCAGAACCGATTTCAGCTTTTTCGCCACATCTGCCGGATCGATGAGTTCCTTCGGATTGGCGTAAACCTGCGCGACAGGCAGGGAAACGGCCAGCGCCTGATTGTTCCGATCAACAATCATCGCCCGTTTCACCTGCGGCATGGCCAGCGCGCTGGTGAGGGTGCTTTTCGGGTCGATCTTCGGAATTTCCGGCACCTGCGGACGGATCTGCCGTGCTTCGGGCGCCATAGGGGAAATGATGGTCGCAATGGTCGCTTTCAGTGCGACCACACCGAAGAGACCACAGAAAACCGTTGCCAGACCGAGCAGCCGCACATGCATCCGCTCAAGATGCGCCCGTCCACGCAGTTCCTCGCTCGTAACCCGCACATCCTGAGATATGTGCTCAGGCCCGGGAGTATGAGGATCGGAAGGCGGAGACTGACGCGGCATGGAGGTGGGCGTATCCTCGAAGGCCCGGTGACAGCAAGAGGAAGCGTACGCCGGTGGGGCTGATAGGACTGCATGCCGGCCAAACCGGCATGGGCTGTTTCAAGCAGACAACTGTGGATTTAGTTTGGCATTCACCCTCAGTTGGAAACAGGCATCGGCGGCGGCAGGCCTCCTCCAATGGCGGACCGGCCCAGCAGGGAGCCGGAATAGATGGCACGCGCCTCGACATAGCGTGGCGCGGTCGCCGGATGCCATGCAGCAACGGTCACCGGAGCGCTCGTCAGGCTGGACGCATGCGGCTTGGCGATATCGCTCGGCACGGAATTGCGGGCGACGACCAGATGGCGCGACGTTTTCGAGACATCGGTCAGGCTTGCGACATCGCGGCTGGTGGCATGATGCGTCGTAGCGCTGCTATCCGCCAGCGCAACCGGCGTGGCGGGATGCGCGGCATGGTGAACAACCGGCGTCTCGGCGTGATCGTCAAGGGCAAGAGCCAGAGCATCAGGATGATGCGTGATCTTGTGAGGTGCTGCGACAGGATTGGCTTCGGACGCCACACGCAGTGGCTCCGCGGCGTGGTGCGTTTCGATCCGATGGGCTGTTTCAGACACACGCGCCTGCACGGGCAGTTCGGAGCTGGTTTTTGCCAGAGCAATCTGCTGGACCGGACGGGGAGAGGCGACGGGGTTCGCGGAGGCTAGAACCTGTTTCGCCACCGGAGCCGTCACGCGCTCGGGCTCAACCTCTGTATGTGTCGGCTCTGTCACCCGGCTGGCCACCACTTGCGGGGCAGCTGCGGTTTCCGGCGCTGGGGTAAGATGCCGCGTGTCGGGCGAGGGAAGATGCTGCTTCAGATCGGCCAGACGCACGAACTGATTGGGGTTCATCGGCTTCAGGTTCGGATCGAACCGCGCGGCCAGATGGTTCAGTCGTTCCGGCTGGTTCAGCAGCGCCCATTCGGTCTGAAGAACTGCTGTCTGTTGCCGGATATGCTGGGTGTCAGCCACGATCTTTGATATGTGCTGGTCCAGTTCTGTCGTCTGGTGCTTCTTCGTATAAAGGAACATCCCGGAGCCGCCGGCCATGATGGCGCAAAAGATGGTGAAAGGCCTGAACATCAAGCTGTTCCTCTGTCGGAAGATTGTTCGGAGCGTGCGCCGACATTCGCGTTGCGCCCCGTTGTGGCCGGGATGATGGATGTTTCGGTTCCGGACGTGGCGGTCCGGATGAGAGCACGCAATTTGGCGCTGCGGGCCCTTGGGTTGCGTCGACATTCGGCTTCCGAAGGCTTCATCGCCTTGCGGAAAGCCAGCGTGAACGACGCAGGTTTTTCCTGTCGCTCCATCGAACGCGGATCATGACGCGACAGTCCGGGTTTCTGTCCGGCTGCTGCGGCCATGGCCCGTTTCACGATGCGGTCTTCGAGAGAATGGAAGGACACCACGACAAGGCGGCCTTCCGGCGCGAGGACCGACAGCGCCTGTGCAATGCCGCGCTCGATTTCGCCGAGTTCGTCATTTACGGCGATCCGTAGTCCCTGAAAGCTGCGTGTCGCAGGGTCGATGCCCGAACGGTCCGCGAAAACCACGGAGCGGATGACGTTGGCGAGTTGCAGCGTCGTGGTGATCGGCTCCGCCTTGCGGGCTTCCACGACAGCGCGCGCCACACGGCGGGCGTGACGCTCTTCGCCATAATAATGAAAGATGTCGGCGAGTTCCGCTTCCGATGCCTCGTTGATGAGGTCGGCAGCGGAACGGCCGGCCTTTGCCATCCGCATGTCGAGGGGGCCATCGGCACGGAACGAAAAGCCACGCTCCGCCTCGTCAATCTGGAACGAGGAGACCCCCAGATCCAGCATCACGCCATTTACGCTGGAAACTCCAGCGTCATGGAGCATGCCGCTCATGCCGCCGAACCCACCGCGCAGCATGCGAAGGCGTGCCGTGCCATCAGCGGCGTTACCCCAGATGCTGGCAAGCGCTTCTCCGCGCGCAATGGCGTCGGGATCACGGTCAATGCCCCAGACGTGACAGTCGGCTGCGGCAAGAACGGCATTGGTGTAGCCACCACCGCCAAATGTTCCGTCCACATAGACCTCACCGTTTTTCGGTGACAGCACCTTCAGGACTTCATCGCGCATGACCGGGATATGCCCGGGGTCATGATCCGGCAGGCTCGCAGGAAGCTGTCTGTTCATCGCGTTCATGCCGTGCCGCCCTGCTCGCGGTTGCCCGGTAGGGTCACTTTGCGTGAGCGGAGACGGGCTTCGGCGCGGCGTGCTTCGGCTGCTTTCGGCTCCCAGATCTGGAAGATGCGTCCGAGACCCATGAACGCGACGGTATCCGTGAGGTCTGCGTGTTCACGGAGGAAGTCAGGAATGATGATGCGCCCTTCGCGATCCGAATCGATCGGATAGGCGTCCGCGTACAGCGCTGCGGCCAGATCGTCATGCTCGTCAGAGAACATGTCGAGTCTGTCGAGCGGCTGGGCCAGTGCGGCAAAGGCGGCTGAGGGCCAGACCTCGATGCAGGGAAGTGTGTGGGAAGGACGCATGACCATCAGGGCTTCACCCTCCTGAGCGCGGTTGCGAAGGACGGTTCGGAACCCGGCAGGAATCGATACGCGCCCCTTGGCGTCGATTCGATTCTGATGTGTGCCGAGAAACACGCTCACCTGAGTTGAGGTCCTTCATTCGCGATGGGGTGTCCGTGATCGGTTGGGGCCGTTTGGGATAAGAATGGGATATCATGGGATTTTATGGGACGTCAAATGAATCTCTAATAAAAAACGGCAGAAAACCGCGAAAAAAGACAATTTTGTCTGACTTCGTTCCTAATAGGTTTCCAGAATCGATGTAACTGTTAAGAAAAATAGACGTTCTTGTTATGTTCTTTTGGCGTCTGTTCTTAAATGGTTAAGAAAAAAAGATTTCCCGGGTTTCTGCGGAGTCGTAACGAGTCATGCGCCCGGAAATGCGCTTCGGGGCGGAAAAACCACCAAAATCATGAAATGCCAGACGGTCTGTAAGCCGGGTTCTGTCGGTCCCGAAGGACCGGACGACCATTCCTCTGGGACATGTCTTGCAACACGCCTCACGCGACCAACCCGGACGGGAGGCGGGAGAACCTCTGGCAGTCATGCTGCCTACCGTCCCTATTCGGTCTTGCTCCCGGTGGGGTTTGCCCTGCCGCCGCCGTTACCGGAAGCGCGGTGCGCTCTTACCGCACCGTTTCACCCTTACCTTCAGCCTGCGAGCAGGCCCGGAAGGCGGTCTGTTTTCTGTGGCACTTTCCCTGAGGTCACCCTCGCCGGCCGTTAGCCGGCACCGTTCTCCCGTGGAGCCCGGACTTTCCTCCCTTGCTTGACGCAACAGCGGTCGTCCAACCGTCTGGCGGGCGGAACCTGCGCGTGCAGGGCTGTCCCGTCAAGGGCTGGACATCACGCCGTGCAGGCGACAGGCTCGGCTCGCAATGCCAATCCTCTCCATTCTGTACAGACTGCGAGGCGTGCCGCGCGAGTCTGGAAGTACGCCGCCCCGGCTGGATCTTCCGTCGCGGCTTCTGCTCGACTGGCTGAAGCGGCATGCGAAGCGGCGCAGACTGGCGCCCACAGGGGTGCAGAAAGAGGAAGACCCGTTCAGAGCGTCTCCCGCACTTCTGTCCGTAATCCGCCGTGTGACGGGACGCCCATCTTTTCCCATGCCGCTTTCATCGTTGCAGGTGAGGCGTGTGCTTGACCTTCGTGTGCCGGGGGCAACGGAACTCCGTCCAGCACGGATGTACATTCCCTATGGTCGGCCAAAGGGTGTGGTGCTTTATCTGCACGGTGGCGGCTTCGTTCACTGTGGCCTGAACTCGCATCACGGAATCTGCTGTCGGCTGGCGCGATCATCCGGGGCGGTCATTCTGTCTTTCGATTATCGTCTCGCTCCCGAAAACAAGTTTCCTGCCGCGGTAGAGGATTCATGGGCGGCTCTTGAATGGCTTTCGTCAGAAGCGTGGCGGTGGGGTGGTCAGGTGGCAGTTGCCGGAGACAGTGCCGGAGGCACTCTGGCGGCGGTGCTGTGTCACCGGGCGCGTGACCAGCGACGGAAGCTGGGAAAAACAGAAGCGCCTGAGCCCGTCATGCAACTGCTGCTTTATCCGGCGACGCTGGGAAAGGAGGAGACGCCCTCCCGGCATCTGTTCGCACATGGTTATTTCCTGACCACCGCCATGATGGAGTGGTACGGTCATCAATATGCCCGTTCGGAGGAAGATATTTCCGATCCCCGCTTTGCGCCGGGTCTTCAGCCGGATCTATCCGATCTGCCGCCTGCGTGGATCATGACCGCGCAATGTGATCCGCTCCGTGATGAAGCAGCCCAGTATGGGGAGGCGCTCCGGAAGGCAGGAAATATTGCCTCTTATATATGTGTGCCGGGCACCTTTCATGGCTTCCTGCAATTTTATCCGATGATGCCCAAGGCTCGTCATGTCCTGAAGTTGGGAGCCAAGGCATTGCGTCGTGCCTTCCGGGGAAAATGATTTGTCCGAGTTAGAGATGCGTTCGCATCCTCTCGCGGATGTCGTTGCATTGCTTGGCGTAATGAGACGCTTTCGAGGCCGTGAAGAAATTGATCAGGAAAGCGCCGACCAGAGAGCAGAAGGAGAGCACGATCAGCAACTGGCCAACCAGCGAAGTCTCATCATTATAATGCAGAGCGGAATACCATAGCAGGCCCAGACTGAGCACGGAGCCGAGAATGCCCATTACCCCGGTAGTTCGCATGAGGGAATCTTCTACATTTTCGAAAGCCGTTGTTTCCCGCCACAGATCGAACAGCCTTTTGTCGAGAACGTTGACGGCCTCGATATGCTGGTCTTTTTCAATACCGTTCCGTTTGTGGGGATTTTTGCGATGAATCTCCAGCTCTTCCTGCGCCTTGGCAAAGACGCGTCTCCGCTCCTTGATGATGGGCAGGCTGATATCGACAAAACTGAGAATGGCTACGTTGAGGCCTGCTGAAAGTTGAACAACGGCCTGAAACTCTCCCCATGTCGCAGCCATCCGCAACACTCCCCTGATGATAGTATCCTGTTAAGGGAAGTGTTCTTTAGCCGGTGCGCCGCCTGAAAGGTAGAGTAAGAGACGGCAAGGCAGCTAGGCTTCTGCACTGTCGCTCACGTGGGCGAAATGCGACATGTTTTTTGGGCGCATTGGAAGCCTTGAGTGTAAGGAGCATCCGTTCTTGTCCCCTGTTCGTAAGGTCATGAAAGGGGGAGGTCTATTGGCTATCTCCTGCCTGTCTGCGGTGGCTCTCGTTTCGGTTGCCGTGGCTGTTCCATCCCTGCCGGAATCTCACCAGACAGACGGTGTCAATGTCCGTGACTTTGGAGCGAAAGGGGATGTTGCGCAGCTTGTGCTGGCCTCGCCGGTCGCAAGCGGTGCATCGCAGGTTACGGTAACGGATGCGGGGCAGGCCAGAAGTGGAGAGACTGTCGGATCTCTCGATCTGCCAAAAGGCACTGTCATCACAAATGTTTCCGGAAATATCCTGACGCTTTCGAATGCCTTTATGCGCCCTCAGCTTCAGGGGTTTCACATCGATATTGGCGGCACGGACGATGCGCATGCCGTGGAAAATGCTCTTCGCTATGCCTGTAAAACGCATGAGCGCCTGCTGTTTCCCGGGGGGCGTTATTATATGTCGTCTCTTGCGTCCCCCTGTTCCGATGTGGCGGTGCAGCTTGATCGCGCCAGCATAGCTTTCCAGTCGGCGGGGTTGCCCGGCGTGGCGGACCAGTCGCAGGCCATGGTGCGGTCCGTGCAGACACTCGCAGGGCAGATTGCGCAGGCTGGGACGGAAAACATACAATATCTCAGCGGTGTTTTTCAGAACACAGGGCAGCGCGCGTCCTATCAGCACAATGTCCAGTCAGTGGTGGGCTGGAACAGTGATCCGTATATTATTGATCGTCGCTCTGATGGTGGTCTCGATTATCACACTCATGACGCCGTGACGCAGTATCTCTCCATGACGCAGGATCCAGCCAACACCACCGGTAATTCGTGGGTCTGGAATCATGTGCTTGATCTCAAGCAGGGTTCCAATGGCTCGTCGATCATTGGTGAGGCCCAGATCATCAATGACCGCACCACGCGGGGCAATGATTTTGACGGCATCAATACCGTCGCCGGTTATGATGAGATCTACGATTGTAAATCCGAGTGTCTATACGCGCATTTTTTTCAGGGACGCACACCGGGCGGGCGACCTGCGCTGACAAACGGATTGATCTTTCGGCACGGCACTGTCGCCAACATGGACATCGGACAGTTGACGGCGGCCATCCCCAATCAAGACGGAGTGACGCTGGCGGAACAGCATAAGACAGATTGGGGAATTTATTCATCCGGTCTTGGATTTTTCAATCAGTTGCATGTCGGGGGAGGGCAGGCGCTCGGGGATTCAATGCCCACGGGTGGCCTCACGGTCGATGAAAAAGGCAGTCTTGCAAGTCCTTCGATCCTGACATCGTTCCTGAATGCGACGTTGGCGCTCAATCTGGGGTCGAGTGTCGGGCAGTCTGCTCCGTTTCTGCAATTCACCATGCAAAAAACAGAAGGTTCGTCTACCGCCCCATCCGTTGCCCGTTGGATGATGCCGAAACCGGGGGCGCTCGCAGCGCAGGTAGAAGGG
>NZ_JBDNXK010000029.1:0-34785 GCF_047721705.1 Acetobacter sp. | reverse complement strand
TAACACCACAATCCAATTATTCCCAATCGTATAACAGCCATACCTTATGTGTTCTACCTTTTAAAGAAAACGTTCCCATATTAAATGTCATCAAGCATTTCCAATGCTGGACACGCTTAAAGGGAAAAATTTTCATGTCATCGACACATTCTTCCTCTTCTGTATCCGCTCTGCAAAAAGAACTTGAGGATCTAAAACGCAAAATAGCAGAAGCCGAGAAATCAGAACCATCACATGTTCACGCTCTCCGTAAGCGGGAACGTGAAGTCACTGAAGAAATAAGCCGCATTTCTGACGTATAAAATGGCGTAAGCCTTGTATGAAAATACAGGGCTGTCGTTTTTCAAAAGACTAACAAACTATCCTTACTGTGCCGCGATAGCCTCTTCTGCAACAGAGCGCCTACGCCGAACGGGAAATATGGCATCGTAGGCCATATTAAAAAGAAAAGCATAAAACAGATAAAATACAGCTATCGCCATACTGAGCGAGAAAGCTTGAAGGATAGATATTCCAAGATACCAACCGATCGCCGGTAACAAAACAATCTGAAGACCGGCTTCGAAAAGCAGTGTGTGAAACACTCTCACCCCTACTGTTTTTGCCGTTGAACCCGTCATACGCACCATAAATCGGTCAAAGAAAAGATTGTACACGTAGTTCCAGACCATCGCGGCTATGGCGCTCCCGATGCCAATCACGCTCATACTTTCGGCCTGCAAGTTGAAAAGCACACTGCCAAATGGAATGACGATGGCCAATGCCACACCTTCAAACATCAAAGCGTGACGCACACGGTCACCCGGTGAACGCATGGGAGGAGGTGAAGATTGAGTTGCTGTTGACATGGCGCGAAATCTATCGGCTTTTCTGACAAAGAAAAGTTAGAAACCATCTGTTTTTAAGATAGATCAGTGAACATCTCTTTTGAACAATTACAGGCCTTCGTTGAAGCCGCCGAGACCGGTTCGTTCTCTGCTGCGGCCCGTCGTCTGGGACGTGCGCAATCGGCGATCAGCACCCACGTCAGTAACCTTGAGGACGATCTCGGACTTTCGCTCTTCAGCCGGGCTGGCCGAACGCCTGTCCTGACCGAGGCAGGACGTCGTCTGCTGGAAGAAGCTCATGTCATTCTTGATCGTCGGGAAAATCTGATTGGACTGGCCCGCTCTCTTGAGGAAGGCGTCGAAAATCGGCTGGTCGTCGCGATCGATGAACTGTACCCAGAAAGCGCATTCGGGCCCGTTTTTCAGGCATTTGCGGAACATTTTCCACACGTTGAACTGGAAGTCCTGCTGCCGCTGAAGGATGATGTCGGCAAGATGATACAGGCGGGAACTGCCGATCTCGGGGTCATGTGGCAGCAAAGCACGCCGGCCGCCGATCTGTCCTTTCGGATCATCGGGCGCGTCCGGCTTCAGCTCGTGTGTGGCCGCACGCATCCACTGGCGCAGCAACCCGTCTCCTGGGAAAATCTGAAGCGTTACCGGCAGATACTCGTCGCCTCCCGCAACCGCTCCCATGCACGGGATCAGCTACGCATCGCAGCCGAAGTGTGGTGGGTCGAAAGCAACTGGGTCATTCTGGAACTGGTGAAATACGGCGTTGGATGGGCCTTCATGTCGGACCACGTGCTTGCCTCGTCCTTGACGGCTCCTGACATTGTCACACCCCCGCTCCTGTTCGATGCCGGCTATCCTCACGTCCCTCTCTCCGTCGTCTGGCACAGAAAAAGACCGCTGGGCCCGGCGGCACGATGGCTAAAAGAAAGGCTCGGCTCGGAGCGAAGCCCTTACATTTTCACTGACTGAGGCACTTTTCCACATAAGCGGGTCATAGCGGGTTGCCCACATACATATTTCTTTCATCCCGAACCGCAGCAGAAAATTCTATCCTTCTCAGACACTGAACAAGCGTCATCACGCTGGCGATGACTGCCCATGTACGACTTGGCGCACGAAGTAAAACAATAGCCCTTTCATGTATTTTTTTTAATTTTCCTGTTTATCCCACCTAGTTCACCCCTCTTTGACTCACGTCAAGGAGCCGCCCTTTCCATAAGTTTAAGAGACTCTACGCAACGAGGACGCTCTGTGTGGCGACCACTGGGGTGGCACCACCCTTTCCATGCCGCCAGCGTGTCACATCCAACCGATGGAAGTTGATCATGAGCCTGACAATTGCGGCGATCAAAGAAAGAGACGCAGGCGAACGCCGTGTCGCACTTGTTCCTGCTGTCGCCGAGCGTATCAAGCGACTTGGATGTGCGGTTGCCCTCGAAACAGGGGCCGGTGTGTCGTCATTTTATCCGGATGACACTTACAAGGACACGGCCATCCAGAGCGACGTGAAAACGCTGGTGGCTACAGCTGATATCGTGCTGGCGGTCAACCCTCCCACGCCCGATCTCATCGCCACGATGCGTCCCGGCTCCGTGCTGATCTCGTTCATTTACGGACGGACCCATCCCGATCTCGTCAAAGCCCTGAGAGATCAGAAAATCACCTGCTTCGCCATGGAGCAGATCCCCCGCATCAGCCGAGCGCAGGCCATGGACGCCCTGTCGAGTCAGGCCACGCTGGCGGGTTATTACGCCGTTCTCCTCGGCACCGTTCACATGCCGAAAATCCTGCCGATGATGACCACGGCCGTCGGCTCGCTCCGCGCGGCGCAGGTGCTGGTCATGGGGCTCGGCGTCGCCGGGCTTCAGGCGCTTGCCACGGCTGGCCGTCTGGGTGCCGTGACGGAAGGATATGACGTTCGTCCCGAAACGAAGGACGAGGCCCATTCGCTGGGCGCCAAATTCGTCGATACAGGCGTCGATGCAACCGGACAGGGTGGTTACGCGCGGGAACTGACGGCGGATGAAAAAGCCAAGGTCCGGTCCGTGCTGACCGATCACATTGCGCGCGCCGACCTCATCGTCACCACCGCGGCCGTGCCGGGAAGAAAGGCGCCTCGCCTTATTGATGCCGATCAGATTGCAAAAATGAAGGTCGGTTCCGTGATTATCGACATGGGCGCCGAGGGTGGCGGCAACTGTGAGGGCACAAAAGCCGGGGAAATCGTTTCAGTTGGCCCGACCACCATCATCGGCCCGGTCAACCTGCCATCGTGCCTGTCCGAACAGGCCAGTGAACTCTATGCGAAAAACATCCTGAATCTGCTTCAGCAGATCATCAAGGACGGCAAGCTCTCGCTCGACATGACGGACGAAGTGATCGCCAAAACATTGGTCACGCATGATGGCAAGATCACCAGCGACGGCGTACGCGCCGTGGTCGAAGGCCCTGCTCCCGTCGCGAAAGGATAAAACCAATGCTGGTCACATCCATGACATTCATTGTCGCGCTCTACATTTTCATGCTCGCGGCATTCACAGGCTACGTCGTCATCAGTCGTGTGCCATCGATCCTGCACACGCCGTTGATGTCCGGTTCCAACTTCATTCACGGCATTGTCGTGGTGGGTGCTCTGAGCGTCCTTCTCTCAGCCACCAATCTCCCTGAAGAAATCATCGGTTTTTTCGGCGTGCTTTTTGGAGCGGGCAATGTGATGGGCGGCTACATGG
The DNA here is from genome assembly GCF_047721705.1 of Acetobacter sp. Lineage (GTDB taxonomy): Bacteria > Pseudomonadota > Alphaproteobacteria > Acetobacterales > Acetobacteraceae > Acetobacter. The sequence goes on along the minus strand of NZ_JBDNXK010000029.1, from coordinate 31,214 downwards.
TCACGGACCGCATGCTGGCCATGTTCCGTCCAAGCACGAAAAAGCCTGACCCGAACGCGAAAAGTGGAAAGGCCGGACAATGAATATGATCGATTACATCATTGGCCTCAGCGGGCTGGTCGCCTCCGGGCTCTTTATCTATGGCCTGAAAGGCATGTCCTCCCCTGTCACGGCGGTGCGCGGCATCGTCATCGCGGGTTGGGGTATGGCTTTCGTGGTGGTCGCCAGCTTTCTTCAGGTGTTTACACTATCGCCTGAGGCGCAGGCTCACCTGCCCGTCAATCTGGGGCTGGCGGTTCTAGCCCTTCTCCTGGGCGGGGTATGGGCGGGCTGGCGCGGCCGGACCGTCGCCATGACGGCCATGCCGCAGATGGTCGCCCTGTTCAACGGTATGGGCGGCGGTTCCGCAGCGGCCATCTCGGCTGTCGCGCTCATGCGTCACGACACGACCGATCCGCTCCACCTCGGCGTGACCGTGCTGGGCGGCCTGATCGGCTGTATCTCCCTGACCGGCTCGCTCATTGCGTGGGCGAAGCTCGATGGGCGCATGAAGAACCCGATCCGGTTTCCCGGGCAGCAGATTTTCAACCTGCTGGTGTTCGTTACCGCTCTCGGGCTCGGTGCGCTGACGGTGATGACGCAGGGACAGGACGCGCCTGATCCACACCTGTTCACACTGCTGTTCTTCCTTGCCTCGCTCTTCTTCGGCCTGTGCATGACCGTGCCGATCGGCGGCGCTGACATGCCGGTGGTGATCTCGCTGTATAATGCCTTCACCGGCCTCGCCGTTGGTCTCGAAGGGTATGTGATGGCCGACCCGGCGCTGATGATCGCCGGTATGGTCGTCGGCTCGGCGGGCACGCTGCTCACCGTCCTCATGGCCAAAGCCATGAACCGCTCGATAGCGAATGTCCTGTTCAGCAACTTCGGCGCAACCTCGGCCAAGGCAGCAGGCCCTCAGGGCACGATGAAGTCGGTCGATCCGGCCGATGCCGCTGCGACGATGCGCTATGCTTCCAGTGTCATCATCATTCCGGGTTATGGTCTGGCGGTGGCGCAGGCGCAGCAGAAGCTCTACGAATTTGTGAAGATGTTGCAGGCGGACGGTGTGGACGTGAAGTTCGCGATCCATCCGGTTGCTGGCCGTATGCCGGGCCACATGAACGTGCTGCTCGCGGAAGCCGGCGTGCCGTATGACATGATCTACGACATGGACGACATCAACGACAGCTTCAAGACAACCGACGTCGCCCTCGTCATTGGCGCGAACGACGTGGTTAACCCCTCTGCCCGCACCGACAAGTCCTCCCCCATCTACGGCATGCCGATCCTCAACGCCGATCAGGCGAAGCAGGTGTTCGTCATCAAACGTGGTCAGGGAACAGGCTACTCGGGCGTGCAGAACCCACTGTTCTTCCTGCCGAACACCACGATGGTCTTCGGTGACGCACAGGCGGTGCTCGGCAAGATGGTCGAGGCGCTCAAGGCTCTTGGAACGAACTGAGAAAAAGGAACCAGGCTATGACAACAGGCAAGATGAAAGCCGCAGTTGCGCACGCATTCGGCCAACCTCTGACCATTGAAGAGCTTGATATTCCGACGATCAACGAGAACCAGATTCTGGTGAAGATGGACGCCTGCGGCGTGTGCCACACCGATCTGCACGCCGTGAGCGGTGACTGGCCCACCAAGCCGACCCTCCCGTTCATCCCCGGGCATGAGGGCGTCGGGCATGTGGTTCAGGTTGGCAGCAATGTGAACTGGATCAAGCAAGGTGACTATGTCGGTGTGCCCTTCCTTTATTCTGCTTGCGGTCACTGTGTGCATTGTCTCGGCGGCTGGGAGACCCTGTGTGAAAAGCAGGAAGACACCGGCTATACCGTCAACGGCTGTTTCGCCGAGTATGTCGTGGCGGACCCGAACTATGTCGCCCACATCCCGAAGGGCGCGGACCCGCTTCAGATCGCTCCGGTTCTCTGCGCCGGTCTGACGGTCTACAAAGCGCTGAAGATGACGGACACGAAGCCCGGTGACTGGGTGGCCGTCTCCGGTGTCGGTGGCCTGGGACAGATGGCGATGCAATATGGCGTCGCCATGGGCAAGAACATGATCGCCGTGGACATTGATGACGAAAAACTGGCGACGGCCAAGAAACTGGGCGCAGCGCGGACCGTTAACGCCAAGGACACGGACCCCGCCGCATTCGTGCAGAAAGAAGTGGGGGGCGCTCAGGGTGTGGTGGTCACCGCAGTTTCCCGTATCGCCTTTTCACAGGCGATGGGCTATGCACGTCGTGGCGGAACGATTGTTCTCAATGGCCTTCCCCCGGGAGATTTCCCGGTGTCGATCTTCGACATGGTCATGAACGGAACGACAGTCCGAGGGTCAATCGTGGGCACACGGCTCGACATGATCGAGGCGCTGTCCTTCTTTGCAGACGGAAAGGTGCACTCGGTTGTGAAGCCGGACAAACTGGAAAACATCAACCGTATCTTTGATGATCTGGAGCACGGTCGTATCGACGGTCGCGTGGTTCTCGACTTCCGGACCTGAGCCCGGTCACGGCTGCACGACGCCCTCATCGCATTATAGAGAGAAAGGTTATACGGCTATGGCCTACGCAACGGTAAATCCGTTCACCAACGAACAGATCAAAGTGTTCCCCAACGCCACGGATGCCGAGATCGACACCGCCCTTGACCTGGCGCACGGCACCTTCCTGAAGTGGCGCACGACCAGCTTCGCCGAGCGTGCGAAAGTGATGCAGAAGGCCGCTGATCTGCTGCGCGCCAACCTCGACGAATATTCCAAGATCCTCACCCTTGAGATGGGCAAGCTGTTCAGCGAGGCGAAAGCCGAAACCGAGCTGTCCGCCGCCATCTTCGAATATTACGCGAAAAACGCCGAGAAGCTGCTACAGCCTCAGGAACTGCCCGTGGCGAGCCCGGATGAAGGGCGTGCGAAAGTCATCCACCAGCCGCTGGGCGTGCTGCTGGCTGTCGAGCCATGGAACTTCCCGTTCTATCAGGTTGCCCGCATCATCGCGCCGCAGCTTTCCGCTGGTAACACCGTCGTTCTGAAGCACGCCTCCAACGTGCCGCAGTGCGCAGCCGCCATGGACAAACTGATGATCGAGGCCGGTCTGCCGAAGGGTGGCTTCCAAAACCTCTACCCGTCACACGATCAGGTGTCGCGCATTCTTGCCGATCACCGTGTGCGCGGTCTGGCTCTGACCGGGTCCGAAGGTGCTGGTGCCCGTCTGGCTGCCGAAGCCGGTCAGGCCCTGAAGAAGTGTACGATGGAACTGGGTGGCGCTGACGCCTTCATCGTGCTCGAAGACGCCGATCTGGAAAAGACCGTGAAGTGGGCCGTGTTCGGTCGTCACTGGAACGCCGGTCAGGTGTGCGTGTCTTCCAAGCGCATGATCGTTGTGGATGCGGTCTACGACCAGTTCATGCAGCAGTATCGTGAGGGTGTATCCAAGTTGAAGATGGGCGATCCGATGGATCCGACTACGACACTGGCGCCGATGTCCTCGCAGAAAGCCGCCGATGACCTGAAAAAGCAGGTTGATGGCGCTGTCGCAGCTGGTGCGAAAGCGGAAGAGATCCCGCTCGAAATGCCGAACGCAGGCGCCTTCTTCCGCCCGGTCATCCTGACCGACGTGAAGGACGGCAACCCGGCAATGCGCGAAGAGTTCTTCGGCCCGGTCTCCATGATCTTCCGTGTGAAGGACGAGGCTGAAGCGATCCGCATGGCGAACGACAGCCCTTATGGACTGGGTGGCTCCGTGTTCACCACGAACGAAGAGCGTGGCGTTCGCGTGGCAGAGCAGATCGAAACCGGCATGGTGTTCATCAATCACCCGACGATGGTGAAGGCTGATCTGCCATTCGGTGGCGTCCTCCGCTCAGGCTTCGGTCGCGAACTGATCGATCTCGGCATCAAGGAATTCGTGAACCACAAGCTGGTTGACGTGGTCGATATCGACGCACCGTTCTGATCATCTGACAAAGGGCAGAAGCCTTCGGTTTCTGCCCTTCGCACATCAAAGCCCGGCTTTCCGTTCAGGAGGTCGGGCTTTTTTGTCAGCTATCGCGACCGCAAGCTCAGATTCAGGACGCATTACTCCAGTCCGATATTACGTTGCTCTCTTTCCGCCACCTCGTTCTCCATGCTACCCGCCAAGGCATGTCGCCCTCACCTCCTGCGCCAGAAGTTTCCTGGAGCCAGCGTTTCATTGAAAAGGCCATACGTCAGTGGCTTGGCTTCTCATTACGCACGACGCGCTGGCATTTTGATGCCACACCGGAAGCCCGCGCACTCCTTCTAAAGGAGCGCGGAGACGGTCAGCAGCCTGGCCTGCTGGTGGCGTTCTGGCATGAGGCACTTGCGCTCTCCCCTGCCCTGTGGTGGTGGACGGAACCCCGCAATCCTTCCATGCAGCTGCATGTTCTGATCAGCCGCAATCGTGATGGTCGCCTGATTGCCAACATTGTTGCCCCTTGGCGTATTCCCGCCATTCACGGCTCTTCCGACAAGAAAGGGAAGAACAAGGGCGGCGCAGCGGCCTTGCGGCAGATCCGCATAGCGCTGGAACAAGGCCACACAATTGCAGTCATGCCCGATGGCCCGAAGGGGCCACATCGGCACATTCAGCCGGGTGTTCTGGCGCTGGCAGAAAAAACCGGCGTGCCGATCATTCCCGTCGGCGTTCAGTGTCGTTGCATCCACGCACCGTCATGGGATCGGATGATTCTACCATTGCCGTTTGGTCGGGGACGGATTGTCTGTGGCGAGCCTGTTCATGTGAAGGATGGAAAGCGGGAAGCGGCTGCCACTCAGCTTAGGGAACGACTGAACGCAGCGCAGGAAGAAGCCGGCCGTTCGGCGGGCAGCTATCCGGAACGGCTGGCGCCCATGCCCCCGCAATGTGTGACCGACGAACCCGTGAGCGCTCCGGCCCATCCAAGTGTGACGCAACGTACAGGCGCTCCTTTCCTTTGGAACGCGCTTGCATCGGCACTCGCTCCAGCCCTGATCGTTATGCTGCGGTATCGCCTCCGACGTGGCAAGGAACTCGGCGGCCGGCTATGGGAACGGCTCGGCCTCGACGACGCGCCACGTCCTGTTGGCCCCCTCGTGTGGTTTCATGCCGCCAGTGTGGGAGAGACAGTTTCCATTCTGCCCGTCCTCCGTGTGTTGCTTGAGACCACACCCGCCATCCACATTCTCGTTACCACAGGCACGGTGACAGGCTCACGGACCCTGACACGGGAACTGCCCCAAGCCATGGAAAGTGAGCGTCTACTGCATCGGTTCGTGCCACTGGATGTTCCCCGGTGGGTCAGACGTTTTCTGCATCACTGGCGGCCTGACTGTCTGGTTCTGACCGAAAGCGAACTCTGGCCGAACATGATCGCGGCCTGTAACGCGCAAGGCATTCCCGTGACGGTTATCAATGGCCGCCTCTCCCGCGCAGCGCTGTCCGGTTGGCAACGGGCGCGACGCACGGCCGGAGTGATGATGGCCTCCCTGTCGTGGGTCGCCGCCCGTTCTCCCGAAGATGCGGCACGTTTTCGGATGCTTGGTGCAAACAATGTATTTTACGATGGCGACCTGAAAACAGCCGCGCCGCCTTTGTCTGGTGATCCTGAGCTACTGCAAGCTGGCTGCAACGCCATTGGCAAACGGCCTGTATGGATTGCCGCTTCCACCCATCCGGGCGAAGAGCAGAATATCCTGACCGCGGCAAAGATTGTGATGCGCTCTTACCCTGATCTGCTGACCATTATTGCTCCCCGCCACCCCGAACGTGGAGCAACTGTGGCCTCAGAAGCGCAGCGTGCTTTTCCATCCGCACCTCCTGCGCCGCGCCGTTCACAGGGAAAACTGCCAACGAACGCTGACCCGATCTGGGTAGTGGACACCCTTGGCGAACTGGGCACGCTTTTCCAGCTTTCCAGCATTGTATTCATGGGAAACAGCCTGTTCCCCGCTGATGGAACTGCTCCCGGCGGCGGACACAATCCATTCGAACCCGCGCGCTTTGGCTGTGCCGTTGCCAGCGGGTCCGCCATCAGCAACTTCGAAGAAGCCTTCGAAGCTCTGGGAAATGCGACGACGATCGTAAACACGCCGCAAGAACTGGCCCGATGGGTCGAGACGATGTTGAGCAATCCCGACCTCGTCGCACAGCGTGGCGCAGCCGGACGGGCGATTGCCACCCGCGATCAGGCCCTACCCATCAGGCTGGCCGATCTCATCCAGCGCACGATGCGTCATGCGTGAGAAACTCCGTTTTCACGCGCCCGCCTTCTGGTTTCAGGCTCCGGGATGGACAAGCAGGTTGCTGCAACCTTTAGCAGCGGTAGTGGCCCAGATCGCCAGAAGACGGCGCAACAGAAAAGGCTGGCGCGCGCCCGTGCCGGTGTTGTGCGTAGGCAACCTCACCGTAGGCGGAACCGGTAAGACGACGGCTGTACTTGATCTTGTCCAGCGCCTGCAAAAGCGTGGTGTGGCAGCGCATTGCCTCACGCGAGGCTATGGTGGTCAGGCTACCAAAAGCGGTGAAGCTCTGCGTGTCGATCTGGAGCAGCACACGGCGCGGGATGTAGGAGACGAAGCGCTACTTCTGGCCTCTGTCGCTCCATGCTGGGTGTGCGCTGATCGGGCGGTTTCCGCCAGAATTGCCGTGGCACACGGTGCGGAATGTCTTGTCATGGACGACGGCTTCCAGAATCCCGGTCTGCACAAGGATATGTCTCTGGTACTGGTCGATGGTGCTGTCGGGTTTGGCAATGGGTGCGTCCTGCCCGCAGGGCCCTTGCGGGAGGATCTTGTATCCGGGCTGGCGGCAGCAGATGCCGTCGTCATCACGGGTGAGGATCGGGTTGGCGTGGCTACCGATTTACGCGCTAGGCAATTGCCCGTTCTGACTGCGGCTCTCCACATGGAAAAGATGCCGCCATCCCAGAAAGAAAAACGCGTCATTGCTTTTGCTGGCCTTGCCCGACCTGAAAAGTTCTTCGAGGGCCTACGGGCAAACGGTGTTCAGCCAGTGCGCTGCATTCCTTTTCCAGACCACCACATGTTCACGGAAAAGGATCTCGCGCATCTGACTGCTCTTGCCCATGAAAACGACGCACACCTTGTCACGACCCCGAAAGACGCGGTGAAGCTGCCTGCGACTTTTCGGCGCACTGTGGCGGTCATTGGCGTCACGCTTCAGTGGCAAGAACCGGCGATGATCAATGGCCTTCTCGACCGGCTGATGAAGGAAAGAGCGGTATGACGACACCCCGCATCACACTGGCGATGCGAGCCGAAGCCATTGCCGTTCGCGCCGCGTTGTGGCTGTTGCGCCGCCTGGGGCCGGAAGCGGCATCCAATCTCGGTGGCCGCTTCTGTCGCAGCATCGGTCCATTGCTTCCCGTCTCGAACGTCGCTGACAAAAACCTGCGTATGGCCATGCCTGAACTGACTGCCAAAGAGCGCAAAAGGATCGTTCGGGGTGTCTGGGAAAATCTGGGGCGCACTGTCGCCGAGTTTCCCCATATTGCCTCACTCAAGGAAAACACCCCATCCGGGCCGGGCTTTGACGTGGTGGGGGCGGAACATCTGATTGCTCAGGCGGAACGCGGTGGGCCTGTGCTGTTCGTCTCGGGACATATCGGCAACTGGGAAATGCTTCCGCCCGGTGTGGCGCACTATGGCGTCGGCTTCGCCTCTTTTTATCGCGCGGCAGGCAATCCTCTTGTGGACCGCATCATCCGCGATTTGCGGGATGCAGCCATGGCCGACCCGCTTCCCCTTTTCGCCAAGGGTGCGAAGGGTGCGAAAGAGGCCCTTCGCTGGGTGAGCGCAGGAAACCGTCTCGGCATGCTGACCGATCAGAAGATGAATGACGGGATCGAGGCGCGCTTTTTCGGTCTCCCCGCCATGACCGCTCCTGCTCTAGCCGCCATGGCATTGAAGTTACGCTGCCCTGTCATCCCCGGCCATGTGCAACGTCTCGGTCCGGCGCGCCTGCGTATCGTGGTCGAGCCGCCCATGATGCTTCCTGACAGCGGCAACCGGCAGGCGGACGTCGCCACGCTAACGCAGGCGATCAACGATCAACTGGAAACATGGATCAGGGAACGTCCGGAAAGCTGGCTTTGGCTGCATCGGCGGTGGCCGAAGCACATTCAGGCTCCAACGAATCGTTTAACGAAAGGTAGCAATATGTCCGAAAAATAATCATTTCCATTCCAAAACAGACAAATTTTGGTAGGCGTGATTACTTTTTGGTCGATAATTTTTCAAAAATGCACATTATTTAATCACATTAGCTGGGGTTATGGGTAGGTTTGTAGCATTCCCACCACACCTTTCCCGAGCGCCCCGCCTTTCCTGTGGTTTCCAGTAGCGACAGCGGGAATGCCAGCATACCGTTCTTTTCAGACGCCAAGATGAGGAGAACGGGGATGACCCAGGCAATGCAGACCGAACTGTCAGTATTTCCTTCGAACGTCATTCCGTTCAGAATGACCATTCTGCCACGTCACCGTGAATATCTGGCCCGCTGGCTTGAAGCCGGTATGCGGATGGGCATTTGCGACACGGAAATCTGCATTGATGATGAAGCGACATACGCTGAAAACGAGCAGGTTCTGATCTGGGTTCGCGAGAACGCCAGCCCCGCTTACGTCATTCACCCCGAAGGCAACCGCTGGACAGTCATTGATGCGCTGCGCGGCAATGTGCTCAGCACACAGTCTTCATTCGAACTGGCTCTGGATTTCGTCCGTCCCGTCCTGCCCCTCCACGGAGCCGTTGCTGCGGCCTGAGGACCACAGAGGGGTCCGACACCTCTTCTCTCGCTAAATCAAAAAGCCCCTTTCACTCCAGCAAAAGGAGTAAAAGCGGCTTTTGTCTTATATAACAACTGATCATGCCGGCCTTTCAAACCGGCATGAAATCGCGATCAGTAATGGGCTGACACAGAGAACAGGAATGTTCTTCCGACTGCCGGAACAGCACGATTGCTGAACAGATTGGCATAGTTCAGACGATTGGCGAGGTTGTAGCCATTCATTGCTATGCGCCAGTGATTGTCGAGGAAGGAATGGGAGATCATGGCGCTCCAGTCGAGATTGGCTGGAACCCGCGCCGTATTGGCGGTATCGAGCCAGACGCCTTCTCGCCATGTCGGGCCACCACCGAAAGTCAGGTTCCAAGGCGTGTGAGGCGCAACCGCGTAAGTCGTCCACAACGTCGCGGAGTTCTTGGGCACATAGATGATGTGCTTCCCGACATTCGAGGCTGTCGCCGACCACGTTGTTCGCGCATCGTAGTAAGCGTAGGTCGCAATCACCTGCCAGTTCTTCAGAATTTCACCTGAAGCACTCAGTTCCACACCCTGGTTCCGCTGCCGATCGCTGGATGCAATGACAGATCCATTGACGTCACTTCCGAGAATGGCGTTTGACTTCTCAAGCCGAAAAGCCGCCACCGTAAAGCCCATCCGCCCATTGAAGGCGTTATACTTACCACCCACCTCGTAGAGACGGCTTCGTTCCGGGTGCCCCTTAGAAGTCTGGGAGGTCATCGGCTCACTACTGTTGGTGACATACAGCCCCAGCGGTGTCGTGGATTCAGACCAGTTGAAATAGATCATCGAGTCATCATTTGGGGTGTACATCAGACTGACCGTCGGATTGAACGTATCCTGCTGTTGACTGAGACGCGTATCGGTCGTCCCAACACCATCGGTGGCGGAATAATGACTGTTCCAATGATCCCAGCGGAACCCGCCCTTGATTGAGAACGAGGGCAGAAGCCATATCTGATCTGAGAAAAAGGCGCCAACGTCGGTTGCATCACCCGTCTTGTAAAGCTTCTGCCCAACACCTTTAATATTCACAAGGTCATACTGGTACTGTCCAAGCCCACCCAGAGCAAGACCCGGCTGGACCATTGATGGGTTAATCATGCTGGTCGTGTCGGCACGGGTACCGTTCTGTCCGTTAAAATTGTAAGCGTAATTCTTGCGCCGGTCATACACATGCATCACGTCGATACCAGCAAGTATCTGATGCTTCACAGATCCTGTATTAAAATTCGCCAGCGTAGAAAACACGTTCTGAACCGACCAGTCGTCCTGCTGATAAGGCTCAGGACCACCCAGCCCCCCACGCCTGTTGATTGTCGCAGCCGAAGGGTTGGTGAAGAAATTGAGCGCACAGGTTGCGCTACATCCCGGCTGCGAAGCCGAAAAATAGCGACTATACATGCCGCCTCTCAGATCATCATAGAACGTGATATGTTCGTTCAGCTGATGTTTGAAACGCGCAGTCAGCATATCGACGTCGGACGCGTCCTGATCATAATTCGTGCCATACCAGTTTTTGCGATTCAGACCATATTCTGTCGCAGGTTTTCCAACCGTAGCACCCGGTTTTGTCACCACCGGCACACCGTAATCCGGAATACGATTATCGCTTTGATGAAAATACTCGAGTGTAAAGGTGGTTTTCGTACCAAGTCCGAAACCGATGGACGGCGCGAGCCCCCAGCGATGGGAATAAATGTTGTTTCGGCCAACCACATCGTTCTCATTACCCATACCGGTAATACGAATTGCCGTGTGTTCCCCGATCTGCTGGTTCAGATCCAGCGTGCCGCGATAATAACTCCCTGAACCACCAGAAAAATCGCCACCATAATTGTTACCCAGATGAGCGACTTTCGTGGTGATGTTGATGGCCCCACCCGTTGTTCCATTACCGAATACTTCGGAAGATGGCCCCTTGATCACTGAAACATGGTCATAATCAAAGCTGTCACGTGTATAGACGCCGAAATCACGCAGACCATTTTCGTAAATGTCGTTCTGAGCCTGAAAGCCACGGATCAGGAACTGATCGCCGCTCATACCGCCTTCGCCCTCACCCACGGAGGCCGTGATGCCCGGCACATTACGCAGCGCTTCGTCCAGTGACTTCACGTTCTGCTGCTCCATCAGCAGCCGTGGCACTACGTTCACCGTCTGCGGCGTGTGCAACACGTCCTGCGGCATACGGCCAAAGCCCATATCTTCATGCAGGATGTTCATTGGATGACCGCGAACGAGAACGTTCTCGGTATTCACAGCAGTTTCATGAGACTGCTGGGAGGTGTTCAGGGCATGCGCATGTGTGGCCGCAGAACCTTCAGCACCCGGGACGGCACCCGCTGCCTGCGGAGCAGGATGAGCAACTTTACTCGTCACTGAATGAGGGCGCACGTGCTTCGATTTTGTCGTCGCCGCATCCGCCATCTGCGCATGCAGCGCCGAACAGGCAAGCGTCAGCCCTGTCGTCAGCGGCGTGGGCCGAAACGTGTTACGGATGAAACGGTTTGTCATCGTATTTGTGTCTCGCAATGAACTTTCGACACCCTATGCCGCAAATGCAACTAGTTCGCAACATCAAATAAAATTATGGACATGTTTCGACGGTGAGAAATTTCAGATCGTTACATCACGTCACACTCGTCTCATCCCGAGACCATAAATAAAATTCTTTTCTTTCAAGATGTTCATAATAAAAAAACCCGTTTCTCACTCAGGAGAAACGGGTAGCAGCCTATCGAAAAAGAGAAAGGAAGAATCGTTCAGGTTGAACCAGGCGTCACAGCAGCAGGTCTGGGAGATACAGTTGTCACAATACGCGCTCCTCCACCGGGCTGAACCTCGAAAATGGAGAGTTTACGCACAACCTGTCCATTCGGGGACAGAGTGAAAGACCCATCAACACCCGAAAAACCTTCCGGTCGCGTCAGGATATCGGTGGGATAACCCGCTCCGCCCGTGGCGGCATGCACGGAACTGATCAATGTGCCCGCATCATATGCCAGATCGGCCAGAGGCTTCGGCACCCGATGATTGCGCGCCGCAAACTGCTGCACAAAGGATGTGCGTGCCTGCGGGTCCGGCGCCGCATACCAAGCACCGGCAATGCCGCCAAGTTTTCCGGAGAAGGCGGACCAGAGCCCCGGCCCCATCAGACGCACCTGCGTGCTACGCACCTGATCGGCTTTGAGGGCGTCAATGACTTCCTTCAGCTCGAGACCGGTATCGCCCAGCAACAGAGCATCAAAGGGCGGTGCTGAAAGCTGCGGCGTTGTCGAAGCAGTTGCCGACGCTGCTCCCGCTGCTGGCGGCGGCACGGCCTTTGGATCTCCAGACGACTGCGCATCCGCAGCAGAACTGGCTTTGGACGAAGACGAAAGCGCAGCGGCAAGATCGGCGGGCAGGTCAGAAGCGGGAGCATTTCCCTGCCCCGATGCCGTGGTGACGCGACTGTCATAGGCACTCAGAGTTGCAAGACCGCTCCGGATCGCTTCCGGACTGTTCGGGTGGTAAACAACCTGCGGGTCCGGCAATCCCATATCCTGACAGGCGTGAATCAGGGCGTCGCCCATGGCGCGGCCCAGCGGCGTGGCTGGGAGGAAAGCCGCAAACTGTCTGCGCCCCTCGATTTTTCCCGCCTCGACAAGCCGCGCAACCTGCTGCTGGGGCGTAATACCGAACACCCACACGCCCGGACGCGCCTGCGCCAGATCGCTGGTAAAGGCAACAATCGGCACACCGGACTGCACGCCCTGAGCGGAGATCTGTCCCGTTTCGGTGCTGGTCAGAGGGCCAAGAACAATCCCGTCGCCAGCGGCAACGGCTGCCTGCATGGCGGATGTCGCGCCGCCAGCGGTTGCCGTGTCATGGACATCCACCGCTGGTGGCGCGAGCGTGCCCGTCTGCTTTGTCAGCGCCAGTTGAGCGGCGGCAAGCATTTCGTTGCCCAGCGGACCATTGGCTCCGGTCAACGGCAACAGCACCCCCACGCGGCTAGAATGGGCGGCATCGCCCTGAGCGCCGCCAGCAAGACCGCCCGGGCCACTCGTTGTGCCGGAACTGCACGCCGCCAGAGCGAGAAGAGCAACACCGGAAAGATGACGGAGCGCCCCACGGCTGGTATGGCGCAAGGTATCACGCGTCTTGTTAGCCGCTTTTTGCGACAGGAATCTATATGCCTGAGTCATCGTCCGCCTCTTCTCCTGATCGACTGCCTGCCGGGCTACAGGCGGAGGTTTGCCCCGAGGATGTTCCCTCCCATAGCGGAGGAATGCGGCCACGTCATGTTCGGGATGATGACTCTGCAATGACAGAGGACGAAACGGAGCTATCAGGACATGGTGGCGTGCTGACCCTCGTGGCGACGCCGATCGGCAATCTGGGTGATCTTTCCGCCCGCGCCGTCAACGCCATGCGCACGGCCGATCTGGTTCTGTGTGAGGACACGCGTGTCACGGCACGACTGTTTACAGAGCATAATATCAGCACGCGCGCAGAACCGTTGCACGAACATAATGAACGTCAGCGCGTGCCCGGACTGATCGAGCGCCTGCTTTCCGGCCAGAACATCGCTCTCGTCTCGGATGCCGGCATGCCGCTACTCTCCGATCCCGGCTATCGCCTCGTTCGCGCAGCCATCGAAGCAGATGTGAAAGTCACCGCCGTACCGGGACCGAATGCCGCCCTCACCGGCCTTGTGCTATCGGGATTGCCGCCTCACCCTTACCTTTTCGTCGGCTTCCCTCCCCCTCGCGAAGCCGCCCGACGAGAAAGTTTCGCTCAACTTCATGCGGCGGAACGGGCCGGACTGAAAGCCACACTCATCTGGCATGAGGCTCCGCACCGTCTGGCCCTCATGCTGGCCGACCTCGTCGCTGTATTCGGTCCCGATCGACCTGCCGTGGTCGCTCGTGAACTGACGAAGCGGTTTGAAGAAGTGAAGCGCGGCACGACATCGTCCCTCGCTGACTTCTATGCCGAAACGCCTCCGCGTGGTGAAATCACCGTTCTGATCGGCCCTTTCGAAGATATGCCTATGGAAGGCGCTGATCTCGATGCGCAGCTTGAAGCCGCGATGGAAAGCCAGTCAGTCAAGGACGCCGTGGCGCTGGTCGCCAAAGCGCAGGGGCTTCCTCGAAAAAGTGTGTATGCGCGGGCGCTGGAACTGATCGCTAAAGGCAAGAAGGGTAGCGGATCAGAAAGGGAGTGAAGAATTGGCTATATCTCTTATGAAGGCAGACCTGAGAGAGATGTGTTAGCTAAATTTGCCGAAAAAGTGGAAGACCCGCTTATAACGGAAGCAACGTGAGTGTTAAGGAGTTCTCACCTCATGAAGTCACAAAACGTGAGTGAGGAGAAAAAGGTATTTGCCGTTCTGGGGGCTTCCGGACACATTGGCACAGCCGTTGCAGAATTTCTTTTAAAAAATGGCCATGCTGTAACTGTTATTATACACAATCCCGCCAAGGCCGCGATCTGGACCGAACGTGGTGCATCTATTGCGCTCCTTGATATCCATGACACCAAAACGCTTGCTCGGACGCTGGAGCAGGCGGATCGCGCATTCTTGCTTAATCCACCAGCAAACCCTGCACTGAACACGGATATCGAAGAACGAAAGACAGTTCAGTCGATCCTGAAGGCTCTCGACAAGGCGAATCTTGAAAAGATCGTTGTCCAGTCGACTTATTGTGCCCGGCAAGGAAGTCATTGCGGTGATCTTGGTGTTCTGTACGAATTTGAGCAGGGAGCGCAGCGTTCCGGAGTGCCGCTCTGCATCATTCGAGGCGCGTATTACATGAGCAACTGGCTTCCTGCTCTGGCTCATGCAGCACAATCAGGAAAATTGCTTAGCCTTCTACCCACTCAGCTGCGTGTGCCGATGGTTGCACCCCAGGATGTCGGGAAACTGGCAGCAGCATTGTTGGCAGCTCCGCTTAATGAGGTGGGCATTTACAACATGGAAGGCCCTTTTTCCTATTCAGCCGATGATATCGCTCGTTATGCATCACAATATTTCATGCGTGACATCTCCGCAGAAGAAGTTCCACGTTCAGAGTGGCGTAACTATTACATAGAAAACGGATTTTCAGAAGAAGCTGCCAGTTCTTATGAAAATATGACGGAAATATTTATCAATCACCCAGACCAGTGTTCGCTCAATGCTATACGAGGCAAAATCGACTTCATCACATATCTTCAGCAATCGATACCATTCTGCAAAACTCATCTAGCATGACAAAATGACTGCGACATGAGCGAAGACAGACATAAACACCGATCAAGAGTCACCATCCTCTTCTCCTTTCACGAAATTCAGCACACATGCTGTGTTATTTCGCGTAATATGAGTGATATTCGCTCATATTCGGAAAAGGATGCACCGTCATGACCACGTCCCTCAGTAATCGATGGTTTCTTTTCGTCCTGTTAGGTGTCGCCAGCATCATCCTCGGGGCTTTTGCCTGGATCGACGCCATCTCGGTGACAATGGCGAGCACCGTGCTTTTTGGCGCTCTTTTCATCATCGCGGGCATTTTTCAGCTGGTCCATGCCTTTTCCTGCCGGGAATGGAGCAGTTTTCTTCTTTCCGCGTTGCTGGGCTTCCTCTACATCCTCGGCGGCGCACTGCTGATCAAGGAACCTGTGACCGGGTCCGCCATCATCACCGGGTTCATCGCCCTCTCTTTGATCCTCGGCGGCATCTTCCGTCTTATGATTGCGTTTCAGAACCGCTTTCTGCCCGGCTGGTGGCTGATGGCGCTGGGTGGTGTCGTAACCGTGGCCATTGGCGTGATGCTTTATGCCACTTTGCCGTGGTCCGGCCTGTGGGTGGTCGGCACATTGATCGCCTGTGAACTGATCTTTGCGGGTATCGGCTGGGTCCAGTTTGGGCTAGCGCTCCGTCGCGGGTCAGTGAGAATCGAAAGCAGTTTCTGACATTTCCGTAAGATGGTCACTCTTGCGCGAGACGGTGTTTTTTCTCGCGCTTTCCCGTTTAGGGTGCGCAACGCCACGAACGGGAGAGAAAAATGAACGACCTCCATACTCTGCGCGATGTGCCGATCGGGATCAGTGCAACCGGCACGCGCGTTGAATCGGATTCAATGGGAAAGATCGAGGTTCCCGCCAATCATTACTGGGGCGCGCAGACACAGCGCAGCCTCGTTCATTTTTCGATCGGGCGCGATGTCATGCCGATCGAACTCTGTCGGGCTTATGGGATCGTGAAAAAGGCGGCCGCGCTGGTCAATCTGGCTGACGGGCGCCTTCCTCAATGGAAAGCGGACGCCATTATCCGCGCCGCCGATGAAGTCACGGAAGGCAAACTGGACAGCGAGTTTCCACTGTTCGTCTGGCAGACCGGCTCCGGCACCCAGACCAACATGAACGCCAACGAGGTAATCGCCAATCGCGCCATCCAGCTTCTGGGGGGAGAAATCGGCTCGAAAAAACCCGTCCATCCCAACGACGATGTGAATATGGGGCAGTCGAGCAATGACTCCTTCCCCACGACAATGCATGTCGTCACGCTGCTGGAAATTGAAAACACGCTTCTGCCGCAGATTGAGGCGCTCATCGTCGCCATCCGGAAAAAAGCTAATGCATGGATGGATGTCATCAAGATCGGGCGGACGCATCTTCAGGACGCTGTGCCGCTAACAGTCGGTCAGGAATGGTCCGGCTGGGCGCAGCAGCTTGATGATGCGCTTGATGCACTGAAAGCCGCCCGGCCTGGTCTTGCGCAACTGGCAGCCGGTGGCACGGCGGTGGGCACGGGACTCAATGCGCCCCCCGGATTCAGCAAAGCCATCGCCGCCAAGATCGCGGAACTGACCGGAAAGCCGTTTGTTACGGCGCCCAACAAATTTGCGGCTCTGGGCGGTCTTGATGCCATGGTGCGTGCTTCGGCAGGGCTGCGCGGGCTGGCTGTGGCGCTGATGAAAATTGCCAACGATATGCGCTGGCTGGGCTCTGGTCCGCGCTGTGGCTTGGGAGAGCTACATCTGCCAGAGAACGAGCCGGGTTCCTCGATCATGCCGGGCAAGGTGAACCCGACGCAGTGCGAAGCAATGGTGATGATTGCCACACAGGTGATGGGCAATGACACGGCGGTGGCCTTCGCGGGTGCGCAAGGCAATCTGGAACTGAACGTGATGCGCCCGGTTATCGTCGCCAATGTATTGCATGCTATCCGCATTCTTGCCGACGGAAGCCACAACTTCCGGGTTTTCTCTGTCGAGGGCACAAAGCTCGATGAAAAGCGGCTGAACCGTTACATTGAAGATTCAGTCATGCTTGTTACGGCCCTAAGCCCGGAAATCGGTTACGACAAGGCTGCCGCCATTGCCCACCGCGCAATGGAAAAAGGCGAAACCCTGCGGCAAGCGGCTTTAGCCTCCGGTGTAGACGAGGCGACGTTCAACCGTTGTGTGGACGTGAAGAAAATGGTCGGCACAGGCCTCGCCGGCGCCTGACATGGAATGGTGCATGGCGTGATCATCATCGTCACGCCGTGCTTTCCTGAACTGGATAAGAAATTATCTCTCAGACAAGACAGGTATCATCAGTTTCTTCAAAGTATTCAGGAAATCCGAGACGCTTCGCCCGGCGTGTGTAAAGCTCCTGAAGATGAAGTATCAGTTCCCCACTTTCGATCAGGGGAGCGCAATGGGCCGGAGGCTTGCCAGTTTCGGGCATTCTCTCAATTTCTTCACTGTAATTGTCGAAACTGCGGCGAGCCTCATTCTCACCCAGCAAAGTTTCTGCTGGCGTATTTTCAGCCAGAACAACACAGTGCGCGCCAACATCAAGATGATGATATTCTATGGCAGGCGAAGGAGATTCAATAAATATCGAACGTCCGTTTACCAGCGCGTTCGCCGGCAGCAATATCTTTTGCAAGTACAATGCATGCAACTGCGAAAGACGGAGATCTCGACGCGGGACATCCTGCGCCAACGCATGAGCCCGCAACCGCACAGGGCATAGAGTCCGGTTCAGCATCATCTGTTTATGCGTATAGCGACGCACACCACGCCAACGCACGCACGCTAACTCCCCTTCTACAGTGCGAACGCGTGTTCCTGCCGCAATGGTTTCAATCGCCATCGGACCAAATTCGGTTTCAATCAATGTGCCTCTGCAAAAACAGGCGGCCGCCGTCATTGTCACCAGAATATCGTTCGGCGCGGCATACAGGGCGTCCGAGGACGTCTCCGAAATCATGAACCCGGCATTGCTGTAACTCTCGTCGACAGATGCCAGATTGATCACTGCCAGAACAACACCATTATCGCTGACAGAAAGCGTATTGGTTGCACTATCGAAGTCGACCTGATCAGTATCCGACCATTGGGTTCCGACGAGTTCGATACTGCCTCCCGATGTCAGAACCGTAGCGGTCGCTGTAGCGCCACTGTCGATCTGAAAAACACCTCCGCTACTGACAACCACACTCGTGACGCTCGCGCCCGAGCCAGCTTCAAAATTGGCGCCGCTATTGATTGTCGTGCTGGTTGCCGTTCCTCCGGATCCGACACTTAGAGTGGCGCCCGATAGCAGACTTACTTCACCAGCCTGCCCACCAGAGAGGACAGAGGCACGGGCGTCCATGCCGAGACTGGCGCCATTCAGATGACCACCGCTCGAAACAATGACTGTTCCGCTGGTATAAGTTCCACCGGAAAGAATGGCGCTGCTCGCTACAGATATCTGACCCTGATTTTCCAGAATGGTGCCCGTTGCTACCGCGCCACTTCCGGTCAGGGTCAACGCCCCACCATCAATGTCCACGCCAGAAACGATGCCACCCGCTGACACCGACAGAGTGCCACCACTGACAATTGTGCCACCCCGGGCAATCCCTGCTGCCGAGACGGTGACGGTGCCTCCACTAGCGACAGTCACACCACTTTCGATGCCGCTCGCCAACACAGTAGCGGTTCCACCCGACAATACCTGCGTATCGACAGCCTGTGCGTTCTTGCCACTGACAATCTGAAAACCACCGCCCGAGACGATAGCCGCCGAGGCAAGGCCGGTTGACACATACTGCCCTGCACCGCTGCGGATGGTGGTCGAAATACTTGAGCCGGTATAATAGACGAGTTCCTTGCCGCCACTTTCCAGAACGGCACTTATGGAAACGCCCCCCTGATCGCGGAGCACACCACCGGAATTGACGGTGGTATGCGTGCCACTGCCCTTCGTCTGGTAATAAACGTAATTCGCGGCCCCACCGGAATTGACGACAACGTTGCTGACCACACCGGCGACATACAGCCCCACACCCACGATCGGCACGTTGGCATATGTCATTGTGGCAGCAGGGTTGCCGGAATTTACCGTGATGTCGGTTGCAGAGCCGGTAGGATAAACAGCCAGCCAGCCGTCATTCAGTACAATGCTACTCGCCGCGCCGCCAGACGATACGTTTTCCAATCCCTGCCCGACCACGGTCGTGCTGGCGGCCGAGCCGCCTGAATAGACCGTCAGGGTCGAGCCGGAATCAACATAGACGGAGATCGTCTCACCGCCTTTGCTGACATTTTCAGTCGATTTCTGCTGAAGTGTAATTGCGTCGACGACACCGGAAGACGCGACCGTAACGCTGCCACCGTTGGAAACCGTAACATCGCGAGCGCCACCTGAAACAGAAGCGGATGCGCCTTTTCCTACAGTGACTGTGGTGACACTCCCCCCTGACGCAACAATCAGAGGATCCGATGATGTCGCCGTGACATTACTTGAAGAAACACCGCTGCTGATGGTTGTCACGTTTACACCTCCACCCACAGCAGGACTTCCTCAAATACACCTCACATTGAGAAATCCTTTCCCGCAGGATTAATTTTTTCTTTCTCGATCTCTCTGCGAGGCTAAATATATGTATTTAATAAAGAGTTACATTTTCACCTCCAACACTCCACAAACCCAGTCTCTTTCAACAAAAATCTTTCGGTAAATCAGTTACTTTCACAAACAAAAAAGCCTGCCGCATCCCTTGAAAGGACGCGGCAGGCTTCCCGTTGCTTTTTGCGCAAGAGATCAGTGCGAGGCTTCAGCCTGTTCCGGCAAAGCATAGGCCACCACGTAATCACCCAGCTTGGTGCCAAATGATCCGTGACCGCCATCGACGGTCACGACAAACTGACGACCATTCTGCTCATAGGTCATCGGCGTGGACTGACCGCCAGCAGGCAGACGGTCTTCCCACAACTGCTTGCCGGTCGTGACATTGTAAGCACGGATATAATAATCCGCCGTCGATGTCAGGAAGGCCACGCCTCCCGCTGTGGTGATCGGTCCACCCAGCGAAGGAATACCGACCTTGAAGCCGAAAGGCAGCGGCGAACTGTCACGGGTCGTGCCGTTACGGTGCATCCACGCAATCTTGTTGGTTTTCAGATCTATGCCAGCGACATAGCCCCAACCCGGCTGCTTGCAGGGGACACCAAACGGCGAGAGGAACGGATTCAGCTCAACGCCAAAGGGCGTGCCATACTGCGGCTGGACACCAAGCTCGGACCCCGACGCCGCACCACCTTCAGCAGGCTGTGCCGGATTGTTGGGGCCGCGCGGGATCAGACGCGAGACGAATGGAATAGCGATCGGGTTAGCAAAGGCAATCTGTCTCACCGGATCTACCGCCAGACCACCCCACTCGAACATGCCGAGATTACCCGGGAACACGAGCGTTCCCTGCGTGGAAGGTGGCGTGAATGGCCCCTCATAGCGCAGTGATTTGAACAGGATGCGGCAGACGAGCTGATCAATCATCGTCGCGCCCCACATGTTCGCATCAGTCAGGTTATCTTTCGGACGGAAAGTCAGCTCGGAATAAGGTTGCGTCGACGAAAGATGATCGCCCGGCGCGGCACCCTGCGGAACCGGGGTTTCCGGCGCGGGCACGATCAGGTGCCCGTCACGACGGTCCAGAACGAAGATATTCCCCGTTTTCGCAGGCGCATACAGCGCGGGCACCACGCTGCCATCTGCCTGATGGATATCAACCAGGCTTGGCTGAGCGGGGATATCCATGTCCCACAGATCATGATGAACGGTCTGGTAGAACCACGCCTTCTCACCCGTATCGGCGTTCAGCGCGAGAATACCCGAGGCGTAACGCTCCTGATCTTCCGTGCGATGGCCGCCCCAGATGTCCGGCGTTGCTACGCCGGTGGGGATGTAGATGAGATTCAGGTTGGCGTCATAGGCCGACGTAATCCATGAATTCGGTGAGTTCGCTACGTAATGATGCGTCTCGGAAGGAAGTTCGTTCGGATTGGGATTGCCTGTATCGAACGCCCAGACCAGATTTCCGGTCAACAGATCAAAGCCGCGCGTCACACCTGACGGCTCGTGCGTGGAATAATTGTCCGTCACCGCCCCCGATATGATCGCTACTTTGCTCGTCACGACTGGCGGCGACGTTGGTTCGTAGAAACCCAGTTCCTTCATCGGCATGCCAACGGTCAGATCGATGACGCCATCCTTTCCGAATGCAGAGCAACGCGCGCCCGTCTTTGCATTCAGGGCAAACAGACGCCCGTCATTTGTCGGCAGAAGAATACGGCTCGCGCAGCCATCCGTCGCGGCAGGTGTCTCAGCATAAGACACGCCTCGGCACGTCATGTGCTGGAAACTCGGATTGTATTTAATCTGCGGATCGAATTTCCAGCGCTGCTGGCCTGTGGCTGCATCGAGAGCGAAGGTGATCTGATGAGGCGAACAGAAATAAACCGTGTCGCCTACCTTGATGGGTGTTGCCTCGTCGGTGATTTCACCCGGATCATCAGACCGCTTCAGATCATGTGTTCTGAAAGTCCATGCAACCTTCAGATCCTTCACATTCGACGTTGTGATCTGACGCAGCGGGGAATAACGGTCGCCAAACTGAGTGCGCCCATAGGCATTCCAGTCGCCCTCAGCCATCTGCGAAGCATCGCCCGGCGTAACCGGGCCTTCAGCCTCCGGCAATGCACCAGCCATGTCCTGTGGGTCCTGCGTCAGCGCATAGCCAAAGACAACCACACCAACAAAAATGCCCGCGGCCAGAGGGGCTCGGGCAGCACTGGCCCCGCGCCCAAGACGGCGGGTGACGAAGGGCAGCAGCAGCCATACGCCAATCGGCAGAATGATGTCTCCGCGCGGCGCCAGCGTCCAGAAGTCAAACCCGGCTTCTTCAATCGCCCAACCCAGTGTCGCAAAAACGATCAGGGCGTAAAGCCAGAGAGCGGCGATCTGCTGCTTCCAGAGCAGAATAGCGGTCAGCAGTAATGCGACGCCGCACAGAACATAATAAAAAGAGCCTCCAAGAGCGGCCAGCCATCCTCCTGCGCCCGCAAGAACAAGCCCCAATGCGCCAATGGCAATCGCGGTGGCTGAGAGAACAATACCGCGTCCTGTCGCATACGCTGTGTCTGGTCGTCGTGTGATCAAAGGTCAGTCCTACTTCTGCGCGTTATCCTGCCGAAACAAATGAGAAGCCCATCGGTTGTCAATAAATCCACAAAGAAAATTCAGGCGCTGGCGCCAAATGCGAGGGCCATTCTCTGCAATGGGTATAGGAAATTGAGCTGATGGCAGCAGCAGACTGGAAAATCGTCTTTCAGCCGAACCCACTCGGATATTTTTTCATGCGGGTTCGAAAAAACGTGGCTACTTCGAGAGTGTAAACACGCCGTTTTGCTAAAACCGATCATCAGTTTCATTTCATATCCAGCCTCAGCTGAATATGATGAAAGAAACCGCTTTATTTTGTGAAATCGTGCCAAAAAGCCATTAAAAAATAATGGCGTCCCGTACGGGATTCGAACCCGTGTTGCCGCCGTGAAAGGGCGGTGTCCTAGGCCTCTAGACGAACGGGACAGAGGCGAGGCGGTAGGTAACCGAGGGGCATGATCGCGTCAAGCGGCGGTTACGAGAAAAATGACAAAAGCCTAAAAAAATCATCCGTTCGTGCTGACGCGCGCCGCCGGACCGAATGCAGAGCTGCTGATATGCAGCACGGAAGCAGGCACATTCTTGGCCGTCAGAGCATCAGACAGCGTGCGACAGCGCAACAGGCCAAGCTGCACCGCGCGCGTCTGATCTTCCGGGCTCATGGAAACGGTCTCACCGCTACAGTGGAGAAAAAGTTGGCTTCCCCGTCGTGATGAGACAATTTTGTTGATCTTCGTATCTTCGCCAGCCGCCAGTTGATCCGATCCCGGGGCAAAATTCAGCAATGTCCCGTCTTTTTGCGAAAGATCGTAATCAGGACGCACAGCATCTTCCTTCGGTGTGCTGACCGGCACATCGACACCCGCAATGGAAGGCAACGCCGGTGGAGCGGCGGGAATCTCGGGTAACGGCCCGTCAACCGTCGTCGCCACAACGGCTGCATTCCCTGTGAACTCCGGCATACCTATTTCGGCTTCCGCAGGCGCGGCGTCCTTCTTCGCTACAGAATCGGAAGATTTCTGCGGAGCTGCAGGGGGGGTGGACGAAGAATCGGCTGCATCCAGAATGGCCCCCATCCCGCCCTGCGGCACGGGCGTGGTCGTCGCTGTTTCCTTCGACGGTTGCGAAGATTGTGGCGCACCCTCCGTCTTTGCAGCGGGCGCCGGTTTGACCTGACCATTGGGCGGCGGCGGAATATCCGGCGTGAGCGTGCCGTTCTGCGCTGCCGTGCGCATCGTCAGATTGCGATCAGCAATCAGATTGTTGGTGATCTGCTGTCTCAGCTCCGGCGACGGGAGTTCTGGCGGCGTGGTCGGCGTCAGACCCACATTGGGATAGGGATCGAACTGCCCCGGCGCAGGTGGCCGCTGCTGGGCGATGATGCCGCCCTGATGCTGGTGGTACCAGTCGAGCGTCGTATCGACCAGATCGCGATGCTGACAGCCCATGAGCAGCGCACAGGAAAAAGGCAGGGCAATCCTGCGACAACCACGGCCCAGAGCCGGCAAGAACGATACGACTTTCATTTGCGGCATCTTAATCGTTTCGGCGTTCTCTGGCGAGAGTATCCCTTCCCGCTGCGCGCCTCTTAATCCGCCTTCACGACTTGGCATTGCAAGCAGGCTGTCGCAGGATAATAAGGATGAGATCATATCACCGAACGAAGGAGGCCGACCTGATGGGCGCCAACCGCATGCTGGACGACGTCACTAAAGGGCGGATCAGACTGGACGATGAGCCGGACGGTCCGGACATTCCGCCGCCGGAGGGTCCGGAAAAGAGCGAACCAGATGACAACAAGACGCTGTCCTCGCCTATCAACGAGCTTGAAACCCGCCTTTTCGATCAGCGTAAGATTCTGATCTTCGGCGGTATCAATGACAAGATCGCGCGCGATGTCACAGGCCGCCTGCTGGCGCTGGCTGGCGCGTCCGACAAGCCGATCGACGTTTACGTCAACTCTCCCGGCGGTCATGTCGAGAGCGGCGACACGATTCACGACATGATCCGCTATGTCGATTCTGTCGCACCGGTAAACATGATCGGAACGGGCTGGGTCGCGTCCGCTGGGGCGCTCATTTTCGCGGCTGGTCATAAGGATCGTCGATTCTGCCTGCCGAACACTCGCTTCCTGCTTCATCAGCCGATGGGCGGTGTGCGGGGACCGGCAACGGACATCGACATCGAAGCACGTGAGATCATCAAGATGCGTGAGCGTCTGAATCATCTCTTTGCACGCGAAACGGGTCAGCCTTACGAAAAGATCTGCAAGGACACGGATCGCAACTACTGGATGTCAGCCAAGGAAGCGATTTCTTACGGTCTTGTGACAAAGATCATTTCCAAGCCATCCGACATTCACTAACTGGCGGGTCCATTCCGCGCCCAGCCGTGGAAATTCAAGATCCATCACCAACGCGATCCCTGCCCTTGCGGCGTGGGGTCGCGTTCTAACGTGGGTATGTGGCCATGACCGCGCTTGCCGACATTTACACCAGACTCCCCGACAGCATTGATGATCTCCCTCCTCCGCCCAACGCAGCGGCCGTCGAGGAAGCGGATTATCGGTCCCGTCACTGGAGCTCTCCGATTCCGGGGCCATTGAAGCCCGGCTCTCCAGAGCATAAGCGCGCTATCGCGGATATGTTCCGTGAGACGTTCAACCCCTATCGTCCGTCCGTCATCGACTGGCCCAAGCTTGAGCCGGAAGCTCTGAAGCGTGTGACATCCCTGCCCATCTGGGACATCGCCGTTCAGACGGAGGGCAAAGCCCGTCTACGCATGGCCGCCTATGCCCGCCTGATCAAAGATCCGGACATGAAGGACGCGATCTCGCGTAACGCGTGGGAAGAAAACCGCCACAAGGAAGTGCTGAGCAAGCTTGTTGCGGCGTACAATATCCCCATGGCGCCAGAGCCCCCTTATATCGAGCCGAAAGATGTCGAGTGGGCCTATCTGGTCACCGGCTTCTCGGAATGCGTCGATAGCTTCTTTGCATTCGGCATGTTCAAGGTGGCACGCCTTTCCGGCTTCTTCCCGGCGGAACTTACCGAGACATTTGAGCCGGTCATGCAGGAGGAATGTCGCCACATTCTCCTCTTCGCCAACTGGCTGGCCTGGTATCGTGCGGTGATGCCTGCATGGAAGCGTCCCTGGTTCGAACTGAAGGTGCTCGCTGTATGGGGCTTCCTCATTTACGAACGCCTGGGGCTTGTCCGTTCGGTCGATGCCGACGGACACGAGCAAACACAGGACAATAACTTTACGGTCAATGGCACCAAGGAAATGACCGACCAGAAGATCACTCTGGCGGATTTCCTCGACATTTGCCTCACGGAAAACGCCAAGCGCTTCTCGGGCTATGACCCGCGCCTGCTGCGTCCGAAACTGGCCCCGAACATCGCCAAAACACTGCTGTTCGTGCTTCGCCTGTTTGGCAAGAAGCCCGACGCCATCGGTGAGCAGATTGCAATGGCGGCGTGAAGCCCTGATTACAACATGAAATACCGGAAGGGGCGCGTGGCCAACAGGCTGTCGCGCCTCTTCTGTTTCTGACAGGTCCATCAATTCACCCGCATGGGTGACAGACTGCCCATCAGACTGCATGATCCAGCGTTCTGTCGATGGCATGGGATAGCTAAAGCACAATGCGCCTCAATATTTCCGAGACATTCCGCCCCCTGCTCTGCGCCGCCCTCCTGACCGGAACCGCCTTGGGCGGCCTTGGTCTACCGCACCATACGGCCTCCGCGCGCGTTGCCACGGAAGCCACAGCGCCTCAGATTTCCTCCGTCACGAAGGAAACGCTGTCCAACGG
The DNA here is from genome assembly GCF_047721705.1 of Acetobacter sp. Lineage (GTDB taxonomy): Bacteria > Pseudomonadota > Alphaproteobacteria > Acetobacterales > Acetobacteraceae > Acetobacter. Next base: position 5,076 of record NZ_JBDNXK010000029.1, on the reverse strand, counting down.
CCTTCAGGTCGTCGTCGTGCAGAACAAACTGGCTCCCGTTGTTACGACGGAACTCAACTATCTTGTCGGGTCGTCAGAAGCCCCCAAAGGCTTTCCGGGAACCGCGCATGCGCTTGAACACATGATGTTCCGCGGCAGTCAGGGACTGGACAAAGACCAGCTCGCAGCGCTCGGTGCCCGTCTTGGGGGTAGCTACAACGCCGACACCACGGAAGACGTGACGCAGTATTATTATACCGCGCCCGCCGAAGATCTGGATGTCATGCTGCGGATCGAGGCCCTCCGCATGAACGGCCTGACACTCTCCGAAACCGACTGGGACAAGGAGCGTGGCGCGATTGAGCAGGAGGTCTCACGCGATCTTTCCAGTCCGGCTTATCGCTATATCGCGCAGTTACAATCCATTCTGTTCAAAGGCACGCCTTATGAACATGACGCGCTGGGCACCCGCCCCTCTTTCGACAAAACCGATGCCGCCCTGCTGCGCAGATTCTACGAGCAGTGGTATGCGCCGAACAACGCCATTCTCGTGATTGTGGGCAATGTCGATCCGACCGCGACCATGGCGAAAGTGAAATCCATTTTCGGCCCCATCCCGAAAAAGAATCTTCCCGCGCGCTCGGCAGTCAAGCCTGCACCCGCCCCGGCACAGGCCCTGTCATTTCCCACGGATTACCCTGTCGGTTTCGCCACCATCGCCTTCCCGATGCCGGGCCAGACAGCGCAGGACTTTGCCGCAGCCGACATTCTCTCGGACGTGCTCTCCAGCCAGCGTGGCGCGCTTTATCAGCTCGTCCCGGAGGGCAAAGCTCTGTTCGCAGGTTTCGAATTCGCGCCCAAACAGATGGCGGGTTTCGGACTGGCTCTCGCAGCCTTCCCGAAAGGTGGGGATTCAAAGGCCGTTCTGAACAATGTGCGGGCTATTCTTGCCCAGATCAGACAGAAAGGTGTCCCGGCGGAACTCGTCGAGGCTGCCAAAACCAAGGAAATCGCCCAGCTCGGCTTTTCGGCCAATTCTGTCAGTGGACTGGCCGAAAACTGGTCGGAAGCACTGGCTTTCAAGAAGCTTTCATCGCCTGACGATATGATCACCGCCTATCGCGCCGTAACGCCAGAGCAGGTCAACAGGCTGGCAGCGCAACTTCTCGCCCCAGAACACGCCGTAACGGCTATTCTGACGCCGGAAGAGTCAGGCAAACCGGTTGAAGGCAAAGGGTTCGGAGGAGCGGAATCCTTCGCCTCGGCGCCAGATAAACCCGTAAAACTGCCCGACTGGGCTGAGCAGGCGCTCGCCCGTCTCGACATTCCCGCCCCAGCACCTGAACCCGTGGTGCAGACGTTGCCGAACGGGCTACAGATCATCATTCGTCCGGCCCACGTGAGTCACACCATCGAAATTGCCGGCATGGTGCGTCACAACGCCGATCTTCAGGAGCCGCAGGGCAAGGAAGGCGTCGCGGATGTGACGGAAGAGCTGTTCAATTACGGCACCGAGAAACATGACCGTCTCGCCTTCCGCAAGGCGCTGGATGACGTGCCTGCCTGGGCAAGTGCTGGTGCGGAATTCTCTTTGCGGGTGCCTTCTGCGAAGTTTGAAGAAGGCATGGCATTGCTGGCCGAGAATGAACTGCACCCGGCCTTTCCGGAACAGGCATTTCAGATCGTGAGGCAGCAGACCGCACAGGAGCAGGCAGGTCAACTCCAGTCGCCGGGATATCTATTCGGCCGTGCCGTGCAGGCTGCCGTGTCACCCAAGAACGATCCGTCACTTCGGGAGGCAACGCCCAAGACAATCATGGGCCTCTCCCTGAACGACGTGCGTAACTATTATAATGCTGTCTGGCGGCCGGACATGACCACCATCGTCCTGACAGGCGACATTTCGCCAGAGCAGGCTCGCACTGTGGTGGAAAAGAATTTCGGTGCATGGAAGGCCACTGGCGCGAAACCCAACGTGGATCTGCCTGCGCGGCCCGATAGCAAAGCCTCGCGCTCCCACGTGCCGGACAAAAGCAACGTCCAGAATACGGTCGTGCTGCCTGAAAGTCTGGGACTGACAGCTTCCAACCCCGATCACTTCCTCCTCACCCTCGGCAACGAAGTGCTGGGAGGAGGCTTTTCCTCACGCCTCTACCGTGATCTGCGCGTGAAAACGGGGTATGTCTATAACGTCAGCAGCAGCTTCAACTGGGGACGGACACGCGGTGCCTATTCCGTGTCTTACGGAGCAGATCCGGACAAGGTGAGCGCGGCCCGGAAAGCAGCCGTGAACGATATCCGGGCGATGCAGACAGCACCTGTCACGGATGATGAACTGACCATCGCCAAATCCTCCCTGTTACGCGGCATTCCGTTGGGGCAGGCAAGCCTTGGTGAAATTGCTGGAGAATATCTGCATCTTGTCCAGTTGGGGCTTCCGCTGAACACGCTCGATATTGCGGCCCACGCCTATTACAAGGCTACAGCAGCTGACGTGCAGGAAGCTTTCCGCAAATGGGTGCGCCCTGATGATCTGGCCGAAATTGTCAAAGGCCCGGCTCCAAAATGGTAAAATAGGTCACCCGTTCAACGCGGGCTGGAGCAGGCGAATCAAAGGAAAACCTTGCTTTTTCTTCCAGCCCGTGCTTGACGCTGCCTTTCCCTGCTGATCGCGTGGCATCGCGTTCGGCTATACCCGACGCCCCTGAGGGCAAGGCATGTGAGAAATGGTTCCGCATGTTCGGGTTGAAACAATCCGGAGGGATATTATGCCACTGTATGAAACAGTGTTTATCGCACGCAGCGACATCAATCAGCAGCAGGTTGAAGCTGTTGCCGAGATGATCAAAGGCCTGCTCGAAGCCGATGGCGGCTCGATCCAGAAGCAGGAATACTGGGGTCTGCGCTCCCTTGCTTACCGCATCAAGAAGAACCGCAAGGGGCATTACATGCTTCTCGGCCTTGACGCGAAGCCGGAGACACTCCGTGAGGTCGAGCGTCAGCTCAGCCTGAACGAAGACATCCTGCGCGTGCTCACGCTCCGCGTGGAAGAATTCGACGAGAATCCGTCCCCGATCCTGTCCCGCAAGGGCGATGATCGCGGTGAGCGTGGTTTCCGTGGCCCGAAGCCGTCCGGTCGTTTTGAAAGCGGTCGCTCCTCACGTCGTTCTTCGGACGACCGCGAGGAATACAGCGCACGCAACGAACAGCGCGCCGAACCGGCCGAAGAAACCGCAGCGGAGTAAGCACCGATGTCCGAGACAAACACCGTCAATCCGGGTGCTCGTCGCGTTGCCGTTGGTGCGCGTCGCCCGTTCTACCGTCGCCGCAAGGCATGCCCGTTCTCCGGTCCTAACGCGCCGAAGATCGATTACAAGGATGTGCGCCTTCTGAGCCGCTTCCTGTCCGAGCGCGGCAAGATCGTTCCGAGCCGTATCACGGCCGTTTCCGCAAAGAAGCAGCGCGAGCTGGCTCAGGCCATCAAACGCGCCCGCTTCCTCGCCCTGCTGCCCTACGTTGTGGGCTGAGGGAGGAGATCATGGCTGCTACTGAAGTTATCCTGCTCCAGCGCGTCGAGCATCTCGGCCAGATGGGCGATCTTGTGAAGGTGAAGCCGGGTTATGCCCGTAACTTCCTTCTGCCGCAGGGCAAGGCGATCCGTGCGAACGCCGCAAACCGTGAGCGCTTCGATCGTGAGCGCGCTCAGCTCGAGGCGCAGAACATCAAGCGTCGCGAAGAAGCCGAGCGTCTCTCCGAGCGTATGGAAGGCCTGTCGGTCGTCCTGATCCGTCAGGCTGGTGATGGCGGCAACCTCTACGGTTCCGTGACCACCCGCGACATCGCGGAAGCCACAACCGCAGCTGGTCTGACCATCTCTCGTGGTCAGGTTCATCTGCCGCACCCGATCAAGACACTGGGCCTGTACGACGTTCGCGTCGCCCTGCACCCTGAAGTCTCGATTGCAGTGCGCGTCAACGTTGCCCGTACGGTTGAAGAAGCCGAGCGTCAGGCGCGTGGCGAAGTGATCGGTGCCGAGGAAGAGGAAGAGACCCCCATCCTCGAACTCGTGGGCGAAGAGTCCACCGAAGAAGCTCCGACAGAAGAAGCCGCTTCCGAGTAATTGGAAGAGGCTCCTTTCTGGACGCAAAAAAGCCCCGGATGGTTTCGCCGTCCGGGGCTTTTTGTTTGTTTATTGCAGTAACGATGTCTTCATGGAAAAAGCTGCTTATATTTGATGATTACCACCCCAACCAATTTGATCACCGTGAACGGACCGCTTCTTCGTTCCACTGCACCGTGATGACACGATAATTACCCGCTGACACTTTCTGCCACAGAAAATAAGCACCTCCCGATGAGTCAGGTGAGGCCAGATAAGAAATGCCGATGACAGGCTTCGCAGAAAGAATGATCTGCCGTGGTGCAGCAGTCTCTCCCGGGCGATAAGCGGCAATAATGGAACGACCAGTGGGTTCCTGCCATAACCCCACCCGCCAGTTATCTATTAACAGCGCATATGAACTTGAGAATTCTGTATTGGGAATGAAAGGATGAGCAGGTTCGAGTAGCGCAGGCGTTACCGTTTTCGGGTCAGACGTAACAAGGCGACCAGCACTCGGTTGGATGGCCACATTCTGATCAATCACGCCCCACCCATGTGAGACCCGTTGAATACTGACCTGACATTTTTCAGGCCACCTGACCTCCCATGCATCAGTAATCCGAAGACCCGCCGCCACAAATTCTAGGGCCAGACTGTGCGCATCTTTGGGCAACGGCCTAACCACACCTTGCGCAATCAGGTCAGCCGAAGTGCCGCAGGGAGCAGTTAGAAGTAGGGGATCTGTCGCAAATGCCGAGGAAGACACGAAGCTACTGACGGCAACAAAAGCAACAACTTTGCGCATGCCGTATCACTCCAACCGATAAAAGCAGCTTCTGTCAGAAGCTATTGCCTGACTCCACCAGGCAAACACCGGTCCATGGAATCTAAAAGATATAATCACAAATAAAAAAGGGGAGAGCGAAACCGCCCTCCCCTCTTCTGCAATATACTTTGCCAGAACTGGCTCGATTAGAAATCCATGCAGTCAATGA
>NZ_JBDNXK010000028.1:0-35476 GCF_047721705.1 Acetobacter sp. | reverse complement strand
GAGCGGCCCACCCGCCCAGTAAGTCCATCCAGCCCAATGGTCACGACTTTCTTTCAGATAACTGGCGACCTTTGCCAGAGCCTGAAGACATTGAGGATCACGGCTGGCTCCAAACTCACCAAGAAAACCTTTGACGTTATGCGCCTTGAACCAGTCTGTTGCGGGCGCCAGCCGGGCAACCGCCTGATCAGGAGAGACGCAGTCAGGTTTGGTGCCTGAAGCATCACCATCGAAATATTCGTGGACCTCAAACAGCAAGTCATTCTGCGGATCATGAAGGGAAATAAGAGCATCGCCATTGTCGTGAGGGAGATGCTGCGCTGAATCCCATTTTATGCCTGAAACAAGAATGGTGTTTTTTGCGCCAGCATTGCGGATAGCAGTAATGGCCAACTGTTGAATATCCGCCCATGCCTGGGCAGACGAAAGTTTTGGCTCATTCATGAGGCCAAAAAAAACATTCCTGTCGGAAGCAAATGTTTTCGCCAGACGACGCCATAAATCGGCAAAAGCCTGTGGCGAGACATCGGGAGATCCGATCTGTTGGCCTCGGTAGTTGCCGTAATTATGCAGATCGATGATTGTTTTCGCACCGGATTTTTGCGCCGATTCAACAAACTGCTGTATCCGGAGCAAATAATTTTTATCGAGCGGACCATTCAGGGTCGGTTGGAGACGTTCCCATAGAATGGGAAGGCGAAAGATGTTGGCACCCCGTTGTGTGTAATAGTGGATGACGCTGTCTTTTGGAAACAGATAGTCATAGCCATAACGACCGGGGATTTTTCCAGAGGCAAAAGCTGCACTCGGAAGGTTTACACCTCGAAATGTCTGCGCATGACCGTTTCCGATCGAGGCGCCGAGAATGCCTGCCGCAGCAAGAATTCTGAGGAAATTTCCTGTCCGCACGTCATCCTCCTTTTTTCTTCCGCCGTGTTGTGCCTGTCTTTTTTGGAGAAGTACCTGCCTGTGTGAGAAGGGGAGCGAGGAAATGGCCGGTATGGCTTGCCTTGCAGGCTGCAATGTCTTCCGGTGTGCCTTCAGCGACCACGGTGCCACCACCACTGCCGCCTTCCGGTCCGATGTCTATGATCCAGTCAGCGGTTTTGATCACTTCGAGATTATGCTCGATCACGACCACCGTATTGCCCTGATCCACCAGTGCATGCAGCACTTCCAGTAGCTTGCGCACATCCTCAGTATGCAGACCCGTAGTGGGTTCGTCGAGAATATACATCGTGCGCCCCGTCGCTCTGCGTGCCAGCTCTTTCGACAGTTTGACACGCTGCGCTTCACCGCCAGAGAGGGTGGTGGCCTGCTGGCCCAGAGCAACATAGCCCAGTCCGACCTTCTGCAGGATGGCGAGACGGTCACGAATACGCGTCTGAGCCTCGAAGTAGGGAAGGGCCTCGTCCACGCTCATGGCGAGGACATCGGCAATGGATTTTCCCTTGAACTTCACTTCCAATGTTTCGCGATTATAACGGGCACCTTTGCAGGCATCACAGGTGACAAACACATCGGGGAGGAAGTGCATTTCAATCTTGATGACACCATCACCCTGACAGGCTTCGCAGCGACCGCCCTTCACATTGAAGGAGAAGCGACCGGGCTTGTACCCCCGCGCGCGGCTTTCAGGAAGTTCCGCGAACCAGTCACGAATTGGCGTAAACAGATCTGTATAGGTGGCTGGATTGGAACGTGGTGTCCGACCGATCGGTGACTGATCAATGTCGATGATCTTGTCGAGTTGCTCAATACCATCGACTTCTTCACAAGGAGCAGGTGTTTGCGAAGATCCCATCAGGCGACGAGAAAGTGTCTTGTATAGCGTGTCGATCACCAGCGTCGATTTGCCACCGCCTGACACGCCGGTCACGCAGGTGAAGGTGCCGAGGGGGAATTGAGCCGTCACGTTCTTCAGATTGTTGCCTGTAGCACCACGAACTGTGACAATTCGCTTGGGATCGACCGGTCGCCGTTCTGTCGGCACTTCAATGCGTTTGCGCCCCGAAAGATAGGCGCCGGTCAGGCTGTCCGGACATTTCGCCACTTCGGCTGGCGTGCCACATGCGACAACAGTTCCGCCTTTCACGCCCGCACCCGGCCCCATATCCACCAGCCAGTCCGCACTGCTGATGGCGTCTTCGTCATGCTCGACAACGATCAGGGTATTTCCAAGAGATTTCAGATGCTGCAATGTCCCGAGGAGACGTTCATTGTCCCGCTGATGCAACCCGATAGAGGGCTCGTCCAGCACATACAGAACCCCCGTCAGACCGGAACCGATCTGGCTTGCCAGACGGATGCGCTGGCTCTCGCCTCCTGAAAGAGTGGCGGACCCTCGTGAGAGAGTCAGATAATCTAGACCGACATCCACAAGAAATTTCAGGCGATCATTGATTTCTCGTAGAATACGTCGGGCGATTTCCGCACGCTGCGGTGTCAGTGTGGGGAGAACGTTTTCAAACCACTCATGCGCTTCACGGATCGAGAGATCGGATGCCTGCGCGATGTTGGAGCCTGCAACCCTGACGCACAGCGCTTCAGGTTTCAGGCGCGCACCATGACAGACATGGCATGGTTTCTGTGCCTGATAACGTGAAAGTTCTTCTTTCTGCCAGATACTGTCCGTATTGCGCAGGCGTCTCTGGAGGCTGGCGACAGCACCTTCAAAAGGTTTTGTCAGCGTATGGGATTTTCCGCCATCACGGTAGACGAAATGTACATCCTCATCCGTTCCGTCCAGAATGACCTGCTGCGCTTCTTCTGGAAGATCGCGCCACGCCGTGTCCATGCTGATTCCGAGATGCTTTGCCACGCTCTGCAACGTCTGCTCGTAAAGCGGCGATTTATCATTCCGCCACGGAGCGATGGCGCCTTGCGCCAATGACAGCCGTTCGTCTGGCACGATCAGGCGCGGATCGAAAAATGTTTCGCTGCCAATGCCGTCACAGGCAGGACAGGCGCCCTGCGGGGCGTTGAAGGAAAAAAGGCGAGGCTCGATTTCTTCCAGCGTGAAACCGCTTTCCGGACAGGCGAAGCGGGAAGAAAAGACCGTGCGTTCGGCAGGCTCAGCGCTGTCACGCTTCACTTCTTCCGAGTAGACAATGCCATCGGCAAGGGCGAGGGCGGTTTCGAAACTGTCGGCCAGTCGGGTTTCAATGCCGGGTTTGACCACAATCCGGTCCACCACGGCTTCGACCGTATGGCGCAGCTTGCGGTTGAGATTAGGCACTTCCTCAATTTCATAGAGTGTGCCGTCAACTTTCACGCGAGAGAATCCCTTGCGCTGAAGTTCGGCCAGTTCCTTGCGATACTCGCCCTTGCGGTCGCGTATGACAGGCGCGAGCAGCATCAGCCGCGTGCCTTCCGGCATGGCCATGACGCGGTCCACCATCTGGCTCACGGTCTGCGCCTCAATCGGCAGGCCCGTGGCCGGGGAGTAGGGAACGCCTGCCCGCGCCCAGAGCAGACGCATGTAATCATGAATCTCTGTCACTGTGCCTACGGTTGAACGCGGGTTTTTGGACGTCGTTTTCTGCTCGATCGAGATCGCTGGCGACAGGCCTTCGATCGAATCCACATCCGGCTTGCCCATGAGTTCGAGGAACTGTCGGGCATAGGCGGACAGACTCTCGACATAGCGACGCTGCCCTTCGGCGTAGATCGTGTCGAACGCCAGAGAGGATTTGCCCGATCCGGAGAGGCCCGTAATGACGGTCAGCTGATCGCGCGGAATATCCACATCGACTGATTTGAGATTGTGAGCACGCGCGCCCTTAACGCGGATGGCTGGGCCTGAAACGGATTTGGCGTTCATCGTCCGGTCGGGTGTCCTTATGGTATGACACCTCAATATAGGACGATGCTGCGAGATTTACAGGGCGGCCGTTATTATCGCCGATGGGGGAGAGCGCCAATATTGCCTGCGCCAGTGTTGCCATAGCCCACATTGCCGGCCCCGGTGTTGCCCCAGCCGACACCGCCCTGCATGACGCCGGGAGAAGAGGGAGCCGTCTGCCCTCCCTGTGTGGAGGAACCTACCGCATTGTTGCCAGCGGCGTATCCACTGTTGCCGCCCATCATCCCCGGAGAGATGATGACCTGCGTGGGGGGAGGCGGATAATTCTCATAACTCTCAACAGGGGCGTTGGCCGCCGCACTGTTGGAATAGTCCCAGTGACCGCCACTATTCTGCCCTGAGGAGGCGGAGTAATCCTGCGCGAAAGCGGGGAGCGCCGTCAGGGTCATCCCTATCATCAGACCAAAAATTATCCGCATGCCCCATCCTCCATCCATGTGCGTTCAGGAGGACAGAGCAAAGCGGATTATGGTTCATAGAAGGTTGACGACGACGAAGCCTCCCAGTCGTCAGGCGGTCAGACCACCATCGACGCTCAGCGCCGTGCCGGTGATGTAGGAAGCCTCTTCACTGGCGACAAAGCCGACCAGATCGGCGACATCCGTGACCTTGCCATAGGCTGGAATGGCCAGAACCGCACGCAAGCTCTCGCTGGCTGCGCCATCAGCCGGATTGAGTTCCGTGTCGATCGGGCCGGGCTGGATGACGTTGACGGTGATGCCCTTCGGTCCGACGTCCCGCGCGAGACCTTTTGCAAAACCGACAAGACCAGCTTTCGTGGCAGCGTAAACCGAGATGCCCGGCAATGGCACACGCTCACCGAATGCGGAGCCGATCAGGATGATCCGGCCACCCTTGGTCATGATTTTTGCGGCTTCAATGGCTTCGATCATCACGCCACGCAGATTGAGATCCAGCGTGCGGATGATGTCTTCCAGCTTCAGCGTGTCCGGGCCGCCGTAGGGATAGGCGCCCGCATTGCAGACGAGCGTGTCGAGACGACCGAAATGCTTGACCACTTTCCCGATCAGGGCGGTGTTGTCTTCCACCTTGCCGCTGTCGGACTGGATGGCTAAGGCGCGACGCCCGAGCTTTTCCACCGTGTCCGTCACGCTTTTCGCGGCTTCCGCATTGCGGGCATAAGTGATGGCGACATCAAAGCCGTCTTTTGCCAGACGCTCGGCAATGGCGCGACCAATGCCGCGACTGCCGCCTGTGACAAGAGCCACTCGATTTGTCATGAAAAACTCCTTACGGGTCAGAACCTGATACGACGAGCGCGTGGATCGCCTGTATGCGTGTCAGCACCGCTATCATGGGCGGTCAGTTTTCTGCAAAAGGCCTCTTCCCTGAAAAGGGCCGGTTCATATGGGAATATCGGCAAGCGGGGCGGTCTTCACCAATATGTGTCCGGTTTCGCCAAACATCTGCGAGACGTGATGAAGTGCTCTATCACGCCTCGCAAAACATGCTTCACATGGTCCCGGACATGCTGGCGTCTGACATTGCGTCCATATCGTCTTCCGCCTTCCTGACCGAGACATAGGTCATCATCCCCTGATCTTCATGATCGAGAATGTGGCAATGCAGCATGGCGTCCCCCGGGAAGTCGGCATACTGCGTGCGGACAACCGTTTCAAAACCCGGTTTCACGAACAGTGAATCCCGGAAAACGTGATACTGATCGCAGAATTCCGGACTGTAGCTGCTGTTTTCCGTTCCATCCGCATCTTTCAGACGATATTTGAGCTTGCACGTGTGGTCGTCGGTGAAAATTGATTCTCCCGTGCTTGTGTCAACAATATCCATGATTTCCACCGGATTGACGTGGATATGGAACACATGCTGCCCGGCGGTCGTGCCGGTGCCCATCGTGCGTGTGCCGATGCGCCATTCATCCACGTCGCCCAGTCGGACCTTGTAGATATGCGTGGGATCCATGCTGAATGGCAGTGCGGTCACGCCATCGACGCTCACCAGCGTGTTCTGGACGAGACCGATCATGCCGTTGATGCTTGTGTCCGGCATCGGCTGGCCGGGGGGTAGTGAAGCTCCATCCGCCAGCGGCATCGTCAAGGCGGCGAAATACGCCGTAGGCGAATGGGTCACGGTCAACGAGGAGAGATCGCTGCCCGGCACGCCACCCGGTGGGAAGAAGGCGAAATCCGTCAGATCGAACCGCGCCAGACGGGCGCGGACAAACATGGGCAGCCCTTCCGAACCCTCGAGAAACAGCTGACGGATGCGTGTATCTTCATCGGAAGATGTTTCACGGCCCCAGCTCTCGGCTTTGACCGAAACGACGGCAATTATGGAGGGTGATTTCCCCTGTGGGCGCGACTTGTAGGGAACGACGGTGTTGAGCGTGCTCCCACCCTGATCGATCACGCAGTAAAGTCCCGGCTTGCGGAAGCTGACCAGTACATCGCTACGCTGCCCCGGATAGAGATAATTGATGCCTTTGCGTGAAATGTCGCGACGTGTCAGCCCGTCTTCAGCAATTTCATACTGGCCGACGACAGCGCCATCGCAGGTCATGGCGTTCCCTGAATTGCGGGCATAGGCGGGAATGTTCAGATTGCGGGTTTTTCCATTGCCTGAGCGGGCCTGCACGATCTGCACGTTCAACGTGTCATGAACGCCGCCTGCAATCATGCGCCAGCGCTCCACGTCTCCAGTATGGGCTTCAAGAACGGGCTGGGTCTGACCGTTCACAAGCGTATAGCGTTGCGACAGACTCCAGGCGTCACGTTGCGTTCCGTCAGCGTCCGTACGACTGCTGATGAACTGGCTGCGAAAATTCTCGACGCCGCCTTCAGCATTGGCGGGACACGTCCACACGCCTGTGTTGCTGTCCTGAAGAAGCGTCTTGTGGTCAGCGTCGCTGAAACATCCATACGGAATCTGCTCGAAAAGCATGATCCGATCGGTGACGGGATTGCCATAGCGGTCGTGCAGCACGGTATCGATGTCCGCTACGCCCCCATTTCTGGCCCGATCTGCATAGCGGCGCTGTCCCCGAACGATCAGCGCACCTTCCTCGCCGCTGGCCACGCCTATGGACGTCGCACCATGCTGATGGGCGTGGTACCAGAATGTGCCGGCAGGATGTGTGTCGGGAATGGCGTATTGATAATTCCATGTGCCGCCATCAGGCAGAATGGAATGCATGACATTGTCGGCATGACCTTCCGGCGACACATGCATGCCGTGCAGGTGCAGGTTCTGTCTGTTGAAACAGGACGGTGTATTGATCGGCTTCGAACAGTCGGCATCGGGTTCGGACGGAAGATCGTTATGAAGATCGATCCGCAGTTCATCACCCGGAGAAACGACGATGGTGGGGGCCGCCAGACAACCGTTATAGGAACGCAGCTTTACAGAGTCGTATCTGTTTTCAGAAGGATTCCATATCCGGTTGCGCGAGTAGGCCAGCTCGAGATCGGCGCTCACGACCTTGCCGGATCGCAGGACCGCGTCAGAACCGCAGGAGGAGTGCGGCGCGCTCTGGTGGGAATACCAGTAGTATGGATAGGCAGGTTCCCTGAACCTATGGGCTTCCGATGGAAAATCTCGATCCCGCAGGTCTGGTAACGGGCGTTGGGCATGCGTTGGAGCAGATACAAAAGAAAGTAGCGCGGAGCAGGAAAGCAGCCCCGCCCGACAGAATGTTCGCAACATCAAGCAAAACCCACAGAACTTTCATCGTCGTGCGTCTGGCAGACGATTTCCGCTGGCGGGTTTTAGTGGCGTTCCATGAGTCACTGAGTGACAGTTCAATGATATTATTATGAAAGGGCGTCGAATACGGACGTCATCCTCGGGGGGATTCTCCCGAGGATAGTTCTTACACCGTGAAGTATTTCGCCCGTGGGTTCAGGATCACCAGCGCTGAAGTCGACTGCTCAGGATGCAACTGATAGCCGTCCGACAGCGACACGCCGATCTTCTCCGCATCCAGCAGCTTCAGGATCGGTTCCTGATCTTCCAGACGCGGGCAGGCAGGATAGCCGAACGAATAGCGTGAGCCGCGATAACCCTGCGACAGAAGCTTGTCCATATCGCGGGCATCCTCACCCGAGAACCCGAGTTCAGCGCGGATGCGCTTGTGCGTATATTCCGCCATCGCCTCGGCTACCTCGACAGACAGGCCATGCAGATAGAGGTAGTCCTGATAACGGTTTTCCTCGAACCACTCGCGGGCCATGTCGGAGGCTTTCTGCCCGACCGTCACCACCTGCAACCCGATCACGTCACGCTCGGCGTCATCCACATCTCGCACGAAATCGGCAATGCACTCGCCGTCCTCACGCGGCTGACGCGGCATGGTGAAGCGGGCCACTTCGGTTTGTCCGTCTTCCGCAAACAGGATCAGATCGTTCCCCTGTCCGGCCGCCTTCCAGTAACCATAAGCGGCACGCGGTTTGAGAATATCCTCCGCTTCGCACAGCGTCAGCATCCGGCGCAGCACGGGACGCAGTTCCTGACGCGCCCAGCTCAGGAAATCCTCCAGCGTGCGGCCCTGCTTCTTGAAGCCCCACTGGAACTGATAGAGTGAGCGTTCATTGAGGAACGGCAGCACCGCGTTGGTCTCGGCCTCGACCACACGCGGTCCCCAGAACGGCGGCTTGATGACCGGCTCATCCTTCGTGATCCGACGACGACGCGCCTGCGCGGCGGCCACATCCACCAGCCCGAACCCGCGCTCCTCGGCAGCTTCCGGCGTGCGCGGCGTAGCGCGTTTCGCCTTGCCTTCACGCCGCTTGGCGATGGCGGCTGCATAATCGTCGAACTTGCCCTGCGCGACCACATCCATCAGCGAGAGACCGTCGAACGCATCGCGGGCATAGGCCACACGACCATGCGTGCCATAGGCGGCGGCGCAGTCGTCCTCGACATAGTTGCGGGTCAGCGCCGCGCCCCCGAGAATGACCGGAAGCTCGATCCCCTGCCGGTCGATCTCCTGAAGATTCTCGCGCATGATGACCGTGGACTTCACCAGCAGCCCGGACATTCCGATCGCATCCGCCTTCTCGGCGCGGGCGGATTCGATCATGTCCGCCACCGGCACCTTGATGCCGAGATTGACCACCCGATAGCCGTTGTTGGTCAGGATGATGTCCACGAGATTCTTGCCGATATCGTGCACGTCGCCCTTCACGGTCGCCAGCACAATCGTGCCGCGCGCCTGTCCTTCGACACGCTCCATATGCGGCTCAAGCCAAGCGACCGCGGCCTTCATCGTCTCGGCGGACTGAAGCACGAACGGAAGCTGCATCTTGCCGGAACCGAACAGTTCGCCCACCACCTTCATGCCGTCGAGCAGCACGTTGTTGATGATGTCGATCGGCGGCATCTCCTTCATGGCTTCCTCAAGGTCGGCCTCAAGCCCCTTGCGGTCACCATCGACAATCCGGTCCTTCAGACGCTCCGGTGCGGTCTCGGCCTTCGCCTTCTTCGCGACATCAGCCGCCTTGCGCCCTTCAAAGAGCGACAGGAACTTCTGGAGCGGATCGTAGTCCTCCGAACGACGGTCGAAGATCAGGTCTTCCGCGACCTTCACTTCCTCGGCGGGAATCAGATGCAGCGGCCGGATCTTGGACACATGCACGATCGCGCCCGTCATGCCCGCCTTCACGGCATGATCGAGGAACACCGAGTTCAGCACTGCGCGGGCCGCCGGGTTCAGGCCGAAGGAGATGTTCGACAGGCCGAGGATGATCTGAATGTCCGGGAACTTCTCCCGGATCATGCGGATGCCTTCCAGCGTCCACTGCCCCAGCTTGCGATCATCTTCCACGCCAGTGGCGATGGTGAAGGTCAGCGGATCGATCAGCAGGTCCGACTGCGGCAGGCCATACTGGTCACACGCGAACTCCACCAGCCGCGAGGCGATGCGGAGCTTGTCTTCCGCCGTCTTCGCCATGCCGACCTCGTCGATGGTCAGCGCCACGACGGCCGCGCCGAACTTGCGGGCCAGCTTCATGCGGTCGTGAGCAATCGCCTCGCCATCCTCGAAGTTGATCGAGTTGATGATCGGCTTGCCGCCATGCAGCTTCAGCGCCGATTCGATGACCGGCGTTTCCGTGGAGTCGATCACCAGCGGCGCGTTCACCGATGAGGTGAAGCGGCGGATGACCTCGTCCATCTCCGCCTTCTCGTCACGTCCGACGAAAGCCGTGCAGACATCCAGCGAGTTCGACCCTTCCGCAACCTGCTCACGCCCGACAGCGACGCAGCCATCCCAGTCATGCGCTTCCTGAAGCTCGCGCCACTTCTTCGATCCGTTGGCGTTACAGCGTTCGCCGATAGAGAAATAAGCGTTTTCCTGACGCAGCGGCGTCTGGCTGTAGAGGCTGGCGACGGACGGCACCCATGTCGGGTTGCGCTTCGTCGGCGCGGGACGGTGCTTTCCAGACGGCGCACGGCTCCGCAGCATGGCGTCGAGGGCCGCGATATGCGGCGTGGACGTGCCACAGCAACCGCCGATCATGTTCAGCCCGTCTTCAATGATGAAGCGCTCCATCCACAGCGCCATCTCTTCCGGGCTGAGCGGATAGTGCGTCTGGCCGTTGACCAGTTCCGGCAGACCGGCGTTCGGCAGCACGGAAATCAGGCGCGGCCAGTTCTCGGCCAGCCAGCGGACATGCTCGGCCATCTCCTGCGGACCCGTGGCGCAGTTCAGCCCGATCAGATCGACATCGAGGCTCTCCACCACCGTCGCGGCAGCGGCGATGTCCGGACCGACCAGCAGCGTGCCGGTGGTCTCGACCGTGACCTGCACGAAGATCGGGGTGTTCACGCCCATCTCGGCGCGGGCGATCTTCATGCCGTTGACGGCCGCCTTGATCTGGAGTGTGTCCTGACAGGTCTCGATCAGGAAGGCATCGACGCCACCCTCGATCAGTCCACGCCCCTGCTCGGCCAGACCGGCTTCCAGCGTGTCATAATCAATGTTGCCAAGTGAAGGCAGCTTGGTGCCGGGACCGATGGAGCCGAGCACGTAACGATGACGCTCGTCATCGAACTGGTCGGCGGCCTCACGCGCCAGCGTGCCGGCAATGCGGTTGATCTCGCGGGCACGGTCCTGAAGATCGAACTCCGCCAGCGTGATCGGAGACCCGCCGAAGCTGTTGGTCTCCACCATGTCCGCCCCAGCCTCGAAGTAGCCGCGATGGATTTCGCGCACCAGTTCCGGCCGCGACAGGTTGAGGATCTCGGTGCAGTTCTCCTGCCCCCAGTAGTCCCGTTCGGTCTCGAGATCGAGTGCCTGCACGCGTGATCCCATACCGCCGTCACACAGCAACACCTGTTCCTGCAGGGCTTCGAGCAGCGGGGGACGGGAAGAGCTTGAGGAGGTCATTTATGGACTACCGGATATTCGGAGGGTGCATTCCGCAACGCGGGAGGGACGGCGGTTATTCCAGAGCCAGAGAGCGCTGTCCAGAAAAGAGCGTCAGACCTCTTCCATTCAGACCGTCAGGGACTGAGACTATAAGGGAAGTCACTCGTCATAATGCCCATGCAATACGACCGGATGAGTGCGGATAGTGTACACAAGGATTCTTCAGTGATTTCTCTGAATGTTATTACACCGGAAGAGATTGTCAGCTGGAATCCTGCGCGGCGCTCTGAGAGCCTGTTGCTTGTACCAGCGGATATGGAGATTGCTCCGCCGGTCGGCTGGCTGGAAATCGCGCGTCTGGAGAAGGGCAGTTTACCTGCTTCTCCTGTTTTTTCGGCTTCCCGGTTTGTATCTGACGACAGGGCTGGCGAGGATGCACGCCATGGGGCCGCGTGCGTCTGTTGTAATGGAAGGTCGGCTCTGGTCACCCGCCTTCTCCTGATTTATCAGGAACGTGCGCGGGGGAGCCGTGCTTTCTTTCGCCACATTGCTCTCGTTGTTTCGCGCGACCAGCGGACTGTCGTTCTGGAGGCGCTTCGGGCTGATGAAATTGTTTGCAGTCTGTTCACGCCGGAGACGGAAGAGTAACTAAAAATCATTTTTCATACGATAGACATGATCCTGTTTCACGCAGTCATCAGGGGCTTGAGAGGAGTTCCGGGGCTGTAACGTGCTACTTCGGGTGCAGTCTTTGCGCGGTTTATGTGATAGAGGCCGTTCAGCGTTTTCCTGCGGGGTAAAACGCAGGCCAGTTTTATAGAGGACTATCTGTGGCTCCAGTCGATAACGTGCACGACGCCCCCGGCTCGGACGGGCATCCCCACGGAAACAATCAGGGAAACGCGGTCGGTGCAGCAGGCAGGCCGGAAGAGAGACCGGCACCTTCTCTGATCCGTCTCCGTGCCGTGATCGCTGCCGCCCACTTCCACGGTCTTGAACTGGATGTGCAGGATTTCATTGGCGAACCGGGCGAGAGCAGCCCTTCGCCCGCCACGTTGGCCCGCTGGCTGAACGAGCAGGGCGCCGTGGCGAAAGGGATGCGCATCAAGTGGCGCTATCTCATCAAGATGAGCAACTCGCCGCCGATCGTGCTGATGTTCCGGGATGGTTCCGCAGCATTGATGATCAACGCCGATCCGACACGTGGCGTCGTCTGGCTGCGTGATCCGATGGCGGATGAGGGCGCGACGCCCGTTCCTGTCGACGAGATGCGCCTTGGTCAGGTGTGGACGGGCGATATCCTGCTCATCAAGCGGCGTCGCGATCAGTCCGAAGCCGATGCGCCAATCAACGCCTCCTGGCTGGCCAAGATGGTGCTGCGCGAAAAGAAGTCGCTGCGTGACATCGCCATTGCTTCCATGACGCTCAGTATCCTCCAGATATTCCCGCCGTTGATCGTCATGCAGGTCATCGACCGCGTGGTGAACAACCGCTCCATGGCGACGCTCGTGTCGATCACCGCCATCGTGCTGGTTCTCTCTTTCTATGAAGTTCTGCTGTCCTACGGCCGCCGCGAACTGACGCTGGTGCTGACCACGCGTATCGACACGCGTATCTCGCTGCACATCTTCTCCCGTCTCCTTGCCTTGCCGCTGGAGTTCTTCGAGCGACAGCAGGCCGGTAATGTCATCGGTCGTGTCATGGCGATCTACAAGGTCCGTGACTTCATGACCGGGCGTCTCATGTCGACCTTCCTCGACATGTTCACACTCGTCGTCATCCTGCCATTCCTCTTCTATCTCAGCTCCACGCTGGCATGGATGACGGTGGCGGCATCCGGTCTGATCGGTCTGCTCGTTGTGATCTTCATGGGGCCGGTGGGGCGCCAGTTCGGCAAGCTGATCCATGCTGACATGCAGCGCTCTGGCGTCATGTATGAGACGATCGCAGGTATCCGCACCATCAAGACCCTGGCGCTGGAGAATGCCCGTAAGCAGGAGTGGGATCAGCGCACGGCGGATGTCGTGCAGGCCAAGCTCGATGTCGGTCGCATGTCCAACTGGCCATCCACACTCAGCATGCCGCTGGAAATGTTCATCAGCCGCGGCATCATCCTTGTGGGTGCCTATCTCGTTCTTGAGGGAAGTTCCTCGGTCGGCGCCGGCGCGCTGGTGGCCTTCATGATGCTCGGCACGCGTGTCGCATCGCCGCTGACCAATCTGGCCAAGCTGCTTGATGACATGAACGAGGTCACCACGTCGCTCGGTGAAGCGGGAACCGTCCTTAACCAGCCGACGGAAACCAAGGCGCTGACGACCGGCATGCGTCCGAAGATCAAGGGCGCCCTGTCCTTTATCGACGTGAACTTCTCCTATCCGGGTTCGACCGCCAAGGCTCTGAACAATGTGAGCTTCGAGGTTCCGGCGGGCACCATGCTCGGACTGGTCGGACGCTCCGGCTCCGGTAAGTCGACCATTACCCGTCTGCTTCAGGGTGTCAGCCGGTCCTATACCGGCTATCTGAAGCTCGACGGCGTTGACCTGCGTGAAATCAATCTGCACCATCTGCGCCGCTCGTTCGGCGTCGTGCTTCAGGATAACTTCCTGTTCCGTGGCACCATCCGGGAGAACATCACCGCCGGTCGTCCCGGCCTGACGATTGACGATGTGGTGCGTGCCGCCCGTCTTGCTGGTGCGGAAGAGTTCATCGAACGCATGCCTGCCGGTTACGAGACCTTCATTGAAGAAGGCTCCACCAACATTTCCGGGGGCCAGCGGCAGCGTCTGGCCATTGCCCGCGCCGTCATCTCCGATCCCAAACTGATGATTCTCGATGAAGCGACATCAGCGCTGGATCCGGAGAGTGAAGCACTGGTGAACGCCAATCTGGAACGGATCGGCAAGGGGCGCACAATGGTCATTGTGTCGCACCGTCTTTCGTCCCTCGTTAACTGTGACCAGATTCTCGTCATGGAGCGCGGTCAGGTTGCTGATATTGGCCCGCATGAGGTTCTGCTCGAACGCTGTGCGATCTATCGTACCCTCTGGATGCAGCAGAACCGTCATACATCCAGCCGGTCGAGCAATGGTGGGGCCGCCGCCGATGCACCTCTCATCGCTGAAGGAGACTGACCAATGACCTCACAAGATGTCGTGCCGGCCTCTTCGGACGGTGAAGAAAAGAAGCCACGGGACTTCCTCCCGGAGGCGACCGACCCGTTTGCTCCCAATGATCTGCCGCCAGCTCTGCTGGAGTTTCACTCCCCGAGTGCGGCGCTGGTCAACATGCCGCCGACGCCTTCGGCGCAGTATATTACATGGCTTGTTGGTGCGCTCACGCTCACCAGCGTGATTGTCATGACGGTCTTTCCGTTGAATCGTGTGGTGACGACGCCTGGCAAGATCGTCTCCACGCAGGACACACTGGTGGTGCAGCCGCTGGAAACGTCCATCATCCGCAGCATCGATGTTCATGAGGGAGATTTCGTTCATAAAGGACAGATTCTCGCCCATCTCGATCCGACCATCACGGATGCCGACATCGCCAACATGAAGGGGCTGACGGACAGCTATTCTGCTGAAGTCGATCGTCTCACCGCTGAAGCGGAGGGACGTGATTACGTGCCGGACCCGTCCAATCCCTCCTCCGTGCAGCAGGCAGCGAACTACCTCCGTCGCAAGGCCGAGTTCGATGCCAAGGTAAACAACTATCAGGAGCAGCTCGCTTCGCAGACGAGCGATCTTCGGGGTTATCAGGCAAACGCTGCCATGTATGCCGCGAAAGCAAAGGTCGCGCGTGATGTGCATGCCATGCGTCTGCGTCTGCAGCAGGATCAGGTGGGCAGCCGCCTTTCCACGTTGGGCGCGCAGAGCGAACTGATGGAAAATGAGCGTTCGGAGATTTCGGCCCAGCAGCAGGCGACCAGCAGCCGCAGCAAGATACTGGCGCTGACAGCCGAACGTCAGGCCTATATCGAAACGTGGAAGGCACAAATCTATCATGATCTGAGTGACGCCCAGCGCAAACTTTCGGACGCTTCGAGCAGCTACCAGAAAGCGAAGCTGCGCAAGAGCATGACGACGCTGAAGAGTGGCGAGGATGCGATCGTCCTCAACATTGCCAAACTCTCTGTCGGCTCGGTCATTTCGGCAGGCAACGAGTTTCTGACGCTGGTTCCGGTCGGGAGCGGGCTGGAAGTCGAAGCGCGTCTGGAGGGTTCACAGGCTGGCTTCGTGCAGGTCGGCAACAAGGCGCTGCTCAAGTTCGCGACTTTCCCGTTCGCGCAGTACGGCGGAGCGGAAGCGACAGTTCGTGAGATTTCGGCAGACTCGTTTGCCGCACAGGCAGGACGTGCCTCGTCCGGTGCAGGCGCGAGCGCATCCCAGTCGGATGATCCCGCATCGGCTTCTCAGTCCTATTATCGTGTCCGTCTGCGCGTTGATCGCTACACGCTCCACGGTGTCCCGTCTTTTTTCCATCCTCACCCCGGCATGCCGGTCACGGCCGATATTCAGGTGGGCAAGCGGACGGTCATGCAGTTCCTGCTCAACAGTATCATGCCGCTCGTCACGGATGGTATGAGAGAGCCATAAATCCCTGTTTTTCTTCCTGCGCTGGTGTCTGGTGAGCCAGATTGCCAGCACAGGAAACTCAGGTATCGGGACAGGATGTGGCAAACAGACATTTCTTTTCCTACATCCTGTTCTGTAATCCTGAATTGAGGCGCACCGTTTATCGAGGCCTGCGCCATGTCTGAGGAGGACTGACGTTGAGTCTGATTTCGCGCCTCTTTACCCGTCGCACCCCTGAAAAACGACTCGAACACGGTCTTCAGCTCATTGAGGAAGAAGACTTTGCTGGTGCTTTCAGCGAGATCAGCGCCGCCGCCCAGACTGGCCTGCCTGAAGCCCAGTTTCGGCTGGGGAGAATGTATCTCGACGGAATTGGCGCGCCACGTGATCTGGTCGAGGGTGGTCGCTGGTTGCGTCGGGCTGCTCAGGCCGGATGGGTGGAAGCCCAGTTCCTGCTTGCGACACTTTATCTCGTAGGCCTGCCTGAAGCCGTCGAGAACGATACGTTCGAACTCGCCGATGTCGCGCAGAACGTGACAGGCACGCCGAATTATCCGCGCGCGATGCACTGGGCGAAACTGGGTGCGGAACAGGGTTCCCCGGATGCTCAGGCCCTTTACGGCTATATTCTGAGCGCCGGACCAGAGTCCCTCCGTAACCAGAACGAGGCTTTGGTCTGGTATGGCAAAGCAGCCGAAGCCAACTGTCCGCAGGGCCATCTTGGACTGGGTCTGGCAGGTCTGCATTCCGCCGAGTCGGATGAAGAACTTGCGAAGGCGATCGGGCATCTGAAAATCGCCGCCGATGCCAATGTCGGCTCGGCGCTCTACCTCATGGGTATCGCCTATGAGCGTGGGTCTGGTGTTCCGTACGATCTCGAAGCCGCCGTCACCTCTTATGGCAAGGCGGCGGAACTCAATGTCCGCTCGGCGCAGGCGCGTTATGGTCTGGCGCTCATCGAAGGGCGTGGCGTCGAGCGCAATATCTCCCGTGGCGAAACATGGCTGCGTAAAGCCGCGCTTCAGGGTGATCTCGAAGCCGCTGCCCTTCTTGGCGATATCTATGCGCGTGGTGGCGATCTTGCGCCGAATTATCTCGAAGCCGCAAACTGGTATCGTACTGCTGCGGAAGGGGGGCACGCCGCCGCTGCTCGCGCCATGGGACTGCTGTACATCACCGGCGCAGGCGTCAATCGCGATGAGGAAGAAGCGGCGAAATGGTTCCGGCTCGCTGCGCAGAATGGGGATTCCGCCGGTTCAGCCGATCTTGGCAACCTCCTGCTGATGGGAGGCGGCACCACGGAAGACAGAATGGCGACACGCCTCCTGTATGAAAAGGCGGCCCATTCGGGCGATCTCATCGCGGCATTCAACTTCGGTGTCTGTCTGGCGGAGGGCGTGGGCGTCGAAGCGGATGAAGAGCAGGCCGCGCAGTGGATGCGCAAGGCTGCTGAGGGCGTGGTCAACGCCCAGTACTGGTACGGCAAGATGTTGCGGGAAGGCCGCGGTGTTCCCGCCAATCCGGAAGAGGCTCGCGAATGGATTCGCAAGGCCGCCTCCGAAGGTATGGTGGATGCCGAGCATTATTACGCCCAGATGCTGGTCAAGGGAGAGGGCGGTCCCGTCGATCATGCCGAGGCGCTTGTCATGTTCGAACGCGCGGCGCAGGAGAACCATGTTCCCAGCATGTTCGCCGTAGGCGCCATGCTGGGCGGGGGGCATGATGTCCCCGAAGACCGTGAAAAGGCGTTCTCCTGGTTCCTGAAGGCGGCCGAACAGGGGCATCCTTTCGCGCAGATCATGGTGGGGCGTTATCTCACGCGGGGGCTTGCGGGGCGGACTGATATGGAAGAAGGCGTCCGCTGGTACAGAACGGCCGAAGCGCAGGGGTCGAATGAAGCGGCGTTTGAACTGT
Source organism: Acetobacter sp. (assembly GCF_047721705.1). Lineage (GTDB taxonomy): Bacteria > Pseudomonadota > Alphaproteobacteria > Acetobacterales > Acetobacteraceae > Acetobacter. The sequence goes on along the minus strand of NZ_JBDNXK010000028.1, from coordinate 17,781 downwards.
CGCAACTTATAAACGAGCTGAAACAGGCTGCTGAAGCGCAACAGGCCGCAGCCACACAGAAGCCGGAAGGTGGCAAGGATATGCCCTCAACCGCCGCCCAGTCCGTTGGCTAGGAAGAAGCCTTCTTCCGTCGGGGCATCCCGAAAAAGGACGGAACAGAGCGCGGCGGAGGCTCTGTCCGCTGAAGTCCGCTCCAAAGAGGCATCCGCTACCCGTCCAGCCGGTCTGATCACGCCGGAAGATCGGGCGACATGGGAAAAATGGGCCTCGGAGCAGGCGCAGACCGCCTTTCGCAAGGGTGAAGCCTGTCTTTCTTCTGGGGATGCACCGGGCGCTCTGATGTGGCTGGAGCGTGCGCATCGCATGGCGGTGGATAGCCCCAATGTGGCGCTGTTGCTGGCGCTCGCCCGACAGGCCTGCGGTTACAGAGCGGAAGCCATTGCCGTGCTGGCGCCGCTGGCCGCGAAATACGATAGCGGCCAGATATGGCTGCTGCTGGCAAGTGCGCGGCTCGTCGCCGGTGAAGGCCATGTGGCGGCATATGATCTGCGTCGCGCTCTTTCAGCGACGGTCTGCACGAAAGAGACCGTCCGACTCGCTGATCAGATCACGAAAACGCTTAATCTGGCTGGATGGTGCGCACTGGATGTGAGTGGCGCGATCCGGCTTGGCGGCACAGTGCGAAACATGATGTCGGAAAAGACGTCAGGGCGGCGCAAAAGCGGCTGGCAGGAACGTCTTTGCGTGACAGTGAACGGCGCTGAGAAAGCATTCACATGGGATGGAGACTGCCTCCGCTTCACACAGGGCGAATCGTTCTGGTCTCTCGATAGGGTGGAGGTGTCTCTTGATGGCGAGCCGCTTGTTGGCAGCCCCTTACATCCCGCTACAGCCAGGCGCGTTCAGGGTGCAGTCAGGGCGGAGAAAGATGGGTTGGGCGGCTGGGCCTGGTTCCCCGCCAATCCGGATGAGGCACCAGTGCTGCGGATTCTGGATGGTGCCGGTCGCTGCCATCTCACCTTCACGGCGGAACAGGCTTCGCCAGAGCCGAGCGCCCATGTGCCTCTGGCACGTTATCGCGCCATTTCCGTGCCCTTCGATGTGTTGCCGGATGGGGTGGTGCATGTGGTCGACCATACCGGGCGTGATCTGACAGGCAGCCCGATTGATCCCGGTCTCGAGCGACGCGCAGGCCGCTGGGCGCTGGAACAGGCCCGTTATGCCAGTATGGGAACGATACCGCCCGCGTCCGTCGCGTCTCCTTTTCTGCCTGTGGATGTCAGGTCACCTCCAGCCATGGAGGCGCAGACTTTGGAACGGTCTGACGCCCCCATCCTGATCGTCATTCCTGTCTATCGGGATGTGCCGCGCACGCGGGACTGTCTCCGAAGCGTGCTGGCGTCGTTGCCGGAGGCGTCGCGCAACAGTCCGCGTGTGCTGGTGATCAATGACGCGTCCCCTGATCCCGATATGGAGTCGTTGCTGCGCACTGTGGCGAAGGATACGCGCGTTACTGTCCTCACCAACGAGACCAATCGCGGTTTCGTCGTGTCCGCGAATCTAGGCCTGCAGGCGGCTCTTTCGGCAAAGCCCCGGCCGCGTGATGTGGTGCTGCTCAATAGCGATACGCTCGTGGCGGGAGAGTGGCTGGACGAGTTGCGGACCGTTGCCTACAGCGCCCCCGATATCGGCACTGTCACGCCGCTCTCCAATGACGCGACGATTTTCTCCTACCCCTCACTGACCGCAAATCCTGTTCCTTCTGTTGCGTTGACATCGAAACTCATGACGCTGGCCCGCGCGGCCAATGGCGGCGTCGCAGTCGATGTGCCGACGGGACATGGATTCTGTCTCTATCTACGTCATGACTGTCTCAGCCAGACCGGGCTGTTGCGTGCCGATCTGTTCGCACAGGGCTATGGCGAGGAAAACGATTTCTGTCTGCGTGCCCGTCAGGCTGGCTGGCGGAATGTCGCGGCGCCCGGCGCATATGTCGCGCATGTGGGTTCGGTGTCGTTCGGTGCGACAAAAGACGCACTGCTCAGGCGGAATGCGGGTGTGATCAACCGCCTGCATCCCGGTTACGACGCGCTGATCGCTGAATATATCGGGTCTGATCCGCTGTTCGAGCCGCGTCGCCGGATTGATCTGCTGCGCTGGCGACAGGAAGCGCGTCGTCATGCGCGAAGCGGAAAAGGCCCGGTGGTCCTGCTGGTCACGCATGATTACGGCGGCGGTGTCGAGCGCGTGGTCAAGCGGCGTGCGGTCGAACTGACCGAAGCGGGAATGCGCCCGATCATGATCCGTCCGGTCAGAGGCGGCTGTCGCATCGAAGGCTGGCGTGGGGAAGAGGATGATACGACCCCGCCGTTTTCCAACCTGCGTTTTTCCCTGCCGGACGAATGGTCGCGGCTGCTGCGGCTCCTGACGGCGGACCCGGTGGACCATATCGAGTGGCATCATGCCAGCGGTCACCATATGGCCATGCGGGAACTCGCAAACGTTCTTGATGTGCCATACGACGTTTATGTACATGATTATATCTGGTTCTGCCCGCGCATCACGCTGATCGGCGTGTCAGGACGTTATTGCGGCGAGCCGGAGATCAATGCCTGCGAGCGGTGCGTGAGTGTGCTGGGCCGCAAGGTCGAAGACGAGACACCGCTGGCGGCGTATGTCGCGCGTTCAGCGGAGGAACTGGCGGCGGCGCGGAAGGTGATTGTGCCGTCGGAGGATGTGGCAAAACGGATGCGCCGTCACTTCCCCGGTCTTGCTCCCCATGTCGCTCCGCTGGAGGATGATCGACCTTCTCTCTCGCTTGAGCGTTTCAGCGCATCGTTTCGTGCGGGAAAGTCTTATCCTGTGACGGGGATACCGCGTGTGGCAGGGCGCTGTCGCATCTGCGTGGTGGGGGCGATCGGACAGGAAAAGGGGTATGACGTCCTGCTGGCGGCGGCCGAGGATGCCGCATTGCATGACAGACCCATCGAATATGTGATCATCGGCCATACGCCGGATGACGATGCGCTGATGGCGACCGGGCGTGTGCATGTGACAGGTGCCTACCGGGAAGAGGGCGAGGCTGTTGCTCTCATCAGGGCCATGCAGCCGGATTATGGGTTTGTTCCCTCCGTATGCCCCGAAACATGGTGTTTTACGCTTGGCGTGGCGTGGCATGCCGGGATGCGGGTGGCGGCATTCGATCTGGGAGCTGTTGCTGACAGGATACGCACAACAGGAAGAGGATTTATCATGCCTGTCGGTGTATCGGCGGAGCAGCTTAACGTGATATTGATCTCTGCCTGTCAACAGCATCAGGGAAGGTTATCCTGAGAAAGAACGTAAAACCAAAGTAATACCAGTCGTTCCAGCCCTGTCATTGTAGGCGGTGCCGCCGGAATATCTGCAATATCATCGAATTAAATGTACGGAACCGATTTGATGTCCCAGAGTGGCCAGTCTCCAGCACAGAACCGCGTCCAGGACCTGAAAGTATCAGGTCATCTCATGACGCTTGATCAGGGGTTGTTCTGCGTTTTTCATATGCCCTCCCAGGAGCCTCCGAGCCCTCGTGGACTGCCGGGCGTCCGGATCACCCAGCCGCCTGTGGCGAATGGCAATGTGAGCATCTCCACTTTTGACGAGAGTGGCTGGCTTGGCGGCTCCAACAATGCCGCGCTGATTCGTGTGACGCAGGGACCGGTGCAGGTTCTGGTTACAGTTTATCAGGAACCCAACAGCCCGCATGAAGCGCCACGGTTACAGGTGCTCAGACTGAGCGATGCCGGAGCGTCTGCTCCGGTGCAGAACGTGGCTCCACAGGCTGCGGCAGCACCAGCGCCGATGGCACCAACAGCCACCGCGCCCGCCGCTTCGGGTCAAAAGTGCGAGGTCGCCGCTCATGTGCAGCGCCGGGGCGATGTTGGCACCATGCTTGGTGAGTGGATGGGCGTTCCCGGAAGCCGCGCCTGGATCGAAGGATTCGGTATTGCGCCGACGCATCTGATTACACCGGAAGACATCGAGTATCAGGCGGTTCTCGGGAAAGGCTGGCTTTCGCCTTGGACTGAAGGCGGCAAATATTGCGGTAGCCGCGGTATGGCGCTGCCCATTCTGGGTCTGCGCGTTCGCCTGAAAGGGGAAGCTGCGGAAAACTATTTCTGTGAGCTGGAAGCCACCTTCACGGACGGCACGACAGTCGGGCCGGTTGATGAGGACGAAGCGGTGGAAGCCGAGAGCCTCGCCCCGCTGGAAGCGTTCCGTGTGACAATCGTGCCGCGTGACGCCGCCGCATTGCAGGCGGTCGAGGAACTCGAAGAGGCGCTTGAGGAAGATCTCGCATTCCTTGAAGAGGAAGAAGAAATCGTAGCGCCGCCCAAGAAGCGGGCGGGCCGTCCACGCAGCACGACGAAAGCTGTTCCAGCCAAGAAGGCCGCAGCTACGCCGGCGGCGAAAAAGGCCACCGCAAAGGCTCCGGCAGCCAAGAAGGCACCTACGCCAGTGGCCCGCAAAAACTGGGGCAAAACCACAAAAGCCACTACGGCACGGAAAACAACGCGCCGTTAAGCGTTCTGGGCTGTGAGGGAATGTCTCTCACAGCCCTTTTTACGTCTCTCTGTTCTTTCCGGCTCATGCTGATGCCGCCGATTATCTCGCCAACGGGTAACGATCTTGAAATTCCTTTTCGTTCACCAGAATTTTCCCGGACAGTTTCTGCACATCGTTCGTCACCTTGTGCGATCTGGCAGACACGAGATCGTTTTCATCAGCGAGAATAATGACAATGTCATTCCCGGCGTAAGGCGGGTGCTCTATCGCTCTCCGACGCCTGCACCGGAGGGAACCCACGCGGGCGCACGCGAGTTCGCGCTGGGGCTCAGTCGGGCGGACGCCGTGGCGCAGGCAGCGATGACGCTGAAGAATCTCGGCTTCGTGCCGGACATTATTATCGGCCATCACGGGTGGGGCGAACTGCTCAATCTGCAGGATGTTTTCCCAACCTCGCCTGTTCTTGGTTATTTCGAATTCTTTTATCATTCGAATGGACTGGATGTCGGTTTCGATCCTGAATTTCCAGCCATGCCCGAAATGTTGCCGCGTATTCGCGCCAAAAACGCGATCAATCTTCAGGCACTGAACAATCCTGGGTGGGGACAGACGCCGACGCTCTTTCAGCGCAATACCTATCCTTCCTGGGCTCTCGATAGAATTTCGGTGCTGCGTGAGGGCGTTAATCTTGATCTGTGCTGTCCGGACAAGAAGGCAGCCCGCCAGTCCCTGACAGTCAATGGCGTGACGATTTCACCAAAAGAACGGCTGGTGACATACGTATCGCGTGATCTGGAGCCGTATCGCGGCTTCCATGTTTTCATGCGCGCGCTCCCTCGTATCCTGAAGGAATGTCCACAGGCCCGTATCGTGATGGTTGGGGGGGATGGCGTCAGTTATGGCGCGCGTCTTGCCCACACGACATGGCGTCAGCACATGCTGTCGGAACTCGAAGGACAGTTGGACCTTGATCGGGTCCATTTCGTCGGCAAGGTTTCCTATGACGATTTCCGTGCGCTGCTGAAACGGTCTGACGCACACGTCTATCTCACCTATCCGTTCGTGGCCTCATGGTCGCTTCGGGAAGCCATGGCCATGGGCTGCGCCCTTGTCGGCAGCGACACCGATCCGGTGCGTGAATTCCTTGAAGACGGACGCACAGGCCTGCTGGTGCCGTTCATTGAGCCGGACAGGATTGCAGAAGGCGTTCTTACGCTGCTTGAGAATCGCAAGCTGGCGCAGTCGCTTCGGGAAGCCGCGCGTGCAGAGGCTGAACGCACGCTGTGCCTGAATGATTACCTTGCCCGTTATGAAGATCTGATCGAGCAGGTCAGCGGTATCGCTCCTTCGCAGATACCAGCGCCAAAAACGAAAAGCACTGTAAAGGCAACAGGGGCGAAAACCGCACGCTCAAAACCGCAGGCCAAGCCGACGGCCAGCAAGCCTGCGACGAGGGTGAAATCGCGTTCCGGCTCTCTCCAGAACGCGTAAGACATTCCCCGCCTCTTAGGGTGACGCGGCCAGATCGACCAGTCCGATGCGCCCCTCTTCCGTGCCATAGCCCAGTGTGCATCCGTCGGCGCTGAAGGCGAGAGCTGTCACCATGCCACCGCCTGCTGCGCAGACCGGCAGCACCCGTTCGCTGGTGTAATCGATCATCAGGATCGTCCCATCGGCGAAACCGGCCACCACGACATCCTGCTGCGGATGCGTCGCCACACGGGTGCAGAGCACGCCGGGAATGCCGGGCAGTTCCGCCGGAGGCTTGCCCATCGGTCCGCCGCCGAAGAAAGGCCACATCACGACGCAGTCCGCGCCGCTCGTGGCCAGCCATTTCCCATCGCGCGTGAAGGCGAGAGAAGCCACTTTCGTGGGATAACCGCTCATGCGCATGTTGTGGCCATCCGCCAGACGCCAGCCATGCAGATCGTTTTCCTGCATGGAGGTGATGAGCGCATCGCCACCGGGATGTATGGTGATTCCGATATGGCTGCCTTTCCATTCGTAGACTTTGGGTGAGCCGTCTTTCGACTGAACGAACCACATGGAAGCGCCATTGTAATGGGACGCGGCGATGCGCTTGCCTTTCGCATCGAAGACGATGCCCGTCACGGTGGAAGGATGTTCAAGCGTGCGGAGGGCGGTGGTTCCATCCGCGTCCCGCAGATGCACTTCCTTGCCAGCGGCAAAAGCGATCACGCCCTTTTTTCCGTTGTGCCAGCAGGCGACATGTTCAATCCAGCGACGGACTTTTACCAGTTCCTCACTCTGATCGACTGACACCCGTTTCAGGCGTCCGTCCTCACCGCCCGTGAGAAAACTTGCGCCCTCGATATCAGGGGAAAGGCTCAGGATCGGTCCATCATGAGGCTGAAGCGTTTTCCATGTGCCCACGTCGCGCAATGTTTCACGTGGAGCAATCAGCAGTTCTCCCTCAGCCGTCGCGAAGGCAAAGGCGAGATTGTCCTGTGAAGCGCAGCAGGCCGTGATGTGTCCTTCGAGCGTCTTTTCGACGCCCCGGCTTTCAACAATGCCGGTAAAACCTTCCGTGGCGCTCATCATGAATCCTTTCGTGTTCTTTTCTGGGAAAGGACCATTCAGGCCCGGCAGCTTTCAAAACCGCGACGGAGACGTGGGCGGTTGAGATTGCGTCCGATCAACACCAGCCGGGACTCTTTCTTCTCGCCATCTTTCCATGGACCGATGAAGTCGCCATCCGCCATCATGTGTACGGCCTGAAACGCATAACGGTCGTTATGACCGGCAAAGTTCAGGATTCCCTTCGAGCGCAGAATGTCACCGCCCTGTTCCTGCAACAGAGCGCTGATCCACGCATGGAAGCGCGCTTCATCAAGCGGCTCGCTCACCGGGAAAGACATGCTGGTGACGCCTTCTTCGTGAGAGTGCTCGGTGTTTTCAAGAAAGTCCGGCTCGTATTCAAGAGCGCGTTGCAGATCGAAGCCACCCTGATCGAGCACATCGGTCAGCGGCACATTGCCGCGCACGGCCTTGTGCAGACGGACAAACGGGTTGATCTGACGGATCTTCGCTTCGACAGCAGCGAGTTTCGCTTCATCGACCAGATCGGTCTTGTTGAGGATGATCACATCGGCGAAGGCGATCTGGTGAACGGCTTCGGGGCTTTCTTCCAGCGTTTCCAGCACGTTGTAAGCATCCACAACCGTGACGACCGCATCAAGGCGCGTCTTGTCGCGCACATCCTCATCGACGAAAAAGGTCTGCGCGACGGGTGCCGGGTCAGCCAGTCCGGTGGTCTCGACAATGATGCCATCGAATTTGGCGCGCCGTTTCATCAGGCTGCCGAGAATACGGATCAGATCGCCGCGCACCGTGCAGCAGATGCAGCCGTTGTTCATCTCGAACACTTCCTCGTCGGCATCCACCACGAGGTCGTTGTCCACACCGAGTTCACCGAACTCGTTGATGACGACAGCATATTTCCGGCCGTGTTCCGCCGTCAGGATGTGGTTGAGCAACGTGGTCTTGCCTGCGCCGAGAAATCCCGTCAGCACCGTCACCGGCACCAGATCCCGTGCTGCTGTGTCCTGTGTCCCTGACATGACCTTCCTCCTGTTCCTGCGGCGGCCTCTGTCTGGCCGTTTGTCTTCATTCGGTCGGACATATAGGCACGCTGTCCGCGCAGGGCAAAGAGGGGAGGCTCAGAACATGTTGCGCAGCAGGCCGGGCAGGAAGATGGTCAACGGGCTGACAGAGAAGTCCGGCTTGTCGATCTTGCCGTCGAGCTTGAACTTCACGGCCAGCAGGCCACCGCCTTTTTCCGGGGAAAACAGCTTGCCAAGCGCGGGGATTTTCCCGGGAATTTCGTTGATGGCGAAAACCGGCACGATGGTGCCGGAAAGGTCGAGCGTGCCGCGATCGAGATAGACGGGACCTTCGAGCGTGGCGCCGAGTGCTTCGTTGCCAGCGCGTCCGTCATGGATGTGCATCACGCCATCAGCAAATGTCACAGGCATCTCGAAGCGCGTGACATCGAAGCTGGTCGGGTCCTTCGCGTCCAGCCATCCATAGATCGACAGGCTGCGCGCCACGAGCAGTGCGCCTGGTGCGTGCTGGATGGTGAAAGGAGAGAGTTTCAGATGCCCTCTGAACGGTGATGTTTCCTGCGTGTCGTCGAAATGGCCTTCGAACACGGCATGACCGCCTGCCAGCATCTCCGTGATGGCAAGCTGACTCAGCAACGCGCCGAAGTTCGAGACATCGACGGTCATGCGCCGTCCGCCTGCCACCGGCACGATCTCGGCCGAGGCTATTGTCGGAGACACCATCGACAGCTTCATCCGGTCCACGCGCCGACCATTATGGTCGATGAAAGCCTTCACCCCACCGAGAACACGGTCGTGCTGATAGTAAAGCCTGTCTGCCGTCACATCGATCAGCCACGGCCGGCCGGGAGGCCCCTTCACGCGGCCACTGGCGGCTTCCGGGACATGCAGCTTGGTCGTTGGAGCCGCCTGCGTTGTCGATGCGGGTTTGTTGGGCGGCCCTTCGACCAGAGGGCTGAGATCAAGTGTCTGGGCGTTTACCTTGACCTCGACTGGCTGTGTCGTCCGGCGCGGCATGGTCAGAATGGCCGATCCGGTGGAGCGGGCGACCTGAAAGGCGGGGATGACCAGCTGCGGCGGTTTTCCCTGCACGAAGCGGGCGTTGCCGTTGACGTTGAGTTCCGGTCCCACCGCCCGGATATCCGTGGCCGCCACCACGTCTTTGCCATTGAGCAGAAGGTCGGCATGCACAGTCGTTGAGCGACCGACAGGCTTGCTCCAGAGCGGAATATGCACAGCGGCCTGCGCCAGATCCAGATCGAGCGCCAGTTTGTCGGACTGGCCCTTGATGGCGGCGTAATCCACCTTCAGCTCGCCGAGACCGGACATGTATTCCGCGACGGGAATGCCTGCCGCCGCCACGTTCTCAGGGGTGAGATGCAGGTTCGTCACGATATGATCGACGGCCTGTCCGGGTTTGGCGCGGTCGAACAGGATGTTGCCGCGCACGTTGGCGGGGATACCGCTGAACAGCCCTTTGCCCGTCAGATTCATGCCGTGCATGGTGACGTCCGCGTCCACCGTGCCGTTATCGACATTCCGGTTCATCGCCACGCCTGTAAGATGGACGCGTGTCAGATGCGCGTGCCCATCGAGCGTCATGTCATCCGTGGTCACTTTGGCAATAAGCGGCAGCGTCAGTGTGAAACGGACAAGGCCGCCTCCCTGCGGATGGGTGAATGGCAGCGGGTGACGCGAAAGAACGTGCAGTCGGGGCTCCGAGAGCAGGGCCACATGGTCGCGCAGGTCGCCATTCAGGCCGACAGTGACTGTGCCGGTCTGGTCCCTCTGATCCAGCCCGTTGATGATCATGCTGCCCGGCTGCACCGCCAGTCGGCCGCTGCCTTTCGTGCCGACGCTGCTGAGTGTGCGTGTCGTCGGCTGCCAGCCATGATCGAACGTGATGGTGAACGTGCTGAGGCTAGTGAAATCGAGATGCGCATCCAGTCCATGCAACGGCGCGATGGGACGTAGCCAGTGCACATCCAGTCCGCGCCCGTCGAGCCCGCCGCCAATCCCGATGACATCTGGAGAGCCATCTTTCGCGTTGGGCCCAATTTTCAGGTGCACATGCGTGTTTTCAAGGGTTCCGTCGGTAATGTTGCGTGTCACCCATCGACGCGCGCCTTTGGCTGCGAGGGCGGGCCAGTATTGCGCAAGGTCGGTGAACGGAAGAGTGGACAACGCCAGATCGACATTCCCTGTCATGACCTTGGCGTGTGACAGATCGGGCCAGTCGAAAGTACCAGATCCGGTGAGGGAAGGGGCGGGGGCGGACGTATCCGGAGCGACTGGCGGGTGTCGCAATTGCACGTTCAGCGCCTGCACATCCAGATGCGCAGGACGAATCTTCCCGTGGGAGGGTCCGAACGCCATGTGAAGCGTTGTGCTTCCGGAAGCCGGGTAGAGTGTCGAGCCTGCGGCGTCGATTTCGCCTTCACCCAGGCTGATCTTCATGACCCCGTCACGTGGCATGACATATTTCAGGCCATCGGATGCGCCGAGCGTGACATCGCCTGAAAGTGCGACCGGGGCGCGCACTGCCGCAAGACCGGGAACAAGGCCTGCCAGTTTGGCAGGCGTGAGCGGGTCGAGATCGACGTGCCAGAGAAGCGTATTGTCCGGCGCAACGGCTCCATGGGCCGCGAGGTGAAGCGTTACATCCCCATCGCGGGCGGTAACAGCCAGTGTTCCCGCAAGGCCGCGTTTTCTGGCCACTTTCACGGGTGTCAGATCGGTTTCGAGCGGATCGACCGTCCACACGCTATGCTGCTGGTCATCGGTCAGCGTGATGTGCGTCTGCGTGACGATCAGTCGGCGGAGATGTCTGACGTCAATATCCGGAAAGCCGCCTTTCTTGCCGGAAGGGGCGCCGGGAAGGTCCAGATCGACATCGCCCTGAGCATCCCGGCGGAGCGCCACGGAGGCACCCTTGATCTGCAGATTGGTGGGCGCGATGCGGCCCTGCAGGAGGGCCGGGCCGTCGAGGGCGATGGCGCCGGAGGCGATCCGGTCAGCAACCTGGTTGCTCGAATCGAGAACGGTGATGTCGGCGAGTTCCAGCAACACGGGAGAGCCGAGACCATCGCGCAGTCCGGTCCAGCGCAAGGAGGCATGGCCGATGTCCAGACGCCCCCGCGGCGGCTGACCGGGTGCGCCGCCGACAATTTTGACCGGCAGGGCGAGCCGCAGAAGAGGGGTGACGTTCACCGGGCCTGCCATCATGGCAAGCAGCACGCCGCCTGTTGCGACAAGCGGGACGCCGACGAGCGCCGTCGTGCCCCATGCCGCGATCTTCAGCAGGCGACGTCCAAAAGATTGATGCTGAGGCTTTTCCACTGTCGAACGATCTGCCTCGTCTTGACCGGACCCGTCTATCACAGCCACCCTGTCTGTCCGATCATTTCGTGAAGCCCATGTCCCGACGCCCTTCTTCTTCCCTGTCCCGATCCGGCCAGAACCTGTCGCCCTCAGAAAAGAGGACAATGCGTTCAAATGATGGCGCGATTCCGGCTGACGCCGTAACGGCTCTCCGTCCTTCCCTGTCCCGGCGCGAACGCCCGGGCAGTGCCGACTGGCCGGACGTCATGTGGCCGCCCGCAGCGGATTCCGCAGCCGCCGCGCGATTCCTCGAAGACCTGACGACGTGCTGGGAAGAACACGAACTGGACCCGGCAACGCTTGCCGTCCCCGGTGTGTCGGCCCTGCTGGCCTGCATTGGTGGCAACAGTCCTTATCTGAGCGACCTTGTTCTGCGCAACCCGGCGGATTTTGCATGCCTGCTTTCCGATGGCCCGGATGCCTTTGTTTCCGCAACGCTTTCGGAGATCGACGGTTTGTCGGCCGATATTGCCCGCGATACACTGGCTGCGGCCATGAGGCGGGCGAAAAACCGGATCGCTCTGGCCTGCGGGCTGGCGGATGTCGGCGGGGTATGGCCGCTGGAGACCGTCACGCAGAGCCTGTCCCGCCTGGCGGAAAGCACGCTGGATGCGGCTGTGCGCCATCTGCTCCGTTGCGCCTATGACGCAGGCCGTCTCTCCCTGAAAAACCCATCCTGTCCCACGCGGGGCAGCGGCTATGTTGTGCTGGCGATGGGGAAGCTCGGGGCGCGTGAACTGAATTTCTCGTCGGATATCGATCTGGTGGTGCTGTTCGACGCCAGTCTCCATTCCGACCCCGATGAGGCGCGGCAGATCTTCATCCGCATGACCGCCGATCTGGTCCGGTTGATGGAAGCGCGGGATGCGAACGGTTATGTGTTCCGCACCGACCTGCGTCTGCGCCCTGATCCGTCCGCGACACCGCTGGCCGTCTCCATGCCCGCCGCCATCGCCTATTACGAGAGCCTCGGCCAGACATGGGAGCGGGCTGCGATGACCAAGGCCCGTCCTGTCGCAGGCAATATCCGTCTGGGACGCGCCTTTCTCACAGCGATCCATCCCTTCGTCTGGCGTCGTCATCTCGATTTTGCGCTGATTGACGATATCCATGTGATGAAGCTGAAAATCGACCATCATCGCAAGCCGGGCCGTATGGGGCTGGCGAAGATGGCCGACAGCACGCTCACCGACCCGGAGGCCGGTGTGCATTGGCTGCTGGGGCACAATATCAAGCTGGGTGAAGGCGGGATCCGCGAGATCGAATTCGTGGCGCAGGCCATGCAGCTTGTCTGGGGTGGCCGCGCGCCAAGTCTGCGCAATCCCACCACGCTCGGGGCGCTGAAAATTCTGGCGCGCTCCGGTCATATGCCGCGTGAGGAAGCCGAAACACTGTCCCGCGCTTATCGCCTCCTGCGGGTGGTGGAGCACCGTGTGCAGATGCGTGACGATCGCCAGACGCATCAGTTGCCGGAGACAGTCGAACGGTTCGACGAACTGGGGATTTTCCTCGGCTATGGCAGCGGCGGTGACTTCGCGCTTGATCTCCTTCCGCAGATGCGGGCCGCCCGCCGGATTTTCGAGAAGCATTTCAGCACCCCGACCCGCGAGATGCGGCCGGAAGAAGCGCTTCTTGATCTGGATGCCGACGATCTGCCAGCACGGCTCGGTGAACTGGGATTTCCGCAGGACGACTGTGACGCCGCCGCGACGATCATTGCCCATTGGGCTGGCAACAGCCGTCGGGCGCTGCGTTCGGAACGGGCGCATGCGCTGCTGCGGGGGCTGATGTCCGATCTGCTCGCCAGTTTCATTGCCCGCCGCGATCCACTGGCCTGCGTGCGTCATTTCGACACGCTGCTGTCCCGGCAGCGTGCGGGCGTGCAGCTTCTCTCTCTTCTGGAGCGCAACCCGGCACTGATCGACCGTATTGCGGCGATTTTCGATGCATCCCCTTTTCTGGCGAACCATCTGGCGGACAGCTCTTCGGCGCTCGAAGGACTGTTGGAACTTCAGGAGGAAGAAGAGGAGGGGCTTCCTCCGGCTGCCACATTGGCTCCCGAACAGGTGCGTCTTCTGGCGGCCGAGAAGCCGGATCTGGAGCAGCTTGTCACCCGTCTACGGCCTGTCGTGCGGGCCGAGGAATTCAGGATTTCCGTTGCGCGCCTTGAGGGACGGCTGGACGAGGATACGGCGGCGGGCGAGCGGACTGCTGTGGCGGACGCGGTGATGGCGGCCGTGCTGGAAAATGTCTTCCGGACGCATCGGGCGCGTCATGGGTTTGTGGAAGGGGGCGGAATCGCCGTTCTCGCGCTTGGTAAAGCCGGATCGCGGGAAATGATGGCCGGGTCCGACCTCGACCTGATGATGGTGTTCGATCATCCTGAGACGGTGACGGAAAGCACGCCATTGCCGAAAGGCACAGGCCGGTCGCTCACCGTCTCGCAATATTATCTGCGGCTGGCTCACAGTTTCATTGGGGCTCTGACCGCGCCCGATTCGGAAGGGCCGCTCTATCCGGTGGACATGCGGCTGCGGCCTTCTGGCGCGGCTGGGCCGGTCGCCGTGTCTCTCGGTGCTTTCCGTCGGTATCATGCCGGAGAATCGTGGACATGGGAGCGTATGGCCCTCACGCGCGCCCGGCTTGTGGCTATGGCGGGTGAAACCGGCGTGCGGACGGCGCTGAAGAAAACATTGCTGGCCGATCTGGCGATGGCGCTGGAGGGGCAGCCGAATCTGAACCCGGGCGCGATCCTCGCGGACGCCGCCGCCATGCGTCAGCGACTCGCGCGTGATCTGCCGCCCTCCAGCCCATGGGACGTGAAGCGCCGTGCAGGCGGTCTGATGGAAGTGGAGTTCATCGCTCAGGCTCTCCAGCTTGTGGCGGGGACGGCGAAAGCCCGCTCTCCCGTCACCTCACGCGCTTTTGCACTGCTGGCGAAAGCAAGGCTGCTTTCTGCAGCCGATGCCCGGATTTTGATCGACGCCGACGAGCGCTGGCGGAGCCTGCAAAGCATTCTGCGGTTGCTGTGTGGTCCCACACCGCCTGTTGATCCGGCAAAAGAGCTGCCTGCCGCCACGCTTGATCTTCTGTGCCGCAGTATGGATGTGCCGGGCATTTCAGTGCTGAAGCACGAGATGGAATTGCTGTCGGAGACGGTGCGGGAGCTGTTCACGCAGCTGGTGGGGCCAGTGAACGACTGACGGCGGTGGCTCCTGAAGCACAAACAGGTTGTCGGCAGGAAATCTCTGAGGCAGGTTTGACGGTATGAGCGCAGATTCCATCAAGGTGGGCGACAAGGCCCCGGATTTTTCCCTCGAAGCCAGTCGGGGCCGCACAGTTTCCAGCAGGGAACTCGCAGGCAAGCCCTATCTGCTCTATTTCTATCCCAAGGCCGACACGCCGGGTTGCACCACGCAGGCCTGCGGTATTCAGGAAGCGCTGCCCGCTCTTTCGAAGCTGCATCTGACGATAATTGGCGTTAGCCCTGACCCCGTTTCGAAGATCGATAAATTCGCGGACAAATATGGTCTGGAGTTTCCGCTCGCGAGCGATCCCGATCATGTGCTTGCCGATCAGTATGGCACGTGGGTCGAGAAATCGATGTATGGGCGCACATATTTCGGCATGGAACGCAGTTCGTTCCTTGTTGGTGCCGATGGTTTGATCAAGGCGATCTGGCGGAAGGTCAAACCCGCCGAGCATGTTGCTCTGGTGGAAAAGGCCGCCGCCGAACTCTGAAAAGGGCGTGTGTGCATTACAGGCTTTTCATGTGATCTTCTGAAAACAGCAATGAAATTGCCCGTATTTCGCCATGAAGCAGGTGCCTTATCATCATCTGACCAACGGTTTCTGAGGCGCTTCCGGCGCTCTGGCTCCGGAGTATGATGATATGAACACATTCTTTCGTTCTCTTTTCGCTGTTCCCGTGGTGATGGGTCTCATGGCCAGCAGCGTTGCTCTCCCATCCGTTGCGCACGCGCAGCCTTGGGGTGGTGGACACGGTCGCTGGGCTGGCCCTATGCGTGGTCCCGGCGGCCCCGGCCCGGGCTGGCATCGTCATCGCGAATGGGGACGTGGCGCCGTTGTCGGCGGCGTTCTGGGCGGTCTGGCTCTCGGCACGGTAGCGGGAATGGCGATCGCAAACTCTGGCCCGCCAGTTGCTTACGGACCGCCGCCGCCACCTCCTCCGATGTATGTGGCGCCTGCGCCCTATGTCGTGGCCCCTGTTGCTCCGGCTTATGGTGGATACGGCGGTTATTCAGGCTGGTAAATTTCAACCACCTTCATGGTTTTTTAGCCCGAGACATCTGATGTCTCGGGCTTTTTTATGTGTTTTATTTTTATAGATGCTGATCTGGTTTTGGAGTTTCTTGAAAAAGTGATTCTTTCAAATGGTATTGAATTTTTCTGTTTATATATAAGAATTTTTATAGAGAAATTTTATTGTTCACAAAAATGTTGATCTATGATAACATTTTGTAATGTTTTGGTGAGATGTGCTTCGTACACATCGCCCGGCTGCTTTATGTGGCGTTGCCTGAAAAAAGGTGATGCGGAGCAATTAGCCGGAAAACCAAAGGCGGAGACCTGCGTTGCAGGGGAACCTTGGTTTGCATCCTGCATATGCAAAAACGTTTCCGTCCCATCTGATGTTATCATGGAGGTAAACTGACCTTGACGAATGCCAACGGTACAACAGCCACCGTGTCTTCAGCTGTGCAATCCGTTGAGATATCTCCGAACGCTGATCGGACCCTATGGATCGCAGCCGTCGTGGCCGCCGTATGCGGTGGCCTCTACGGATACGATACAGGTATTATCTCCGGCGCCCTGCTGCTTATTACGCGGGATTTTCATCTTTCAACCGTACAGCAGGAGTGGGTGGCCTCAGCTATTCTCGCTGGCGCGGCCATCGGCGCAATCGGCTTCGGCTGGTCGTCGGAAAAATTCGGACGCAGGGCGACCGTCATCTTCGTCACGATGGTGTTCGTGCTCGGCTCCCTGTTCTGTGCCTTCGCCCCTGACGTAAATCTTCTGATTGCAGCAAGATTTTTTCTTGGTCTGGCCGTCGGCGGATCGACGCAGGTCGTGCCGACCTACATCTCCGAGCTTGCGCCACATAAAAGGCGCGGCAACCTTGTGACGATGTTCAATGTGGCCATTGGTGTGGGCATCCTGCTTGCCAACGTCGCCGGTCTGTTGATGCGTGACGAGTGGGGTTGGCGCCCCATGGTCGCGGCAGCGGCGCTTCCGGCTGCCTTTGTCTGTGGCGCGATGTTCTTTCTGCCGAAAAGCCCGCGTTGGACGGCGCGCAACGAAGGTCTGGACGTTGCTGCCGAGCAGTTGGGTCGTGTGCGGTCTTCTCGTGAAGTGATCCGCAAGGAAGTTCGTGAAATCCACACGAACATGCAGAATATCGATGTGACGGAAGGAGGCTGGAAAGGCCTGATGCTCCCTTGGGTGCGTCCTGCCGTCATCGCTGCCCTTGGCGTTGCGTTCTTTACCCAGGCTGGTGGTCTGGAAATGATGATCTACTATACCCCGACATTCCTCACGGATGCCGGATTCAGCTCCAAATGGTCTCTCTGGGCCAGCCTTGGTGTTGCTATAGTTTACTGCATCATGACCCTGCTTGGTTGTCTGTTCGTTGATCGGATTGGTCGTCGACGTCTGATGCTGGTGATGGGGCCGGGTGCTGTTCTCAGTCTGGTTGGCCTCGGCATTTCCTTCGCCATGCATCCGGCTGCTGGAAGCATGGGGAGCTACGCCGTTCTGGCTTTTCTGCTTCTGTTCATGCTGTTCAATTCAGGTGGCATTCAGGTGGTGGGCTGGCTGACGGGTGCGGAGATGTTTCCGCTGCCGATGCGTGGTGCGGCTACCAGCGCCCATGCGGCCGTTCTGTGGGGCAGCAATCTCGTCGTGACCGCTACCACGTTGCAACTCGTGCAGTTTCTGACACTGGGTGGGACGATGTGGTTCTATGCAGGCGTGAATCTGGCCAGTGTGATCTTCGTTTGGCTGCTTGTGCCGGAAACGGCGGGCGCGACGTTAGAGAATATCGAGACGACGCTGCGCAAAGGAACATTCCGTCCCCAGATCGGGAAAAGCCCCCGGATTGTGGACAATGTCTGACGCCTGTTTTCAGAGATGACTGTTCTGAAGAAAGGGGAGCTTCAAGGCTCCCCTTTCTCGTTTGTAGTGCAAAAAGGCGACAGTCCCCCGGATTTCTTGCGATCCCGTTATTTTTATATTGTTTTGTTATAAC
>NZ_JBDNXK010000027.1:0-36419 GCF_047721705.1 Acetobacter sp. | reverse complement strand
ACCCACGACCCCCAGTCCCCCAGACTGATGCGCTACCAGGCTGCGCTACTGCCCGTCAGTAATGAACGCGCATTCTCTAGCAGGCTTGCCCCACCACCACAAGGGATGTTCTGGCTCGCTGAAAGAGAATCAGTTCTGGGCGGCGATAGCTGTCCGCATATCCACAAGCCGGGAAAGAATATGCTCCAGACTGGAACGCATTCGCGTGTGTTCCGCGTCGGTTTTTTCGTCACGTACCGTCACGGTCATCGTGACGATTTCCGGCTCGGGCTGAGAAACTGCGACAGTTTCTTCCGGCTCGGTAACGGCATCGCTCGCCGCGTCCTCCGCTACCGGCGCGTAATCACCACTGACTTCGTCCTCAAGGCCCTCAGCACCCTTCTCACGCAGCACGCGCTGAACACCCTTGATGGTGTACCCTTTGACGTAAAGCAACGTGGCGATACGCCGCAGAAGATCGACATCTTCCGGACGGTAGTAACGACGACCACCACCGCGCTTCAGAGGACGCACCTGATCGAATCGTGTTTCCCAGAAACGCAGGACATGCTGCGGAACCTTCAGTTCGTCAGCGACCTCACTGATTGTCCGGAAAGCAAGCGGGCCTTTGCGACCACGAAATTCGACATCCGTCTCATCGACAGGGTTTTCATCCTGATCAGTGCTCATTCGGATTCGTCCTCAACGGACGTGCCATTCACGCGCGACCGCAGAATCTGGCTGGGACGAAACGAAATGACGGAACGCGGCAGAATGGGAATTTCGACCCCGGTTTTCGGATTGCGACCGCTCCGGCGTCCTTTGCGGCGGACCATAAAGGTTCCGAAGCCACTAATTTTTACGGATTCACCTGATTCCAGCGCGCTGGACATCGTCTCAAGCACGGCCTCAAGAAGCGCCACGGACTCACTCCGGGACAGCCCTACCTGAGTATAGATCTGTTCTGCCAGACTGGCGCGCGTCACTGTCGTCATGATGCCAAAGTAACACGCTCATACGGCTCGTCAATTCATCCTGCATCACAAGACGAAAAAGGATTACATCCTGACGAGCGCCGATCCCCATGTGAGGCCACCACCAAGCGCTTCCATCAGAACGAGATCGCCCTGTTTGATGCGGCCATCACGCACGGCTTCATCCAGCGCCAGCGGAATCGATGCCGCCGAAGTATTGGCGTGACGGTCAACAGTCACGACCACCCGCTCCTTTGGCATTTGCAACTTGCGGGCAACGCCGTCGATAATCCGGATATTGGCCTGATGCGGCACAAGCCATGATACATCAGCGTATGTCATGCCGACCGATTCCAGCGCTTCGTCAACGGAAGAAGCCAGCTTGCCCACGGCATGACGAAAGACTTCCCGGCCGTTCATCTTGAGATGGGCACTACAGTTGGGAACACCCACCGCGCCATCAACATACAGGATGTCACCCGTGGAACCATCAGCATGCAGATGCGTGGTCAGAACCCCGTTCTCATCCGGTTTGTCAGTGGCACGCAGGACAACAGCACCCGCGCCATCACCGAACAGCACAGCGGTCCCACGATCGGACCAGTCGAGAATGCGGGAATAGACTTCGCTGCCAATGACCACGACGCATTTCGCGTTCCCGGCACGGATGAATGCATCCGCCGTGGAAAGGGCATAAATAAAACCGGAACAGGCGGCGGCGATATCAAAGCCGAAGCCATTTTTCACGCCAAGATCGTTCATCACGCGAACGGCCGTCGCGGGAAAAACCTGATCCGGGGTGGAGGTCGCCAGAATGACGGCATCGACTTCGAGCGGATCGATTCCGGCGAAGTCCAGTGCTCGCTGGGCGGCACGTGCGCCCATTGAAACAGCCGTCTCGCCTTCGCCTACGATGTGTCGCTGACGGATGCCCGTTCGGCCACGTATCCAGTCATCGGAGGTATCGAGACGTTCCGAAAGCTCGTCGTTGGTCACAATTCGTTCGGGGAGATAACTGCCAACACCGACAAGCAGGGATCGTACTGTCATCCGACACACCTTCACGACACAGACGACGTCATTACGCCTGCGCTGTTTTCGTCAAAAAGACTGTTTAGAATACAACGATCACGCGACCGACTGACGCTGGCTCTCGACGACTGGACGAGTCGCCGTCAGGGACGTCATGTGGACAAGCCTGTCACGAATACCTTCGTTGAAATGATGGGTCACCATGTCCATGGCCACATCAACGGCCGAGGCAAAACCCTCGGCGTCCGTACCGCCATGAGACTTCACCACAACACCATTCAGGCCGACAAAAACCGCACCATTATAACGCCGGGGATCGAGCCAGTCCTTCATCCGCCCAAGAGCAGGACGCACGAGCAGGTAAGCCAGACGACCGGCCAGACTGCTCGTAAACACCTGCCGGAACAGACCGGACGCCATTTTCATGGTGCCCTCTCCGGTCTTCAGAGCGACATTACCGGTAAAGCCGTCCGTCACCACCACGTCCGTTGTTCCGGCCGTGATGTCATGCCCCTCGACAAAACCGTGAAACTGGTTGGCCAGCGGACTGTCACGCAATACGTCGGCAGCATGCCGGAGCTTTTCGTCGCCCTTCAGTTCCTCGGCGCCTACATTGAGAAGGCCGATGGTCGGGGAAGGAAGGCCGAGCACGGCCTTGGCGAAGGCCTCACCCATAACTGCAAATTCGACCAGATTGCGCCAGTCGCACCCGACATTGGCACCCAGATCCAGCATGACGACATCACCCTTCATGCTCGGACTGATGGCGGCCATAGCCGGACGGGAAATACCGGGAAGCGTCTTGATGACGATCTTGGCCAAAGCCAGCATCGCACCGCTGTTGCCAGCGGAGACCACACCAGCGGCTTCTCCTTCCGACACGGCGTTCATCACCAGCCGCATGGAAGAATCACGCACCCGCAGAGCGGTGGTCGGTTTCATATCCATGCTGATGGAAGACGGTGCATGCCGCACGGTGCAGATCGCAGCCGCCTTGGGATGCTTTGCCAGCAAAGATTTCAGGCGGCGCTCATCACCCACGAGGAGTATGCGCGCACCCGGATGACGGTCGGCCGCCATAGCCAGACCCGCCACAACCATTTCCGGCCCACCATCGCCTCCCATGGCATCGACTGCCAGAGAGAAAGAACAGGCCTGATCGTCTGATGTCACGCCGGAGCGCTCCGTTTCATTCATCAGGACGCCCGTCCTGCATGCACGAGGAACGAAGCCTCCATATCTGGGATGCCAATCGTCAAACCACAGAAACCGCTATCAGGCGCGGACAGCAACCTTCAGGGCCTTGCCGGACGCAATCACTTCACGACCGTCATAGTGGCCGCAGTGGCTGCAGATATTGTGCGGGCGCTTCAGCTCACCGCAGTTTCCACATTCGGCATAAGCCTCGGCACGAAGAGCCTCATGGCTACGACGCATACCACGACGGGAAGGTGACGTTTTTCTTTTAGGTACAGCCATGGGTCCAAGCCCCTCCGAAACGACGACATCCGGAAACCACCCGTTCTGGACGGCTGCCGGATAACACTACAATTGAGGGCGGGCCTCTAACAGACCAGCACCACTTCCGCAAGGACTCAGAAGGAACAGATTGCCCTGCGCTCCATGCAGAGGCCCTATTTTTTCTCGCGCCGAAGCTTGTCCAGCGCCGCAAACGGATTGCGTTCACCTTCTTCAGCAGCCTGCTCTTCTTCCAGCAGGGATGCGTCATCCTCGCTGAGAATTCCCTTGGGAAGCCCGTCTCCGGGCCGCCGGGGATAAGGATCGAGGATCAGCGATAACTGCTCCACCGTCGCCTCACCCAGATCAATCGTGGTGCCGTCATAGGGAATTTCATCGATGCTATCCAGATTTTCACCCAGAGAACCGAAACTGTCCTCTTCCCTGAATCGGGACTCAGGAACGAATCGGAGCGTGAACCGCTCTCCGATCACATCCTCGAATTCTTCAAGCGTGCGCACACAGACCTGACTGAGCTTTGCCGTCAGGGCTCCCTCCGCCAGTATGTTGCCCCTGAATTCGGAATGCAGTTCGTAACGACATGACAGGGCCGCCACCTGCGGCAGGCCGAGCCGCGCGGCAATACGCTCACACTCCTTGGCCGATGCCGTCACCACAATCTCCCGTGGCGCATCCACGGTTGCATCTCGCAGCGTCCTGACGAGCACGGGACGAGACAGTTCAAACATACCGGACGTGGTCATCGCAGCCCTCCTTAGTTGCCCGGAATCGTCATTAGACGACCGGCCGAGCCAAACATGAGCAGATTGACAGAAAACACTCTATCGGGCACCCGCTCCTTGTGCTTTAACACCTCAAGTGCCTCGGCACTCAACTCCCGGAGAGAACAGACCCGCGTCATGTCGAAGCGTCAGCCTTCCGCCCGAAGCCAGAAGACAGTCCGCTCCTTCACATGGGGCAGACAGATGCTTATGGCAATGAGCCTGACCGGTGGCCTGTTCGCTCTTTCCGGCTGCGCTCTGGTGCAGAACTCTCCAATGCCGCGCGGCTCGCTGATTGAAGCGGATGACTACAACCAGCTGAAGCCCGGGGTCAGCAATCGTGCCGATGCGCTGGATCTGCTCGGTTCACCCACGACCAAAGCCACGTTCGACGACAACACATGGATCTATGTGTCCATGATGACGGCGCCGACGCCTGCAAACTTCCCTCACGTCACGAAGCAGCAGGTGGTGGTCCTCAATTTTGATCAGGGCGGCACGCTGCGGACCATGCGGACGCTTGGTCTGAAAGACGCCAAGCATCCCGGGATGGTCGGTGACACGACGCCTACGCCGGGCACCAAAATCAATGTTCTTCAGGAAATCCTTGGCAATGTCGGGCGCTACAACCCGATGCAGGGCATGATGAACAACAGCTCGTTTGGTGGTGGTAGCAATTCCGGCATGATGGGCAGCATGAATGGTGGCCCGGGACATGGCGGTGCGGGCAATACCCTGCCCTGATGAGCTGACGCTGGAGCAACATCCAGCTTCATTTAACGTGGCAGTGTAATCCGGACGTTCAGACCGCCTTTCACACTGGCGTCCAGTTTTATATCGCCACCGTGAGCGCGCACGATATCCCGCACGATCGTCAGTCCTAGTCCGGTTCCTCCCCGCTTGCCGCTGGTGAAGGCGCGGAACACTTCCTCCCGCCGGTCAGCGGGAATGCCGGGACCATCATCGTCGACCTCCAGCACGATGTTGCGATCTTCGCCATAGCCGGTGAGCCAGACGCCCGCATCGAGACGCCGTGCATTCTCCACCAGATTCGCCAACATCCGCCGCAGCGCATCCGGGCGTGCTTCCAGTGTCAGCCCCGGATCACAGGAGACATCGCAGCGACGAATGCCGCTGCGGAGGGCCGCAGCCGCCACATCATCCAGCAGAGCCGCCACGTCGATCTCCTGCGGCTCCTCCGCCCCTTCTCCGCGCGCGAAGGAAAGGTAGCTCTCGATCAGCCTTTCCATCTCCGCAACATCCCCGATCATGTCGTTCACATCTTCCTGCAGAACGGATGTCTCAATGGTTCCGGAATGAGGCAGCATGGCCAGCGACAGACGAAGACGGGTCAACGGCGTGCGAAGATCGTGCGACACACCGGCCAGCACCGCCGTACGCTGGATCACGAAGCGTGATATTCTTTCCTGCATGCGATTGAAGGCCACGGCGGCCTTGCGCACCTCTCGTGCGCCTTCCAGCCGAATCGGCCCGATATCGCGCCCTAGCCCGAACTGTTCCGCTGCCTTGGCCAGCCTGCGCACGGCACGCACCTGATTGCGCATGAAGAGGGCCGCGATGGCGAACAGCAGAAGCGACCCACCCAACGCCCACAGCACAAACAGCCAGAGCTGCCCGACATCAAGGCGTTTACGGGGGGCATCTACCTTCAGCACGCCATCCGGCAACTGGATCATGATGAAGACGTGATGTTCATCCGTCAGCCAGTCGACAAAGAACGGGTAGGAAATGGTGGTTTCCAGCGCATGGACGAGATCTTCATCCATGGGGCCCAGCACATGGGTGGAGCCCTGCTTCGTGAGGTGTGCGCTCTGGTGCCATTCCAGAGCAAGCTGCGTGCGACTGCGGACCTGACGCGCCAGCCAGTCACGGTCGCCCCGGGCGTGATAACGTTCGAGCAGGTCGAGTGACAGACCGATTTCCGCGACAATGCTTTCCGACATGCGCCGCGACATGACATGCAGGTAGTTGCCGTAGAACAGTTCCAGCGCGATGCCCTGCGTGACCAGAATCGGCACAAGAACGATCAGCAGCGACCGGCCGAGAAACGATGTCGGCAGAACACGGCGCACGGACCGGTCAATGCGATCATCGCTCCAGAACGTGCGCCAGCCACGCATACGGCCTCAGATTCCGGGCTTGAGCACGTAGCCCTTGCCACGAATGGTATGCAGGTAGCGCGGCTCACGGGGATCGGTCTCGATACGACGGCGCAGGCGCGTCACCTGCACATCCACCGCACGCTCGCCGATCTCGCTCATATCGAGCGCAGCCGCGATCTCCTCGCGGGAAAGCACCTCGTTGGGTCGACGCGACAGGACAGCCAACAGAGCCGCCTCACCGCCCGTCAGATGCACCGTGCCCCCTTCGCCGGAAAGAATGCCGCGATTGGGGTCGAACTCGAGAGCCCCTAGCCGCACGATGCGCAGATTATCGGACGGAGCGGCGGGTGTCAGACGGCGCAGATGCGCCTTCAGACGCAGCAGCAATTCGCGCGGCTCGAACGGCTTGCCGAGATAATCATCCGCGCCAGCCTCCAGCCCGGTGATACGGTCCTCAGGCTCGCCACGTGCGGTCAGCAGCAGGATAGGAATATCGAGCCCCTGCTGTCTCAACGCGCGGGTCAGTTCAAGCCCGTCCTCCCCCGGCATGGTCACATCCAGAACCACGGCATCGGGCAGCATGAAACCAAGAGCCTGACGCGCCTCACCCGCAGACGCGGCGCTCGTCACACGGAAACCGCTTTCCAGCAGATAACGATGCAGCAGACGTCTTAGGCGTGGATCATCATCCACCACGAGCACATGCGCGCCCGAACCATCCTCGCGCACTGTGGAGGCGCGTTCTTCGTCTTCCCCATACATCGCGTCATTAACCGCCATCCACCCGACCTCCCTTGCCTGTCATCTCCTTTGTTTTCCTCTCACCCCGGGCCAGAAAATCCCGGCTGCGTTCGGACAACATACCTTCGAGAACCTTACGGAATCCCTGCACTGCATCACTGCCCGCATTACGGTAAGCCGCGACCATCCATTCACGCTGGACCGAAAACAGGCGCCCTTCAATCCCCCGCCCCGCATCGGTGAGAGAAAGAAACCGCTGCCGACGATCCTGGCTCCCCTGTTCGGCAATCACCAGCCCCCGCTCCTGGAGCTCCGCCAGTGTGCGCGCGAGACTCTGTTTCGTAACGCCCAGAACCGTCTGCAACGCACCCACCGTCAGCCCGGGCCGAAACGCCAGCATCTGCAAAGCGCGATACTGCGCGCCTCCCAGCCCACATTCCTCCAGCAAAGGCGCCAAAGTCTGGGCCAGATCCAGTCCCGCCAGCACCATCAGTTCCTGTGCGAATCTGACCTGCTGCTCCCGAAGAAAAAGGACGCCTTCACCCGCGACGCTCTCGTTTCCCGAGCGAGTAACGCCGAACCGGGTCACGCCGCCTGCGCCGCTGGCCGCTTGAACACGCGCTGTTTGAGTTCACCAAACCGACGCACATTTGCCAATCCTGAATCGAGAACATGCTCCACGACAGCACGGTCGGCTCCACCCAGCCACGCCAGAAATGTCGGCAGATAGATGGTGGATAAAGTCAGACGCTTCGTCGCCCATGTCACACCGCCCGACATGTCTTCCGCCGCGAACCAGATGGCGTTGACAGTCCGACCAAGAATACGGGGCGCCACGCCTTTCTGACAGGGAGACAGCAGGAACGTGGCGGCGCGCCGTTCGGCAGCGCGATAGGGCTCCAACAGCGCCAGCCGCTCAAGCACTGCCCTGCGCACGCGTTGGCTCAGGCGCGAACACTCGCCCTCGTCGATAGCGAACCGCACACGTTCGACCATTTCACGATCAGCCAGATCAGCCCAGGCTTCGATCAGTTCGACACGCCCACCCGGAAAAAGCAGGTCCGCGTCCTTGCCCGCCACTTCGCGGAGCGCCGCGATGGTCCAGCCCTTCTCGCCCGCTACGGTAGCGAGCGCACGGAGCGCCTCGTCCCGTTCTGGCGAATGCTCCAGTGTGGGCGGGGTAACCCCCTGAAGCAGGCCATATCCAGCGCCTGCCACAAACTGAAGAACGCCTAATTTTCCAAACATCACACATCCTGTCCCGCAATGGTCTCCGGCGTCAGGAACCGGCTGGCTTCCGCATCAAAGCCCATCAGGCCAAGATCTGTCATCCTCATCGGATAAAGAACACCATCGAGATGATCCGCCTCATGCTGGATCACGTTTGCGTGGAACCCGCGCGCCACGCCAGAAACGGGCTTTCCCTCCCGATCCAGTCCTTCATACTTGACCTGCATGTAGCGCGGAACCCAGCCGCGCAATCCCGGAATGGACAGACATCCCTCCATGCGCAACACCTGCTCATCCCCCACCGGCGTCAGCACCGGATTGATGAGCACCCGCACGCCAGAAGGCGCGTCCTCACCTTCCTCCTGTCTTGCCTCCGGTACGTAGTAGACAAAAATTCTTTTCGAAACATGCACTTGTGGGGCCGCCAGACCGACGCCACCCGCATCATGCATCGTTTCAATCATATCATCGATGAATCCCTGCACTGCAGGATCCATCACATTCTCAACGGGATCGGCCTTCCTCAGCAGCACCGGATGACCCATCCGGGCGATCTTCAGCAATGTCATGTCCTGTTTCCTTTATCGTCCGGCAGGATAGCCTGCCTTTCATCGACACGGGAACGCCTGCGAATTCGATTTGTCTTTTACCGTTCGTGTGTGGTAAGCAGCCCGCCACTTTGATGCGTGTTTCCATTCGGAGTCGCGCGACAACACAAATTCATGGATCGGCAGCGAAAAACCAGCCGGTTCTTTCAGGAGATGACTAGCCAGTGCAGGTTCTCGTTCGCGACAACAATGTCGATCAGGCTCTCAAGGCACTCAAGAAGAAGATGCAGCGCGAGGGGCTTTTCCGTGAGATGAAGCTTCGTCGTCACTATGAGAAGCCGTCCGAGCGTCGTGCGCGTGAGGCTGCCGAGGCTGTGCGCCGCGCCCGCAAGATGGAGCGCAAGCGTCTCGAGCGCGAAGGCTTCTAAGACCTTTTACTTCGTATTCTGATACGGACTGGAAAACCGGCTTTCGCAAGGAAGCCGGTTTTTTTGTGGTTGCAGCCCTCTCCTTCACATTGCAGGCCCCCCTGGAATGAACATCCAGACGGAAAGACTTATCCGGCGCCCATGGAGGGACTCTGACCATCACCCATTTGTAGACATGTCGGAAGATCCCACCGTCATGGAGTTCATGCTGCCCCTCAAGCGTGAACAGGCGCTTGGTGCATGGATCGATGACCAGATTGCTCACATGCAGGAACACGGCTTCTGTTTCTGGGCCGCTGAACGCAAGGAAGATGCAGCATTCGTTGGAACTGTGGGCCTGCGCAAGATCGCCTACAATGTTCCCTTCACACCCAGGCTGGCGTATCGCGCGTCTTTCGGGGGACATGGTTACGCCCCTGAGGCCGCAGCGGCGTGTCTACAGTATGGATTTGATGTGCTGGAGCTGCCTGAAATTATGGCCATCACTGTGCCGGCCAATTGCAAATCACGACGTGTCATGGAGAAGCTCGGTATGCAGCATGATCCTGACGATGATTTCGACCATCCCCGTGTGCCTCACAGGCATCCGCTTCGCCGCCACGTCCTTTATCGACTGTTCCACGAATAATGGATTGAGAACGCACTCCCGACACTGACATAGTTCCGGCACTTCTGCTGCATTTTTCCTGCTTTTCAATGCCGTCAAAAAAAGGTCTGTGGAAAAACCATCTGGAGCGCCACGAGGGATTTAAAAATGAAAACAGGCCCATCACAGAGTGTGATGGGCCTGTCCAATGTCGGATTGATAATCCCCGAAAGGTCTTCAGAACTCCGCCGACAGAGTGAAGTGATAAACGCGCGGCAGGCCCGCATACAAAGTTGAGGCTGCTCCCGAGGTGCCGCTGGGTGCACCTGTAAAGACTGAAGACCAGTAGCGCTCGTTTGTAACGTTGCTAACTCCGAAACGCGCCACCCACGGGAAACGGGCGACGTGGAAAGCATAACGCGTTCCAAGTTGCAGAGTCGTGTAAGAGCCGGTGTGCAACGTGTTGGTAACGTTGGCTGCACGGTTACCCATATAATGGACATTGGCAGTGAAAGCCCACCCGGATGCGAAGGATCCAAGCGATGCGGGCAGACGATAGTCCAGCAGAAGATTGGCCTGCAGAGGGGCTGCGCCTACAATCTCTTTTCTGTTGAGAGTGGAAGAAGACGCCCCAACCAGTTCAGCATCCAGCCAGGTCATGCCAGCAAGAACAGACAGATTGGGCAACACTTCACCCGAGATCTGGGCTTCCACACCATAATTGCGCTGTGTGCCACCGTATTGATAGGTCTGGCAGTTCGTCTTGGCAGCACAGCCCGTAGGATCCGCAGCTGCAACATACATGGCGTAAGGTGACGTCATCCGGAAACCGGCAACGTTGAACTGCATTTTCTGATAACGCACCTTGTAGCCGACTTCGTATTCTTCGGAATGCGCGATCGGGAGAGCAATGTTCGTGTTGGTATAACTTGCGTTATTGGGCGTCACCGGACCAGCTTCAACCGACCGACCATAGGTAAAATAGAAGGTCTGATTTTTGGTCGGCTTATAGATCAGACTGGTGGTCGGACTGAAAGCTGCTGACGTCGCAAAGGTTTTTCTGAGCGGACTGCTGGCATTGAGTGCGCCTTCCTGATGGATCCAGCTCCAGGCCAGCGTTCCCATGATCGACCAATGTTCGTTTATCCGCAGCGTATCGCCCACGATGAAGGACTGCGTCATCACACTGCTGGATTTATAGCGCCCATGATAATAAGGCTGCGTTCCACCGGAAGGTGACGCGCCATAAAGATTGTGCACACCCAGATTCTGCGCACTCGTCACAGCACCCGTGGGATTGTAATTGCCCATCATGTAGCCGTTGGTGCCGATGACCAGATCATGTGTGATCGGGCCCGTGTGAACACGACCATTGAAATAAGCCATGTTACTGCCAACACGGAAATCATTGGCCGTGGTTGTTGCGGTTGCTTTTGAGCTGAACCATCCATTGCTGCCGGTCAGGCCAGAACAGGTCTTACCCCCATCGCACAACGTATCGGCCACACCAAAGGCCTGTCGTGCTGCATCCTGATACAATCCGCCGAGTGTGAAGCTCCAATCCTTGTTGATCTGGTGCCGGATCTTGCCAAGGAAAGTATTGGTTTCCATGTTATAACCGCTCCACTCGGGAGCCAGGCGTTTGCTCAGGTCAGGCGCTTCGGGCAGTTTGCTGCCGCCCACACCGGTCGCCGGAATACCAAAGCCGGGCGCTGTTCCGCGCTGGTCATAAGTGTAGTGGCTGGCGTCAATTTCGATAACGGTCTTGTCGTCCAGATGGAAATCGAAATCGCCACTGACCATTTCACGGCGCACCGAACTTCCCTGCGTATAAGCAGTGCCATCGGCATGCAGCATGTTCAGGCGGTAGCCAAACCACCCATTCCTGCCCAGTCGACCGGAAATATCGCCATTGACGGTAGGCGTGCCGACGGAATCCACTCCGACTGAAAGCCGCTCGGTCCGCCGATCCGTTGGACGTTTCAGCGTGTATTCAAAAACGCCCGCCGGATTCTGGGGTCCGTACATCGCGCCAGCAAGCCCGTTGAGCACCTGCAGGTTGTCGACCCACTCCGCCGGATATGGCGTTGTGGACACCACGTTCAGTCCATCAAGACGGGAGTTGGAAACAACATCCGCCTCGAACCCGCGTGACTGCGGACGGGACGTGTTTGGATCACCGCGGATTTCCAACTGCACGGAGGGCAGATACTCAGCCAGATCGTTGAGGTTACGAACCTGCTGGTTGACCACAACGTCATGCGTGACACCCATGACGGAGTAAGGCGTGTCCAGTGTATCCCGATTACCCAGCGGACCCAGATAGACGATCTTGTTCATGTATTTGGCACCAGTGCCGTCTGCGGCATGGTGACCATGAACGTTCAGCGTTTCGCCATTGGAGCCGTCCAATATCCCGGCAATGGGGGTCGTCGTGGCGACCGCTTTGGACGAAGACGGCTTGGTTGCAGGTGTTTTGGAAACAGCCGCTTTTTTTACGGCGACCGGCTTGTCGGTCGTGTTCTGCTGCGTGGGCGCAGGCGTTGCAGCCAACGCCGAAGTTGTCAGCAGAAGGGCGCCAAACGTTCCGGTGACGAAAAAACTGTGAAAACGATCGTGCATAGATCAGGCGAGTCCGGATATTAAAAGAAAGCAACAGATGCGATCCTTCTGCCGGGCCGGAGACAGGGTTGTCTATATATCTCGGTGCATAAACCTGTATATGAGGCAATATAATCACAGAGTGATGCAAGAATAATACAGTTGCGGCACTGGCATGGCCGAAAATGGCAGTAATGAGCCGATTCTTCATGCCACCGAAAAATCGGGGGAATGCAAAGCTGTCCGATTCAGGGTGGCCATATCGCCCATCCGGCAGAGCGATGCTGATCGCTCTGGCTTCGTCGAAGATAGCAGTTTTCAGACTCACATATGATGGCTGGCTTCCGCGCCTGACTCCTGATCGGAAGCCATACCACCGCTCATATTGCCCCCCATGCCGCCGCCCATACCTCCTTCGCCACCGCCTTTACCGCCGCCGTCTTTGCCGCCTTCTCCCTTTTCCCTGCCTCCCGAGCCAGACGGTCTGCTCGGACCTTGGCGGGGAAGTTTCAGGTCAGACGGTATGCGTTCGATATCCAGTGCCTTGCGGATGAAGTCACGCAGCGCGACAACAAGATCATGCGTGTGCACATTCCGTCCTTGCGCCAGTTCTGACGCGGCCTTCACGGCCAAACGGACATGCTCTTCCGTTCCGAGGAGAATAATATCGGACAAAGCGGATTCAACAGCGTCCCGGATGCGCCGGGCCCGCTCCGAACTCCCCGATAATTCGAGAGGCGCCACATCTTCGGAGTTGCCATTACGCTGCTTTATATCCTTCAGATGCAATGGGCTGACGCTCAGATCCCCCGTGAAGGAACCTCCTAAAGTCTTGTAAGCCGCAATAAGTGTTCTGATCCGCTCATTGATCTGGCGGTTCAGGCGTTCTCTGCGCTGCTGGATAGTCAGCATCATGACAAGACGGACGCCCACACCAAGCAGAGTCAGTAATGTCAGGCCGATAATCGTGACCAATGCACTATGCAGCGAACTGAAATCCATACTCCGCAAGACAATCTTCCTTTGATTTACTGCGGCATATTACAACCGGCATCCTGACTGAAACCAATATAGCATCAACGCCATCTGAAACTCTTTTGAAAATTCAAGCCGCTAAAACACGCATCCGCATGTCAGACACCAGACGCCCATGCTTTCCTTTTGCCAATCACCGTGATCTTTTTTCCATTCCCTTCGTCTGACACACTCATCGGCGAAGACCAGTCTCGCGGAGAAAGAACGATGGTAAAGCGCTGGGCCCTCCTGATGGCATCGGTTTGTATGGGAGCGACACCAGCTCTGGCGTGGGACATGAATGCTCCACCACCTGTCGCACCAGATTCTCTGCCATCTGATGGGAATGGTCTCTCCTCCAGCGCCGTGACCCAGAATTTTCAGTGGCCTGCTCTGGGGCTGCGTCAGTACGGCAATCATCCCATCCGCTTCGGACGTGGCCATTCATGGGGCTGCGAAGGCGCGGGGTGCAATGTCCCGCAGGTCGATCCGATGACGCCGACGCATCTGCGACTGGGGGGTGCGCAGGAATATGACAGCGTGCCGCTGGCCGAGCATTGCTATCCCTACGGTGGTGACTGGCAAGGCACCTGTGTGGGCATCGGCATGGGTGGTCAGAACATGGCCGGGGAAGCTCCCGGCATCGGGCCGGGCTCGGCAGAACAGATCGCGGGCTACGATCATTTCGACGCAGCCGCCCTGACATTGAGAACGGTTGGAGCCACCCCTATTTTCACCGCTACTGCCGCAGGACAGGATTCCACCTCGCCCTATGACGATGGCGGTGACCATGCGCCCCATTTCAGCAGAGAGGGTACAACGTTTTCCACCCCGCTTCCCATCGCCATATCCCGCTGGCTGACACAACGCGGCTCCGGGATGCGCGTCATCACCAACGAACTGGGATGTGCCCGTTCACGCTGCGCCTTTCCCAATTTCGTGGGAATCGTTTCGTCTTATGCGACGGACGACATGGGCCGGGTTACGGGCTTTACCCTCCAAGGTGGCTGGCAGGTCTTTGAAGGGGGGTTCCATAAAAACCTTGTACCCGGCAAGGACACCGTCGATGGCAGCAGTCCTGCACTCGACCGGGAATGGGCCAGCTATAACGCGCCAGCCGTCATGTTCGGCGGCTATACGAAGTCCGTCGGGCTTTATGCTTCCGTTGAAGGACCGGCACCCACACCCAACGCCCCTCCGGGCGACGTGAACAACCCGACCGGAGGCAGGAACAGTCAGCTCCGTCTTTCCGAGTTCGCGGAAATCGATCTCTGGGGCAGAGACCCCAAGAATTACAGATCAGGCATCAACGGCCTGCTCATCGACTATCGTAAACCGGGCGGCGACGGAAAGGCGCTCGACTATATCCCCAAGATGGACAGCTATAATTTCGATTCCGAAGGCGCCACGTCCATCGCCTACAAGATGGGAGGCGAATACTGGACCATTCCCTTCACCAGTCCTTCTTTCTACGCCAATGATTTCGGGGGAACGGAAAACGGCGCAGGCTCGCAAGCCATTCTCGCCGAATTCGCCCAGCGGACCATCCGTGGATATGGCTATCCGGGACACTGGGACCGACTGACCTTCTGGAACACCCGTAACACGCCGAACGGCGATTATGACGCCATCACCACCAGCCTCGGGGTGGAAATCGACGGCAAGACGGGTGGACACATCAGAGACCGCAAGGTCGATGGCGTGATGCAGGAACATATCGAACTGAACCCCAGCAGTAATCACAACGGGTTCGCCTTTTGCGGCTATCAGCAGTCCGACACCAGTTGTAATGTGGTGTTCGATGGCTCAGGCAACGCTATTGTCCGTCATACAATGGCAGCACAGACGCTGGCCGCCAGCCGTCAACTGGTCATTCCATTCGGCACGCCTGCCAGCAGTCATGCACCCTGCTCACCGGGCGAGATGAAACTGGACGCGCGGTATATTTATTCGTGTGTGGCCCCCAATAGCTGGCACCGTGTCAGTAATGGAGACAAATGGTAACCAAAAGTAACAATTTTAACACTCCATTTCTGGAAATACTTTTCAGAAACTTGATTGTTTAAGTTGAGGACCGCTATTCTTTAAAGCAGCCCAATTTTAGGGCCAGAATCGACCATAAGGCGGAGCAGCGCCACGGCACCCGTGCGCTCTGCCCGTATTGTGTCTGTAATGGCGTGGTAAACACAGATTCGTGGTGAACGGCGTTCGCTTTTTACTTGCAGTTTTTTTCCACAACATTGCACAATCCCGACGACAGACAACAGAAGAGCGCCTCCCGATAGAGTATCTCAAGAAGACCGCATACGTTCTTACGGTTCCTGTTCAATAAAAAGATTTATTCAAACTTCGACTCCATCCAACGATCGAAAATGCCTCAACGGGACGAGTGCCAGACGCAGAGCTTGCAGTGGCACAAGAACCGTTGCGTCCAATTCAAGGTGGCCACGCCACTGGAGCAAAAAAATGAACAAGGCTGAGGCGGCGTTTGTCGGATACAAGACTGTAAGCGGAGATCTATCGCCATCCGAGATGGTCTCAGTCTTGATGGAAAAACCTTCCCTCTCCCCGGTTTTTCCCAATCTACCCGAGACCACTCTAGCGCGCATCGTCAAGGATATGAACCAGACCGGCTTCGGCGTAGCGGAGAATTGTATCGACGATGCGCAGATGTTGGCGTTGCAGGCCTTTATCATGCGAAAGGTGGCTGACGCTGGCGGTGAATATGTTGCCTTTGAGGGTAATCAGCCTGTCAGTGGCACCTTTCTGGAAGCATTGTCCCTTTCTCCCGAATTCAATCAGGCGTGCCGCACGATCTATCGTTTGGGCACTGGAAAATCCGCGCCGGAAAAAGCATGCTACCAGTTGCTACGCTGTCTTTCCGGTCGCACTGGCGACCAGCATGCTTATTTTTTCCATTATGATTCGTATGTTGTAACCGCCCTCGTCCCGGTTCTGATGCCCTCAAAGGGTCAGACAGGCGACCTGATCATGTTTCCCAATCAGCGGCGCATCAGAAAGAACTACCTGACCAATCTGATGGACAAAATATTGCTCGACAATCGTCTGACGCAGACCCTGCTGAAACGCGGCTGCCGGTCAGGTTCCCTGCGACCGACGCGGATAAGGATGAGTCCGGGAAATATCTATTTCTTCTGGGGCTACCGCTCAGTGCACGCCAATGAACCCTGTGATCATGACGAGATCCGCGCCACTGCCGTGTTTCATTATCTCAATCCACACGCCGACAACCGAATGCGGCGCATGATGAGACACGGAACATCCTGAACCTTGTCAGAAACTGCCCCGGCGGTACGCTATCCCCGATAATCCTCATGGATCATATCCAGATCCGCAAAGCGCGTGTACTGGCCTTCGAAGTAAAGTTGCACGGTGCCTGTGGGACCGTGACGCTGCTTTTCGAGGATCAGTTCCGCCTTGTTGTGGACAAGTTCCATTTTGCGGCCCCACTCCTCCAGCGCCGCCTGATATTTCTCCATGGAATCGTAGGCCGTTTCCTTCGGCTCACGCTGCTGAAGATAGTATTCGTCACGATAAACGAACATCACGGCGTCGGCGTCCTGCTCAATCGAGCCTGATTCACGCAGATCGGACAGCATCGGACGTTTATCTTCGCGGCTTTCCACCTGACGGGAAAGCTGGGAGAGTGCGATGACCGGCACTTCCAGTTCCTTGGCGATGGCCTTCAGACCCTGCGTGATCATCGAGATTTCGAGCACGCGGTTGTCCGGACGCGTGCCGACGGCGGGCCGCATGAGCTGGAGGTAATCGACCACCACGAGGCTCAACCCCTTGGTCCGCTTCAGGCGGCGGCAGCGCGTGCGCATGGCCGACAGCGAGATGGCGGGGGTGTCGTCGATCACCAGTGGAAGCTGGGTCAGTTCACGACTGACGCGCACGAACCGGTCGAATTCCTTCTGTCCGATGTCGCCGCGACGGATACGCTCACCGGAGACCTCGGCCTGCTCGGAGAGAATACGTGTGGCGAGCTGTTCGGACGACATTTCGAGCGAGAAGATCGCCACGGCGCCTTCCGGCTGCACGCCTTCGCCCTTTTCACGGGCGGCATTCTGCAGGGCGCGGGCAGCGGAGAAGGCGATCTTGGTGGCGAGCGCGGTCTTGCCCATGGCGGGACGACCGGCGAGGATCAGCAGATCGGACGGATGCAGGCCGCCGGTCTTCTTGTCGAAGTCGCGCAGGCCGGAGGTGAGGCCGGACACGTCGCCTTCGTTGCGGAAGGCTTTTTCGGCGGTTTCGATGGCGGAGGCGAGCGCCCGGTCGAAGCCGGTGAAGCCGCCGTCCTGCCCCTTGTCGGTAGCCAGTCGGAAAAGCTGCTCCTCACCGGCGGCGATCTGGTCCTGCCCGTCGAGATCGTTGCTGCCGAACGCGCTGTTGACGATGGTCTCCCCGATGTCGATCAGCTGGCGGCGAATCCAGGCGTCGTGAATCGCGCGGCCATAGTCGCCGGCGTTGATGATGCCGACCGTCGCCGTCAGCAGGCGGGCGAGGTAGGGGAGGCCGCCGACCTCATCGAGGATGCCCGAATTTTCCAGCGTGGCGCGGAGCGTGACCGGATCGGCCAGCATGCCCGCTTCGATGCGCTTGGCGATGGCGTCATAGATCGCGCCGTTCACCCGGTTGGCGAAATGCGCGCCGGTCAGGAAGTCAGAGACGCGGTCATAGGCCTTGTTGTTGGTCAGTAGCGCGCCGAGGAGCGCCTGTTCGGCGTCCACATTGGAGGGCGGCTGACGCAGCGAAACACCAAGGAGTGCGCCGTCAGTGGGAGGAGCGGAGGAATCGGGGGCATCAATCATGTTCACCCCGCCTGTTTATCATCCGGGGAAGGAGGCGCACAGAGGCGAGTGCATTCACGGTTCCAGAATACGATCCTGCGGCTCAGGTGAGAGGGCGGTCGGGGGCGCGTTCGTCCTTTCCTCTTCGATCACCTGCAGCACCCATTTCACAAAGCGCTGCACGGAAGGACTGGTTCGGCTCCATTTCGGCACGACGATGTAATAGGCGTGTTCTTCCGGCACCATGGACGGCAGTCCGACGGGACGGAGGCGTCCCTCACTCACCAGATCCCCTGTGATCGAACGCCATCCCAGCATGACGCCCAGCCCGTGCAGGGTGGCCTGTGTGGCCTGAACGTAGTTGTTGAAACGCATGTCCTTTTCGGTGGCATGAAGGGGGAAACCCATGTGGGTCAGATAGCCGTTCCAGCTTCGCCATGAGGCGTCATCGACATCGACATGAATCAGGGGAATGTTGGCCAGACTGCCGGGGGAAAGCGGGGCGTTTTCCACGAATTCCGGACTGGCTACCGGCTCGATCCGCTCATGGAAGAGGAAGATCACCTCGCCATCCGTCCAGTTGCCGTGTCCGTAACGGAACATCACATCGGCATGAGGCGCGTCGGGCGCCATGTCATGCGGTGTTGTGAGAATGTTGACGGCGATGGACGGCCAGCATGTGGTGAAGGTCGGCAGCCGTTTCATCAGCCAGTAGGTGGCGAAACCCATCGAGCAGGAGATTTTGAGGGTCTTGTCCTGCTCGTCATGCAGGCGAGTGATTTCCTCAATGGCGTCCGCGATCAGTTTCAGGCCGCTTTCCGTTGCGGCGAGCAGCACGTCTCCGCAGGTTGTTAAGCCGAGAGGGCGGCGTGTGCGATCGACAAGCGGCGTACCGATCCAGTTCTCGAGTTCACGCAGCGACTTGCTGATGGCGGGTTGCGAGACGTTGAGCGCGCGGGCGGCGGTGGAGAGGTTGCGATACTGCGCGATAGCCTGAAACACGATGATGAGCCGGAGGGGCGGCAACTGGCGATGAAGCTTCACGGCGCGCCCTTTCGTTGTCACATCGATATCATTCCCTCATGCCAGCATTCAGTCGCGATAAGAAGGGTCTTCCCTGTCCAGCACGCTTTTCAGGTAATCAAAATGCGCGAAGGAGGCGCCGCGATAGGCATCCCATCCTTCGGCCGTGTTCCGCGCTATCTCGTCGCTCATGATGGAAAGGGGCTGGCCGGTGGCGTAGGCGCGCAGGAGCGTGTCGGCGGCTTTTTCGAAAAAATACAGATCCTCGAAGGCTTCCGCCACGGTCGTTGCCGTGGTGGTGACGCCATGATTGGCCATCAGGAGTGTTGGAGCGGTGGCAAGCATTCTGGCGATCCGGTCGCCTTCTTCCTGTTGGTCGGCGATACCTCCACATTCGGGATCAATCGCCATTCGACCGAAAAAACGGGCTGTGTTCTGGTCGATCGGCAGCAGGCGCGGGTCGGCCAATGTGGCGAGCGTGGTGGAGGCGATAGGATGGCAGTGAAGGATCACACGCGCCGACGGCACGAGGCGATGGGCGGTGCCGTGGATGCACCACGCCGAAGCATCCGGCGCGTCCGGGCGGTTCATGACATCGGAATCGTCCGCATCAAGCACCTGCAGGTCGCTCGCGCGGATGGAAGAGAAATGCCGCCATTTGGGGTTCATCAGGAAGCGTCGCCCGTCGGGCGAAAGCGCCGCGCTGAAATGATTGCCGACGGACTCGTGCCAGCCGAAGCGGGCGGCCAGCCGGAACGCCGCCGCGAGATCGACGCGCAGGCTCTGCTCGTCAATCGGTGTCGTGCTCATGCCGCGAATCTCCCTTCGCCCGACAGGATGCGCCATGCGCTGCGCAGTTCTCCCCGGTCGGTGTAAGTTCCTCTCAGGTGACGTTTTCCGCTTTCCGCGACGAAGGCGGCGCGTCCATGAACGATGCGGTGGTTGTCGAACACGATGCATTCTCCGGCATTGAGGCGGAACTTCATCAGGAAACGGTCATCCTGCAACAACCGACCGAAACGGCAGTAGGCCGGGTAGAAGCGATCCAGAAAACGTTGGTCCATGTCGAAGATATCCGCCATGTGCTGGCTGATGGTGACGCCCGAGATGTCGCCCTGCACATCCAGTTCGATGATGCGCTGACGGGCCCGCATGTCGTATCGGTCGTGCTCGTCATAGAAGGGCACGGAGGTCTCGCACAAAAGGGCGAAATCGTCCGGATAGGTGCGCTTCAGTTCGGTCGCGACCGCCGCGCCATCGACGAACAGACTCTCGCCGCCTTCCACGGTATTGGCCAGACAGTGCAGGAACTGCACGCCGGGCGCGAGATCCTCTGAGGGGACGTCCGTGTGGAGTTCCAGTGCCTTGGCCGTATAGGCGAGATTGTCCGGATTGATGTGCAGCTTCACATCGAAATAGAGGCCGAAGAACGTGGGGCGCGGCACGCCGAGAAGAGAGGCCGTTTCTTCAAGCGCCGCTTCCGTGTCCGGCATGTCGGTCACCATCGCCACGCCTTCCGTCAGGAGCGCATGGACCCACGCTTTTCGCGTGGCTGCATCAGACCTGAGCGCCAGTTGGGAAAACCGCTTCATTTTCCGATAATGATCCGCATGCCAATGCTTTCGTGGCAGAGTGGCCGGATCAGGTCGCGGTTCCGCTCTGACGTGACGGGCCAGCCAAGCGAGATCGTAGGACGAGGCGTGATTGCTGTCTTTCCAGACGATATCGAGCTGTTGGCCTGTGATGGCGGCATGAGCCGGGACAGGCGGCTTCTGTTCGGCGAAGATATCGAACACCCGCTCCCGTGTTTCGGGGTCGAAGGATGAAGCGCAGTTGTCGCGCAGCCAGAAGTAATTGAAGTAACAGGGCTGACTGTCCGGCAGGACGACTTCAAGCCCCGTTTCGTGAAGGGTGAGCTGTGCTGACATGACGGCATTCCTTCAGGAAATGTCGGTTAGCCAGCCGTCTTCTGTCGTGTGCTGAGCGAGGGACAGGCGGGGCTGGCTGTTCGTGTAGGGTCACGCAACAACGGCCTCCGCGCAATTGGATAAAACCTCATAGAAGTATAACCGGGCGGTTATGGAGTAGCGCCCGGTTGCCTCTTCAGGACGCCGGGAAAATCTTACCGGGATTCATGATCCCCTCCGGATCCACAGCGCCCTTGATGCGGCGCATCATGTCCAGCTCCGCACCGCCACGCCAGCTTGGCATCATGTAGGTCTTGAGCTGCCCGACGCCGTGCTCGGCGGAGAAGGAACCGCCCAGTTCGCGCACGATGTTGGCGACGGTGTCCATCATCTCGTGATCGCGGGCGAGGAACGCCTTGCCGTCCGCGCCTTCCGGCTGGACGAGATTGAAGTGGATGTTGCCGTCGCCGATATGGCCGAACGGGGCGACGCGGATGCCGGGAATCAGCTTCTCGCAGGCCGCCGTGGCGCGGTCGATGAAGGTCGGGATGGCGGAGAGCGGCACGGAAACGTCGTTCTTCACGGATGCGCCCGCACGCTTCTGGGCTTCGGCGTGCTCCTCGCGCAGCTTCCAGAAGGCCAGACGCTGCGTTTCACTTTCCGCCAGCACGGCGTCGCTGACCAGTCCGTCCTCGAAAGCCTTGCCAAGCACTTCTTCCATCAGGTCGCGCAGAGCGCCGCCCTCACGCGGGCTGGCCAGTTCCACCAGCACATAGGCGGGGGCGGGCTCGGACAGCGGCAGGGAGGCGTCGGGGATCAGCGTGTTGACGAGGTTCATGCTCAGGCCGGACATGAACTCGAACGCCTGAATCGCGCTCGGTTCCGTGTTGCGGAAGGCCGAGAATAGGGCCAACGCGCCCTTGGCGTCAGCGACGGCGCACAGGGCGGCCTCGACGGATTTCGGCTTCGGCTGAAGCTGGAGGATGGCTGTGGTGATGAGACCAAGTGTGCCTTCCGAGCCGACGAAAAGCTGGCGCAGAGCGTAGCCGGTATTGTCCTTACGCAGACGGCGCATCAGGTTCAGCACCTGACCGTCCGGCAGCACGGCTTCGAGGCCCAGCACCAGCTCGCGGGCGTTGCCGTAGCGCACCGTATTGTTGCCGCCCGCATTGGTGGCGAGCACGCCGCCAATCTCCGCCGAACCTTCCGAGGAAATGGAGAGCGGCAGCATCAGTCCGGCGTTTGTCGCAGCATCCTGCGCGGCCTTCAGGGTCACGCCTGCTTCGATCACCATCGTATTGTCGATCGGATCGATCTCGCGCACCTTGTTCATGCGGCTGGTGACGATGACCAGAGCGTGGCCTGTCTCATCCGGTGTCGCGCCGCCGACCATGCTGGTGTTGCCGCCCTGCGGCACGACAGGGACATTATGTTCCGCGCACAGTCGCACGGCTTCCGCGCAGGCTTCCGTGCTGGCGGGGCGGGCGACGGCGCAGGCCTTGCCGTGGAACAGGGAGCGCCAGTCCGTCAGGAACGGGGCCATGTCGCTGGCGTCCGTCAGCAGGCCGCCGGGGCCGAGGGCCTTTTCCAGTGCGGCGAGCAGGGCGGGAGGAAGACTGGTCATACTGGTTTGTCCGGACAAGCTTTGGAATTAGTGGAGATACAGCGCATTCGGCGCGTGATGTGGCTGCGGCTTGAGCGAATGGAACAATTCGTCTCCCGCCACACCCGCGATGCATCCAATCAGGAACACGACACCGATCAGGCCAAAACGGGTATGGGGCGCCGCCTGTGCCGCCATGAGCCGGCTCTGTGTCTCGGCACGGGCCTGCTGCGTGAGATAAAGCTCCGCCTTGAGCGATGCATTGGCCGCCCGAGCAGAACGCAGTTCCATATCGAGTTTGTTGAGGTTTTCCGACAGATCCCGCACGCGCTGGCGTTCGAGTTGGATATCCGCGCTGGCCGTCTTGGAGGTGCGCGCCCGCGACGTGGTGCCCGACGGCCGTTTGGGTGGATTGGGCGCAATGGCAGTGAACAGGTTCTTCAGCGCGCCACCAGTGACCTGATTGCGTTGCGCCCGCGAGCGGATCGCGGCCAGCGCCGTCTCCGACTGCCCCGGCTGATCTTCAAGCACGAGCGCCAGAATATCGGAAAGGATTTTCAGTTCTTTCGAGTCGAACGTGTCGCTCATGCGACGCTGCGCTCCTGTACAGCGGGACGCGGAGCGGCAGCCCTGCCGAGCCGGTCGAGAATGGCGAGTCCGAGCCCCGTGGAGGGCACCGGTTGAACGGCAATCCGTCGGCAGCCGAGGCGGGTGCCTTCACGGTCCAGATAGCGCAGACCGGCGAACAGGCGCGACGCGGCTTCATCAAGACGCGCCGTCTCACTGAGATTCCAGACCACGCGCGCGCCCTCCAGCGGAGAGCCGAATGCCAGCAGCGCTTCGTCGGCCTCTACGGACTGCGCATTGAGGCGCACAGGCAGCCCTGGCGCGTAATGAGAAGTCAGCATCCCCGGTGCAACCGGCGCCTGCCCCGTCTTGCTGGCACTGACGCGCGCTACGGGGCCG
This sequence comes from Acetobacter sp., assembly GCF_047721705.1. Lineage (GTDB taxonomy): Bacteria > Pseudomonadota > Alphaproteobacteria > Acetobacterales > Acetobacteraceae > Acetobacter. Next base: position 12,610 of record NZ_JBDNXK010000027.1, on the reverse strand, counting down.
ATCACGGCTTCGATATCTTCAACGGAAATACCACCCGGTCGCAACAGACGGGGGGTATCGCCGGAGAGATCGAGGATGGTGCTTTCCACACCTACCGCACACGGACCAGTGTCAAGCACAGCGTCAATGCGGCCATCCAGCCCTTCCAGCACATGATCCGCATCCGACGGGCTGACCGCACCGGAAAGATTGGCCGAAGGTGCTGCGATCGGACGTCCCACGGCACGCAAAAGGGCAAGCGCGGTTTCCTCTGCCGGCACACGCACCGCAGCGGTCGGCAGGCCAGCAGCGGCAAGGTCGCAGATTGCACCATCAGCCGCGCGCGGCAGCACCAACGTCAAGGGACCGGGCCAAAACCGTTCTGCCAGAATGCGGGCGGAGGCGGTGGGGACCACATGCCGGAAAGCCTCGTCAGCATCGGCGAAATGACTGATCAACGGATTGAAGCGCGGGCGCTTCTTGGCTTCGAAAATACGGGCGACCGCCAATGGGTCCGTCGCATCCCCCCCAAGCCCGTAAACAGTCTCCGTTCCAAACGCGACAAGCCGCCCGCCACGCAGAAGCTCTGCGGCACGTGACAGGCCGTCGGCAGTGGACGAAAGACGGTCGGTCATGGAACTCCCCGGTTAAACGTCAAGTCTAACATGGAAATGCCATCATCGACCAGTTGGATTGGTCGACCGAAAAAAACATGCATCGTTTCTCAGGCGCCGATATCCCCGACACACACAAAGAAGGGATTTTTCCAGCCATCTTTGCCATAACGCAACGGGCCGCTCCCATCGAGCAGCGTGACATGCCCCCCGGCCGCCTCGACAATTGCCTGAGGCGCCGCGGTATCCCACTCCATGGTCGGCCCAAGCCGGGGATAAAGATCGGCCACACCTTCCGCCACGCGCACGAACTTCACGGCGGAACCGATATTGCCCAGCGAGGCTATCGGACGGCCATCCAGAAATTTCGCAAGCGCCGGATCATCGCCATGATGACGGGACGCCAGCACGGCGAGGCCATCCTTCGGTGCGGTACGAACGTGAATGGGGTGCTCTCCCTCGGCGTCGTAGCGCACGGCCCCCAGTCCCACGCCACCCGCATAGAACTGGCCATAGGCTGGGAGTGCCATCGCGCCCAGCACGGCCCGACCATCGCGCACAAGACCGATATTCACCGTGAAATCATCCCGCCCAGCTGCGAACTCCCGCGTGCCGTCCAACGGATCGACCAGCCAGTATTCGTGACCACCTTTGACATGAATGCCAGCGGCTACTTCTTCTTCCGCAATCACAGGAATATGGGGCGCTTCGGCCCGCAATCCGGCTAGAATATGCTTTTCCGCCTGCTGATCGGCTTCCGTTACCGGCGAACGGTCCGATTTCGTGCTGGTCACAAAGCCTTTGGCACGGATCGCGTTGATAAGATCGGACGCTTCCCGCGCGAGGCGGAGAGCAAGGGTAAGGAGCGCGGCGTCTGAGCCCGGAGCGGTTGAGAGAGTCATGCCTCTCTCATACTCCTCAGAAATGAAGGCGCAATTGATTCTCTTCCGATTGTCTGTAGCAATGCAGCGTCATTTCCTCCCTGCCCTTCCTCCCAGATTTTGTCGGAGCGATGATGAACGCCAGCCCGAGCCGCCGTCTGATCTACGCCATGGCCGCGGCGACCGGGCTTGCCGTCGCCAATCTCTATTATAATCAGCCGATGCTGGGCGTCATGGAGCGCGCCATGCCAAGCAGTTTCATGGCACTTGTTCCGACAGCCACACAGCTTGGTTACGCCCTCGGCCTGTTCACTCTGGTGCCCCTTGGCGACCTGTTCGAGCGCCGAAAACTGATTGTCACGCAATTTTGTGTGCTGGCCTGCGCGCTGGTCATTGCGGCGCTTGCCCCTACCGCTGGCGTCCTCGTTCTGGGCAGCCTGTGCATGGGCGCCGCCGCCACGGTCGCGCAGCAGATCGTGCCGCTCGCCGCCCATCTCGCGCCCCCTGAACGGCGGGGGGCCATCGTGGGAACCGTCATGTCCGGACTGTTGTGTGGACTGCTGCTCAGCCGGACGCTCGCTGGGTTTGTCGCCGCTCATGCAGGATGGCGCGCCATGTTCTGGCTCGGCGTGCCGCTGGCGCTCGCCACCGCAACCGTCATGGGACGGATGCTGCCAGAAAGCCAGCCAACCACGCAGACAAGCTACCGCGAACTGATGGTCTCCCTCACCCATCTCTGGCGGCAACTACCATCCCTGCGGCTGGCGGCATTCACGCAGGCGTTGCTGTTCGGCGTGTTTTCCGTGTTCTGGACCATCCTTGCCCTGCGGCTACAGGACCCACGCTTCAATCTCGGTTCTGAAGTTGCGGGACTGTTTGGCATCATCGGGGCCGTTGGTATCTTCGCCGCACCGGTCGCGGGACGTATCGCGGACAGACGCGGACCACATCGCGTCATTCTTGGTGGGACGGTCCTTGTGCTGTTCTCATGGTTCGTCTTCAGCATCTGGCAATCACTGTCTGGCCTGATCGCCGGCTGCATCCTGCTCGATTTCGCCGTTCAGAGCGTACTCATTTCCAACCAGCACATCATTTACGCCGGTCGTCCCGAGGCGCGGGGAAGGATCACGACTCTTTTCATGGGGGTCATGTTCCTCGGAGGCGCATCGGGGTCCGCCGCCGCCATGCTGGCGTGGACGGCGGGGGGATGGAACATGGTGTGCCTGCTCAGCGCGCTCCTGTCAGCCGCAGCGGTGATACTCCAGCTTCGATCCCGGCAATCTGGCATAATTCACGGAGATCAATCTCCTTGAGGATAGCGCTTCGAAGCTTCCAGAATGTTGAGGTCCATGTGATTACGCATGTAGCGTTCTGAGGCCTGCTGCAATGGCTGGAAATCCCACGGATAATAATTGCCGTTCCGCAAAGCCTCATAGACCAGATGACGACGGGCCTGACTGGTGCGCACCGCCGCATCGTAACGCCCCAGATCCCAGCGCGCGTTCATCGCCTGCGTCATACTCGTCAGAGTTTCTGCCGCGGTCGGGTCCGAAGCACGGTTCGACTGCTCATTGGGATCAAGTTCAAGATTCATAAGCATGGGCGGATCGAGTTCGCACAGCACCAGTTTCCACGCGCCATCCCGAAGTCCCACCATCGGGGCGTAGGAGCCTTCCGCGGCATACTCCATCGGAACCGGCCCGCGAGCCTCTTCTCCTTTCGCCACAGGCACCAGACTTTTCCCGTCTATCCACGGGCGCGCATCGTCAAGATTCAGCCCAGCGAGATCAAGAAGGGTTGGAAGAACATCCAGTGTCGAGACGGGTTCCTCAATTTTGACATTGGGAAGAGAAGGAGCCGCCACCATCAGCGGAACACGGGCCGAACCTTCAAAGAAGCTCATCTTGAACCACAGACCGCGTTCGCCCAGCATGTCACCGTGATCCGAGACAAAGAGCACGGTTGTATTGTTCGCCATATCTCCCCGTTCCAGAATATCGAGCAGTTCACCTATTTTCTCGTCGATGTAAGAAATATTCGCAAAATACGCACAGCGTGAGCGACGGACGTCATTCGGCGTCACATGGCTGGACTCATAATCAGCCGCCAGCATCAACCGTTTTGAATGTGCATCCTGCTGTTCGAAGGGAATAGGGGCGACCGTCGGCTCAAGAGCAGGGCAATCTTCATAAAGATCCCAGAACCGTTTGCGCGCGACATAAGGATCATGGGGATGCGTAAAACTGACGGTCAGGCACCACGGTCTGTCGTCCTGCCTTCTGGAAAGATCATAGAGCTTGTGCGCCGCAAAATAGGCGACCTCATCGTCATATTCCATCTGGTTGGTGATTTCCGCCACGCCCGCACCCGTTACCGAGCCAAGATTATGGTACCACCAATCTATTCTCTCCCCCGGCTTGGTGTAGTCGGGGGTCCACCCGAAATCCGCCGGATAGATGTCAGTTGTCAGGCGTTCTTCAAATCCGTGAAGCTGATCCGGTCCAACGAAATGCATTTTCCCGGAAAGGGCAGTGTAATAGCCGGCCCGTCGCAAATAATGTGCGAAAGTCGGGATATCTGAAGCAAACTCTGCCGCGTTATCATACACACCCGTCCGGCTTGGCAGTTGCCCCGACATGAAAGATGCCCGCGCCGGAGCGCAAAGCGGGCTTGCCGTATAAGTGTTCACAAAGCGGGTGGAACGCTCGGCCAGTTTCCGCAGGTTCGGCACATGCAGAAAATCTGCCGGACCATCCGGCCATAGCGTTCCGTTCAACTGATCAACCATCAGGATGAGAATATTTTGTTTTTGGTCGCTCACGAACAGCCGCCCTTTTCTTCATACGGCAATCGTTTCTATGAACGTCACCCTATGAGTGAAAGAAAATTTCCATTGAATTTCGATCAAACTGAAAACAGCCGCCGCTATCTCCCGCTTGTCTGTAGACCAAATAAAATTCTAATTTGAGCGGGTGTGAAGAGACTATTTTCTGATGACCGTCATAAAGAGGTTTTATGGCAGAACGGCCCCTTGATCTCGGTTGGATCCGGACATTTGAAGCTGTCGGCCGTCTTGGCAATCTCACGGCTGCTGGGCGGGAACTCGGACTTTCACAGCCAGCCGTAAGCTACACCATCCGCTGCCTGGAAGAGCAGATAGGGCAACTCCTGATTGTACGGGAACATAGGGGATGCCGGATGACGGAGGCTGGTCTGCTGCTGTACCAGACAGTAGCGACAACTGTTCCGCTGATAGACAAAAAAATCAGTGAAATACGTAATCTGGATAACAAGTCGACGATAAATTTATATACTGACTACGGCTTTGCCTCATGCTGGTTCATTCCCCGCGTTTCGCGATTCCGTGACATCAACCCTGATACAGAAGTTCGCATTATCGGCTCACATGCAGAACCAAATAGAAACGACAAACCGAATGATGTCACAATCTACTTTGGGAAAAATACTCACTCAAACAAAAATTCCATCCAGCTTTTTCAAGAAGAGGTCGTCCCTGTTTCCAGCTCCGAGTTTTTCAGGAACCATAATTTATCCAAAAACTCTTCCAGGATCGGGAAATTACCCCTTCTCCATCTGGAAACAAACGCGAATATGCACTGCCTGACATGGCATGACTGGTTCACGGAAACCCGAACAAAGCGCTTTCAGAAAGCTAGCAACCTCACTCTCAACACTTACGCGCTTGTTCTTCAGGCAGCGCACGCTCATCAGGGCATTGCACTCGGATGGCGTGGCCTTGTCGATGATGCGCTCAGCAATGGAACTCTTGTTCCATTAGGCGATCCAATAGTCCGACCAAACAGCGGGTATTGGTTGCACACCACGCCACACCCCTCAGAACACACGAAAAAATTCATCGACTGGGTGCTCTCCGAAATTCCGTAATCCAAAGCAATTAAGCACACGAAAAAATTGCTGGGGTCATGTCCATAAAAATCAAAAGTAAGACGATTTTTATCATAAAAATCCCATTCCATGACATAAGATCGGATTCGAAACGAACCGGAGTAACCACTGATGAGTGTTATGGAAACGGTTGTGGCACCCGTTCAACCTGCCAGTCCCATGGCAGAAATGACGGTTGAAGAAGGCCATCTGATCATACAGCGTTCAGGCCAGACAAAGATTCGCCTGCACCCGATCTGGTTACGTGAACGCCTCAATGATGCACGGATAACGGATCCCTTGACGGGGCAGCGGCTGATCGAGGCAGCTGATCTGCCGCTTGATCTGACGATAACGGCAGTCTCAGAAAATCTGACTCTTCAGTTTTCAGACGGATTTGAATGTATTCTTTCGGAACGCTGGATCAATGACATTCTATCCGGCTCACCTGAACAGCAGCCGGTTTTATGGGATTCCACTCTTACCTTGCCGGAATCTTATGATTTCTCCGAAATACAGCGACAACACAGGAAAGATCCTTCCCATAATCCTCCCTTGGCGGCCTTTCTTGATCAGTTAAAAACCTATGGCTTTTCCATTGTCAGCAATGTGCCAACCCACATGGATGGAGCGCTTGAATTTGCAGGCACTATCGGTCCGATCCGCTACACAAACTGGGGCGGACTGGCTGACGTAAAAGCCATAGCCAATGCGTATGATCTCACGATGACACCCAGACATCTGGAGCCACATAGCGACAATCCCTATCGTGAACCCGTACCGGGATATATTCTTCTGCACTGCCTGACGAATGACGCGGCAGGAGGTGATTCCACTCTCGTCGATGGGTTCAAGGCTGCTGAAACACTTCGCATCCAAGATCCGGAAGCCTTTGAGACGCTGACATCAACAATTGTTCAGTTCCGCTACCGGGATTCAACTAGCCTCCTCGAAAACAGAGCACCCCTCATCTCTCTCGATGAAAAGGGCTCTGTTAGGCAGGTAAGATATTCCAACCGGACTGAACTGATCGATCTTCTGCCTGATGAGCATCTGGACCGTTACTATCGTGCGCGACAGGCTCTGTGGCACCTCATACTTCCAGCGTCGCCGCTGACACTCGGCTTCAAGCTCAAACCCGGCGATCTGCTGATGATGGACAATTACCGCCTGTATCATGGGCGCTCAGGCTACACCCTCGATCATGGCAGTCGGCACATGCGCCAGTGTTACATGGATCGGGACATTGTCGCCAGCAAACGCGATGTCCTCAAAAGACAGAAGCAGGCCATCTGAAGGAATTTCTGTCATGTTCAGAAGCTTTGATGAAGCAACAGCCGAAGACTGGATCCCGATCGGTGAGAAATTCGATAAATTTCAAGGCGAACTGGTCGGTTACATCATTTCGTCACTGAAACTCCTGAGCACCCTTGATCTCGGCTACCCGATTGATCGGTACCAGCACTGCCTGCAGACAGCCACCTTTGCCCATCGTGCAAAAGCCGACGATGAAACCATCGTCTGTGCGCTCATCCACGATATCGGTGACGTATTAGCCCCCACCAATCACGGCGCTTTTGCCGCCACCATGATTGCACCTTACGTCTCACCGGAAAATACGTGGATGGTAGAAAACCATGAAGCGTTTCAAGGCTATTACTATGCTGAATATTTCGGAGGAAATCCGAACGCACGCGAGGCCTTTAAAGGCCACCCAGCCTTTGAACGGACCGCTCGTTTTACCGACCAGTGGGATCAGAAAGCTTTCAACCGCGACTATGACACCATGCCGCTGGAAGCTTTTATCCCACACCTGAACCGTATTTTCACACGCCCCGCGTGGGGACCACATTCGAAGACCGGAGCCTGAAACATGAGTGCCACGATCCGTCAGACGGAAGACGTTATGACAGCCGAACCTCCTGTCCCCATTGTTGTTGACTGGCGACCATACAATACACACGAACGGATGATGACAGCTTCGATATCGCAGGATACCGTTCATGTCACATGGAGCGACGGCCGCGATACATCCTTCAATAGCTGGTGGCTGCGTGACAACTGTCCTTGCACACGATGCTATCTTCCCCTTACACGTGAACAGATTTTCGAAATTGTCGATGCCCCGACCGACCTTGCCTCTCTCGCCTGTGACATCACACCTGAATCAGATATCGGCCCAACATTGAATATCCTCTGGAATGATGGACATCGGAGTTCCTATCAGGCAGGATGGTTGCGCGCACATGCAACAGATGACATCTCCCGCAAGGAACGGGAAGCCAATCGCCCCAAACCCTTTATCTGGGGGGCTGAACACGCCTCTGATCTCCAGACATTTGAATACAGCAACGTCATGGAGCAGGATGAAGCACTACTCTCATGGCTTCTGGCTTTACGGGATTCCGGCCTGACGCTGATGAAAAATGTTCCGACAAAACCGGACAGTCTGCTTGGTCCGGCCCATCGGATTTCTCATATCCGCGAGACAAATTTCGGACGTGTCTTTGATGTGAAATCAAAGCCGACACCCGACAGTGCGGCTTATACGTCAGTCAATCTTCCTCCTCACACGGATTTACCGACGCGCGAACTCCAACCCGGATTCCAGTTTCTGCATTGCCTCATCAACGATGCAACCGGTGGAGAAAGTATTTTCGTGGACGGTTTCGCTATTGCAGAAGCCGTGCGCACCGAACATCCAAACCATTTTGCCGTTCTGACCAACACACCTTTGCCATCCTGGAACCGGGACGATCGTACCGATTACCGCTGGTCCAGCCCCCTTATTGCGCTTGACCAGCATGGAACCGTTTCGGAAATCCGCTATGCGAATTTTCTACGCGGTCCTATTGATGCGCCGACGACCAATATGAATGCCATTTATGCAGCGCTTCGCCTCTTTCAGGCCATGACCCGTGATGAACGTTTCCGGATCGAACGACGGCTTAATCCGGGCGACATGTGGATCTTCGACAATCGCCGGGTCATGCATGCCAGAAGGGAATTTGATCCACAAAGTGGCGCGCGCCACCTTCAAGGGGTGTATGTCGATCGCGATGAAGTCGCTTCGAAAATCCGTGTTCTACCACGACTTCTCGGCCAGATTCACTGACTGTAATGGAGCCAAATAATTTTTCCGAGTGGCGTGCTCGCTGGATGCAGGCAGACGGCCCTGTCGGCTTTCTGCTTCTGCCCCAATTCTCCATGCTTGAACTATTCTGCGCCATTGATGCTTTTCGTGTTGCCTCCCGCTTTGGTAGCGAAGGATTAGGCTGGTCGCTTTTCTCTCAGGACGGTCACCCCGTAACGGCTTCCAATGGGATCTCCATTCCAGTCACTGAGGCATTCGGGGCCGGAAAAACGCCAAAAATTTTATTTATTATGGCAAGTTATGAACCGCTGCACTGTGTAACAGACGCTACACGCGCGGAACTGAGGCGCATTGCCCGACATGGCACATTACTGGGAGCTGTGGATACAGGAGCATTTATTCTTGCGGAATGCGGCCTTCTTGCCGGCCGACGTGTGACGATGCACTGGGAAGCTGTCAGCGCTTTTTCTGCAGCATATCCGGAAATCGTCATATCGCCGACACTCTACGAATTTGATCGCGATCGTCTAACATGCGCTGGCGGATCTGCTGTTATCGATATGATTCTCTTTCTGATCAGCTTGCAGAAAGGCGACGCACTCATGCGCGTGGTGGCTGAGCAGATTATCCATCCCCCACTCCGCACGGGGGATACGGCGCAAAGGGGTTCACCAGAACGACGTTATGCCTTGTGTGACGACCGCCTTGTGAAAGTCGTTGAACTCATGGAAGACAATATAGAACAACCTCTATCCATCAGTCTGATTGCAACTGAAGTCAACCTTTCACAACGTCAACTGGAACGACTATGCCACCGTTATCTGGGGCGCTCTGCAAAGAATTTCTATCTGGCCATTAGACTTGAAAAAGCACGCCAAATGCTGACAGACAGCAAAGCAAGTGTTTCAGAAACTGCTTTTGCTACAGGCTTTGAGAGTCTCGCCCACTTTTCACGAACCTTCCGGCAGCTTTATGGTTGCGCTCCCTCCAGCCTGCAACGAACAGGCAATCGGGTCGTGCCTGAAATGCTCACCCGACTGCCATCGTATTCTTCCTGATTTTATTAAACCAAATTTCTCAAAATACTTTCATCCCACGAACGCTCAGCGAACAGACTGCCATTCTCGTAAACCCTCACATGACCTTTCAAATAGAAATACATCTGATCCGAATACATTTCTGTTCTGGTATCGATGTCCACTTTCCAGTCGTGCTGTTCCATCTTGTAGCTTTGTGTCAGGGCATATCGGGCAGATAACGGATCATCATCGTTAATGGAAAGATCTCTTTTTAAATTGTGCGCTACAATACAGTTAATATCATCCAGTTTATAAACCCCTTCACCAAACACACCACCTTCGGCATCAGTGATATAAGTCTTTTTTCCTGTTATGAAGTCTTCCATACTGTACCGAAGCAACTGTCCGGCAGACAGAGATGTCAAGGGTGTTTTTTGTCCCTGCACCGGTGGAGCAAATGATACCTTTTCATCACGGCTACGACAGTTGCCTACACGTAACGGAAGTTTGAGTTGTCCATTTCGGAAAGATAAAAGCGCGTGGTAGGGAGCAGGCCAAACCATAGGCCAATATGATGTAGCCAGAGAGAGTCGAATTTTATGTCCTTTTACAAAACGATGACCACAACAGTTGAGTTTCATATTCAATTCATACCACGTTCCTTTTTCCAATAATGTAGGATTTTCGTGCCCTGTATGATGCGTCAGATTGAAGGGGTGATAGCTGATACGCATCGCCTCCCCCGTTTCCGACACGTCAGAAAGAATAATTACTGCCTGAGCGATGGTGGAATCAGAAGAAAATTCGATATTGATCTCAGGAAATCCAAGAATTTGATGATCATTTTCCAAAGGTTGCGTTTCAAAAACCAGAGCACCGCCGTCCTCCATTCTTTGGTCAACTGGCATTTCTCCTACGCACCCGGTGCCCATCCATTCACCCGCTGCTTTTCCGAAGCTTTGTGGCGCGCAAATATTCATCACAACATTATCTTTTACAGAATTGGATGACTCTATTAATCCGCCACAATTTTTAATTGCAAAATAGCAGGGCTGAATTTCTTCCGACGGCCATTTTTCTTCTGCCGACCAATTGCCGGGCATACAAGAACAAGTAGCTTCCGGCTTTACATAATCCGTTATATATGAACGCAACATCGGTTCATTCATAATACCTGTATCAGTTCCTTTAAGCCATTGATCCCACCAGCGTACCGCTTCCTGCAAAAAACCTATTGCTGGCCCTGGAGCACCATCATGCGGATACACATGCCCCCAAGGTCCAATGATACCTTTTCGTGGCACCGTAAGATGTTCAAGTAATCTCGGGACAGCATTTGTGTAACTATCGATCCATCCTCCCACAACCATCACAGGGCATTCTATACTCGAATAGTCCTCGCAGATTGAACCATGCTTCCAGTAACTATCGTAATGCTGGTGTTTTAACCACAAAGCTGGAAAGAAAGGCAGATTTTCAAGTCGTTCTTTCCATTTTTCGCGCCAACTCTCTCCAGAAAACTCTTTGAACGGTGGCCTACTCTGAAACGCCAGCATAATGCTGCCCCACCAGAGATTGTCATTCAAAAGACAACCACCCATATAATGAATATCATCAGTATAGCGATTATCTGTTGAATAAACGCTTAGAATCGCTTTAAGCGCGGGCGGTCGACGAGCGGCGACCTGAAGACAATTAAACCCTCCCCAAGATTTCCCCATCATTCCGACGGAACCGGAGCACCAATCTTGTCTGGCAATCCATGCTATGACTTCCAGCGCATCATCCTGCTCCTGCTTGAGATACTCATCTTCTAACAGCCCTTCAGACTCTCCACTCCCACGCATATCAACACGTACACATGCGTATCCTGCTTCACAGAAATAACTGTGCATAGGTTCATCGCGTATACGTGTTCCATCTGCCTTTCTATAAGGAATATACTCCAATATAGCTGGTACAGAATGGTCCTTTATCCCATCCGGAAACCATATTCGCGCACTAAGATTACATCCATCGGAAAGACTAATCCAAACATTTTCCTCAACTTTGAAAGACATTTCACAACCTCACACTTCTGGATGAAAACAACTCAACATTTTTTCTCGCGAAAATTTCATCAAAAACAAAACCCACAAAGCACCTATCGATACAATAATAGCAACTACAGACCAGTAAAATGTAGAATCATATACTCCCCATAACGTACCAATCATTCCGCTTATGATGTTTCCAACAAAGAACGTTGCATACCAAAGCGCCATTACCAAGCCGCTCGAGTTCTTTGGAGCAAAACGAGAAAAAAGTCCCATTGCAGCTGGCGTAAAAAAAAGATCACCGACTTCCCAAATAATTAGATAGAATGCGACAATTAATTTGTTCGGCGCCTCACCTTCATATAAAAAAGCAATAAAAGACAAAAAGACCTGAGAAATTGAAATTATAACTGCTCCCACAAAAAGCTTCGTAAAAACATCAGGTTCTCTATATTTATGCGCCTGACTACTCCAGATCCAGTTCAATACGGGGATCCCTAACATCACAACTGCTGGTGGAATAGCCTGCAACCATCCCACGGTCATATCCCCCGGAACAGTCGATACCCAATGCACCAAAGCATTTGCCTGTTGCTCGTAACTTATCCAAAGTAGAACGGATGAAAAAAATACAGAAACAATCACCGTATAGGAGGGTGCAATACTTTTTTTACCAACATTGAAACTTTGAATTGTTTCGTTATCTTGTTTTGAAAATAAAGGCCTATAAAAAAAATAAGCAATCAGCCCAATAATCATCCCAACTGTCGTAGCATCAAAAGCGACAGTCCAACCCCACCTTTGGACGAAAAACATACATACGATAGGTGAGAGTGCCGCACCAATATTAATTGAAAGATAATATATAGAGAACCCTCTCTCTCGCCTTTTATCATTTATATCGTATAAATCCCCGACTTGCGCTGCAATATTCCCCTTCAAACCACCTGTCCCTATAATAATAAGAGATAAGGCCAAAAAAAACCAAGTATGATCTGTTATAAGAAGATGACCAAGAGCAATCAAAACTCCTCCACCAATAACGACCTTTCGTTTATCTATCAAACGATCAGCAATAAAA
>NZ_JBDNXK010000026.1:26493-36570 GCF_047721705.1 Acetobacter sp. | reverse complement strand
CCATCATATGTACCAGTCCTTGACCCGTGTTGTTCCTCAGGCACAGGATGTTTCACTTTTTCATTGGCTGAAAACGCTTTATCCGATCTGGTCACGGATTACTCCTGAAATGATCAGAGTGTCGGCCTGCACAGCGATGGCCGAACTGATGAAATCAGGCTGCACCACCAGCAGCGATCATCTTTACCTGTTTCCGAATGGCTGTCGGCTGGATGATGAAATCGAGGCTGCTGCTGAAATGGGCATGCGTTTCCATGCCTGCCGTGGAAGCATGAGTGTCGGGGAAAGTCAGGGTGGTTTGCCGCCTGACAGCCTCGTGGAAAAAGAGAGCGATATTCTGAAAGATACGCTCAGAGTCATCGAGGCGTTTCATGACCCTGAGCCCCTTTCGATGCTGACCGTCGGCGGGGCGCCGTGTTCGCCCTTCTCGGTGAGCCGTGAGCTGATGCGGGATATGGCCGGACTGGCGCGTGCAACCGGCACGCGGCTGCACACGCATCTGGCAGAAAACGATCATGATGTGGCTTACAGCCGGGAACGCTTTGGCCAGACGCCCGCTGAATACGCGGAAGAGGCTGGATGGCTCGGGCACGATGTGTGGCACGCGCATTGTGTAAAACTGGATGCGAATGGCATGACCCGCTTTGGACAGACTGGCACAGGCATCGCTCACTGTCCCTGTTCCAATATGCGGTTAGGCTCAGGGATCGCGCCTGTTCGGCAAATGCTGGAATGTGGCGTGCCTGTAGGGCTCGGGGTTGATGGGTCGGCCTCCAACGATGGTGGGCACCTGCTGGGAGAGGCCCGGCAGGCCATGCTCGTTTCCCGGCTTTTGCCGCAACAGGATGAAGCCAGAATAGGATTGACGGCACGGGATACGTTGGAACTGGCGACCAGAGGTGGGGCACGGGTTCTGGGGAGAGACGATATCGGCCAGCTCAGTGTGGGCAAGGCGGCGGATATTGTGGCTTTTGACGTGAGTAGACTGGATCACGCTGGAGCGCTGATCGATCCTGTGGCGGCGCTTGTGTTCTGTAACCCGATATCGGTGGCCTTCAGCATGGTGAATGGCAAGGTTTTGATTGAGAAGGGAGAATTCCTGCATCTCGAACTGCCTGCGCTTGTTAAAAGGCATAATGAACTGTCCCTGATGCTCTGCAATTAAACGCCGGTATTTTTTCGGTGTTATGCGGCCTGCGCACCATTTCCGGCCCGTATGGGTAATTTCACGCATATCCGACTAACAATACATTTTCGTAATGATGAATCCTCGCTGTTCGGTGACTGCGGCCACAAGGGGATGTTCATGATTACGTTCGTGTCGCGACTCTCAGGAAGTCGGAAAAAGCGAATTTTCCAGTATGGAAGTATTCTGTCTGTCTGTGTCGCAACAGCGAGTTTCGCGGCACAGGAGGCGAAAGCCGCCGTCACGGTTAATTTCGGTAAAAACCAGTTCTTTACTTTGGGTGTTGGTGTTCGTGGACAGTATCTGTCTGAAGACCCGAATGCCAAACCGAGCAATTCAAGCGCGGCCAGCTTCAACGATCTACGTATCTATATGGGCGCACAGTTCCATAAATACGTTAAGGCAACACTGAATGTTGAAAGATTGCGCGACGGAAACTGGAATGTTCTGGACGGCATCCTGCAGGTCGAGCCGTGGAAGGAATTCAATGTCTGGATGGGCCGCATGCTGCCCGGCAGTGACCGGTCAAACCTCGACGGGCCTTACTTCCTGAGCACATATGCCTATCCGATGGTGTCGCAATATCCCGGTGCATGGGCAGGACGTGATGATGGTGTAACGGTCTGGGGCAAGTTGCTGAAAGATCGTTTCCGTTACGTCGCAGGTATTTATCGCGGTCATAACTGGGTCAAGGGAGGCTCCAATTACGGCGAACATCCCCTGTTTGCCGGGCGTATGGAGTATAATTTCCTCGATCCGGAGCCTTCACCGGCCTATTATACAGCCAGCACCTATTACGGTAAGGCCGATATTCTCGCCATCGGACTTGCGGGCCAGTATGAAGTCGATGGCGTTGGAAGCGCTCAGGAAAAGGGCGACTACAAAGCGTGGAACATCGACGGTCTTTTTGAAAAGAAGATCGGCAAGGACGCGAAATATGGCGTCTATACTCTCGAAGGCGCTTATTACCAGTATTATACCGACGGTGTGAAAGATATCACAGCTGGATACGGTCAGCGTGCGCCGGAATATGGAAATGTAGGCGGCATCAACAACGGTACGGCTTTTCTTGCCAGTACGGCCTATCTCATTCCCTACAAGCTGGGATGGGGGCGCTTACAGCCCTTGGTCCGGTATCAGCAGTTCCGGTTCAAGAAAGATCTTTATGGAGCAGGGCATCCGAAAACCACACAGTTCGATGCTGGCGCCAACTATGTGCTGGACGGACATAACCTGCGTTTTACGCTTGATTACGTCCGCTACCACGCCGCGAATACACCAGTTTCGCACGCCTTTCTGCTCGGTATGCAGCTTCAGTACTAAGTCCGGTTGATATGATTTATCGCGCAAAACGTTCTGATATGTAGCCGGGAGATAGAAAATGACAATTTTGAAACGATGTGTGCTGACTGGTCTTTTTACCGTGCTTTGCGGGACTTTTGTAAGTCACGCACAGGCTGCCGCAGAATTGCAGGATCTAGATTGCCGCCATCTGTTCGCGGAAGACGTGCGCGTATCCGATCAGATTGTCGCCTTGAGGAAAAAGAAAGCTCTAGCCTCACAGAAAGGCGTTGAGGACGATAACGACAGGTTCTTTGTGAAGTTCGATCCGATCCCCGGGATCGGTGTCATGAATGGCATGACATTGGTACCGGAGGGGCGCGCTGAAAAGGAAGATATTTCAGACGAACGTCTGGACTCTCTTCGCAAGCAGCTTGGAGAGATCAAGGTGCAGGAAGAGAGAAAGGTGTGTCCTTCTCTGCCTTCACCCCTCAGCAGGGATGAGCGTCTGCTTGACGATCAGATGTCGCGATAAGGTAATCTTGGTGTCCAGCCTACCGCTCCTGTAAAAGACGGGAGGCGGTAGCGGCGGCGGCCGAACGGGTGCTCAACCCTGTCTTGTTGTAGATCTGCTCGATATGTTTATCGACAGTGCGCGGACTGACATTCAGAATGTCAGCAATGTCCCGGCTGGTTTTTCCACGGGAAATCCAGAGCAGCACTTCAGCTTCCCGCGCACTCAGTCCAAGTTTCTCCTGAAGCGTTTTTTCCGGCAACAGGGCCCGTGACGAGATTCTGAACAGAAGCTCGTCTTCGCCCGTCGCACCAACCATCACGACAAGGATTTCGTTTTCACCCATGATCTCTCGATGAACAATCGAACCTGGTGCAGAGCGCAGTTCAGCATCAGTAGCGGAGAGGACGTTAGCAGAAATTTTTTCCAGCAGAACGCCAGCCTGTGGCGTGCTCCATAGAATGGAGCCAGAACGGTTTGCCGCGAACAGAAAACGTCCGGCATTATCCAGCACTGCATAGGCGGCTTTCATTCGGGAGGCGGCCTCCATATGCACGCTGATCCGCGCCAGCACTTCCTCCAGTCGTAGCGGTTTTGTCACGTAATCAACCGCCCCGACATCGAACGCCCGCAGCACATTTTCCGTTTCTGTCAGACCCGTCATAAAAATCAGCGGCACGCTCTTCAGATGCGATAACTGCCGAAAAGCCTCGCAGACTTCCCACCCGGTCATCCCCGGCATCAGCGCATCCACCAGTACGAGGTCTGGCACCGTGCGCTCCACGACTTCCAGAGCAGACGCACCCGATTGAGCCAGCAGCACCGTGTAGCCCGCAGAAGCCAGTGTTTCATCCATCAGCCCGAGAACGGCAGGGTCATCATCAATGACCAGAATGCTGCGGCGGCGTGGTGCGGAAAAGGTCATGGCGTGTCCTGTTCCAGATGATGGCGGAGAGCTTCGAGCTGATAGGTGGATGCCAGTGAAACCAATGGCTCTATGGCTTTCGTCAACGACGGATTGTCAGTCTGCAGGGTGGAAAGGCGTCTCCGCAACTCTTTAAGGTTGCCACTGTTAAGCGTGGCGAGCAGATCGACGCGGTCTGCTTCAGAGAGCGAGCCCTCGCTCTGAGTGGAAGTATTCGCAGTCGCTTCGTGTGAAGGCGTGGCGAAAGTCCATGCGAGATCAAGAATGCGGCCAATCTCGGTCAGAAGAAAAGACAGATTGACCGGCTTGCCGATAACGGGACAGTCTTCAAGCGAAGCCACATTTCTATTGGTGCTTTCGACAAGATTTCCTGTCAGAAACATGATCGGGGTGGAGGCAAAATTTCCTCGACGAATGCGCAGCGCCAGATCACGGCCATCCATCCCCGGCATGGACAGGTCGAGCAGCAGCAGATCGGGTTGCACAATTTCCAGACTGTCGAGACATTCCTGCCCGCTTTCCGCATCCTTGACGAGAAAACCGCATCCTTCCAGCAGTTCACGCATGATCTGACGATGACCGGCATTGTCGTCGACGACAAGAATGGTGCGTGGCGGCCCCTCATAGCCCGTTGGAAAAGCGGGGAGTGTGGGGGACAGTTCGATCTGCCGGTCAGGCAGCATCAGCCGCAGGCGGAAACGTGAACCGCTGCCAACCGTGCTTGTAAATGTGATTTCACCCCCGAGCACTTCACTAAGAAGTCGGCAGATTGTCAGGCCGAGGCCAGTGCCGGGCACGTTGGCAGTCGCGGATGCGCGTTCGAAAGGTTCGAAAATGCGCGCATGGTCTGCCGGGGAAATGCCGGGACCTGTGTCTTCAATTACGAATTCAGCGATCTGGGCATGCCAGCGCGCAGAAAAGGTCACATGACCACGCTGGGTGAATTTGACAGCGTTCGAGAGGAGATTGAGGAGTATCTGCCGCAGTCGATGTTCATCGCATGTCACGACGGCCGGCAGAAAACCCGGCTTCCAGATGAACTGCAATCCTTTGGCCTGCGCCTGAGGCCGGATCATCTGCACGACGGATTCCAGAAAGGCGGGCAGGGCGATCGTGTCCGAATGAAGCTCGATCCGTCCCGCTTCAATGCGCGAAATGTCCAGCAGACCGGAGAGAATGGTGGTGATGTGCTCGCCGCTGTCCCGCACGATCCCAAGTGCCTGCTGGCGATCCTCGGGAATACGTGTGTCGTGCTGCAAAAGCTGGATGTAACCCATGATGGCGTTCAGCGGAGACCGTATCTCGTGGCTGATGCCGCTGATATAGCGTGTTTTGGCCAGACTGGCGGCCTCGGCCTTTTCCCGTGCAATCTGGAGCGCCTGTCCCATACGCCGCCGGGCCCTGACT
Source organism: Acetobacter sp. (assembly GCF_047721705.1). Taxonomy (GTDB): domain Bacteria; phylum Pseudomonadota; class Alphaproteobacteria; order Acetobacterales; family Acetobacteraceae; genus Acetobacter. The sequence goes on along the minus strand of NZ_JBDNXK010000026.1, from coordinate 31,257 downwards.
TCGTTCATCAGCAGTCGCGTCTGGTGGAGTGTCTCTCTCGTGGCGGTGCGTCGCCCTTCCTGCGCCATCACCAGCAGCCATGCTCCCACCACGCAGGCCACAAAGACAACGAGCAGAGTGCTGTCGAGCGGCATGCCTGTCTGATAGACCAGCAGGCTGAGCACGCCGACAATACCAAAGACAAGTCCGGCAAAACGTCCAGCGGGCGAGACGCAGATGCGGCGGACCTGAGGAGGAAGGGCGCGCAGGGGCGCGGAAAGCTGGGTCGCGGCGCGGGTGGCCGTCGGTTTGCAACGGTCGCGGCATCGTGCGTCGAGGGAACAGCAGAGTGAGCAGATCGTGCCGCCATAGGCAGGGCACGAGGCCATGTCTTCCGCTTCGAAGCTGTGTTCGCAGATGACGCATTGCATGACCGGACGGCTGTTCCAGTCCTGTGGCTGCGTGCGCGCCATATAGGTGCGCCCATGCGTCAGTCGCGCAAGAACAGGTGCTGTGACGAATGCGATAAGAAGCGTCAGGAAGGGAGCGTAAGCGGCGGCATGTCGACCCAGTTCTCCGGTCAGCACAAACAGACCGCAGGCGGCTCCCAGCGCCCATGCGCCAAGACCGACAATATTGAGGTCCGGCAGCAGGGCACGCTTGAATTCCACAAAGGACGGGCTGTAACCAAGAGGCTTGCAGATGACGATATCGCCGAAAATGGCGCCGATCCACGCACAGGCCAGAACGGCATAAAGCGTGATGCCTGTCTGAATGGTGTTGACCAGTCCGGCTTCCATCAACAGCAGGGCGATGGCGATATTGAACAGCACGTAAACCACGCGACCGGGATGGGTATGTGTCAGGCGTGAGAAGAAATTCGACCACGCCAGAGAGCCTGCATAAGCGTTGGTGATGTTGATCTTGATCTGCGCCAGCGCAACCAGAAGGATCGTCAGGGTTGTCGCAAGGGCGGGGGGCGCGATCGTGTCCCACGCAAAACGATACATCATGCCCGGCTGGATGGCGACGAGTGGCGAGAAGCCCGCATTGACTATGACCGATGCCAGAAAGGAGCCAGCGAGCAGCTTGGCGGCGTCAAGCACCACCCATCCGGGTCCGCCAAGAATGAGAGCGGTCCACCACTGCCGACGATTATTCTCCGTAAGCGGCGGCAGGAAGCGCAGGAAATCGATCTGCTCCGCACTCTGGCAGACCAGCACGATCATGACGGACGCCGCACTCCCGATGGCGACGGCATCGATCCCTGAAGGGCCGAGACTCATGCGGGTGAAGTGTGTCCACTCGGCCAGCCATTCCGGGTGCTGAACCATCACAGCGACCAACGGCACCAGATTGAGCACCAGCCAGATGGGAAGGGTCGCGATCTGAAAGCGCCCGATAAATGAGATCCCCCAAGTGACGAGAGGAATGATCACCACAGCACAGCCCAGATAGGCCAGCCATAAGGGCATGCCGAGTAGACTGTGCAAAGTGCCTGCCAGAATGGCTGCTTCCAGCCCGAAGAAGATGAAGGTGAAGCTGGCGTAGATCACCGACGTGATGGTCGAGCCGATATAGCCAAAGCCGGTTCCGCGCGTGAGCAGGTCGATGTCGAGGCCGGAACGTGCGGCCGTCACGGAGAGCGGCAGACTTATGGTGAAGATGACAACCATCACCAGCGCGATGGCGATTACTGTGTTGGTGAAGCCGAAAGCGAGCGTCAATGTGCCGCCCATCGCTTCCAGGGCGAGAAAGGAGATTGAGCCAAGCGCGGTCAGGGCCGCCCGCATCGGCGTGGCCATGCGGGCCTTTCGGGCCGTGAAACGCAGCGCATAGTCTTCGAACGTCTGGTCCGCGGCCCAGCGACTGTAGGCCCGGCGTGTGCGCACGATACGCAGGCGGCTGGCTTCAAAAGGCAAGGTTCGGCTGGTCCTGACACTGGGCAGTGGCGACGATCATATCATTTGTATTGCAAAGCCTGACAGCGCGATACGCAATCATGCGTATGGAAAGTGCTTTTGTTATCGGGTGAGGTGAACGCAGCAGAAACTGGAGCGCATCCTTATGTCCGATACCGTGCCGAATCTTTCCCGTCGTGCATTTGGGCGTCTTGCCCTCGCGTCTTCCGTCGCAGCCGTGGCTGCCTCGTGGAAGCCGGGGCAGGCTCTGGCAGCCGCTCCAAAAGGCGAGCCGATCAAGGTGGGCATCCTGCACTCCCTTTCCGGCACGATGGCCATCAGCGAGACGACGCTGAAGGATGTGATGCTGATGCTGATCGCGGAGCAGAACCGCAAGGGCGGCCTGCTTGGACGTCCTCTGGAGGCTGTGGTGGTCGATCCCGCGTCCAACTGGCCGCTGTTCGCGGAAAAGGCGCGGCAGCTTCTTTCGGTGGACAAGGCCTCCGCCGTGTTCGGTTGCTGGACCAGCGTTTCCCGTAAGTCCGTGCTGCCGGTGTTCGAGGAACTGAACGGCATTCTGTTCTATCCGGTGCAGTATGAAGGGCAGGAGTGCAGCCGCAATATTTTCTACACGGGTGCTGCCCCCAACCAGCAGGCCATTCCGGCCGTCGATTACCTGCTCAGCGAAGATGGCGGCGGTGCAAAGCGTTTCGCTCTGGTCGGCACCGATTATGTCTATCCGCGCACCACGAACCAGATCCTTCAGAATTACCTCAAGGCCAAAGGGATCAAGGACGAGGACATCATGGTCAACTATACGCCGTTCGGTCAGTCCGACTGGCAGACCATCGTGTCGCAGATCAAGGCTTTCGGGTCCGCAGGCAAGAAAACTGCTGTTGTGTCCACCATCAATGGCGATGCCAACGTGCCGTTCTACAAGGAACTGGGCAATCAGGGCATTTCCTCGACCGATATTCCGGTCATGGCGTTCAGTGTCGGTGAGGAAGAGCTTGCCGGCATGGATACCAAGCCGCTGGTCGGACAGCTTGCCGCATGGAATTACTTCGAGAGCATTGAGACGCCTGAAAACAAGGCTTTCATCAAACAGTGGCATGATTTCACGAAGAAACCGAACCGCACCACGAATGATCCGATGGAAGCACACTATATCGGTTTCAACATGTGGGTGCAGGCCGTGACCAAAGCTGGCACGACCGATCATGACAAGGTGATTGACGCCATGATCGGCATCAAACAGCCCAACCTGACGGGTGGTGTGGCGGAGATGCTGCCGGATCATCACCTGACAAAGCCAGTCTATATCGGTGAAATTCAGGATGACGGCCAGTTCAGCGTCGTATGGAAGACACCGGCTCTTGTGCCCGGACAAGCATGGTCGCCGTGGGTTCCTGAGACGAAGAACCTGATCGGTGACTGGCGCAAGCCCATCTCCTGCGGAAACTACAACACAGCAACGAAAACCTGCATCGGCAAAAAGCATGCATAGGCTGAAACGCCTTTTCCTCACGGCGGCGCTCGTTCTGGGTGTCGCCGTGTCGGCTTCTGCGCAGGCGGACGAATTCTCGGGTCTGGCGAGCAGCCAGTTCGATGAGGTCGCGGGCGCGATTTCCGCACTCGCTGCGTCGGGCAGTCCACAGGCGACGTCCACGCTTCATGCATTGGAGCAAAGGCATCTGTTTTTCGCGCCAGACGGTGGCCTCTTCATCCGAAATGGCGAAGCCTATGTCGATGCGCGGACAGGTCAGTCTGTCGCCACTGCGCCCGAGGGTCTCAAGCCTGTCCGGCTGAACAACCGCATCCGCAAGGCACTCGCTGGCGCGCAGGCGGAACTCGAACTGGCTTCGTCGCAGGCTGAAACACGCCTCAAGGCGGCGACTGCATTCTACGGTCGGCATGATCCCGCAATGCTGCCCGCCATTGAGCATGCTCTGGCAATGGAAAAGAACAGCGCCGTCCGTTCCAAACTTGAACAGGCTCGTGCCGCCACCATTCTGGCCCAGTCCCCCGCCGAAGGGCAGGAACAGGCCCGTCTTGCTGCCGTGAAAAGCCTCCACTCGATGGGAGATCAGGAAGCGCGCGGCATTCTCGCGGGCGTGGCGGCTTCCGATACGGAAACGCCAGCCGTCCGGAAGGCGGCAGAGGCCGCAGTGTCCAGCATCGACTGGCACCTGCGGATCTGGAGCGTATTGCAGAATGCCTTTTACGGCCTCAGTTACGGTTCCGTGCTGTTATTGGCGGCGACAGGACTGGCCATCACCTTCGGTGTGATGGGCGTCATCAACATGGCGCACGGCGAAATGATGATGATCGGCGCTTACACGACATGGCTGGTGCAGCAGGGAATCCGTGTGACTGTCCCGTGGCTGGAGCCGATTGCCCTGCTGGTGGCGATTCCTGTGGCTTTCTGCGTGTGCGGTACGCTGGGCATGATGATTGAGCGGGGTCTGATCCGCTTTCTTTACGGACGCCCGCTTGAGACACTTCTCGCGACGTGGGGGCTCTCCCTTATCCTTCAGCAGGCGGTGCGCTCGATCTTCGGGCCAACCAATATTGCCGTCGAGACGCCCGCATGGCTGTCCGGATCGTTCACGCTGGGCGGCATGGACATCACCCTGAACCGCTTGGCGATCCTGATCTTCGCCTTCCTCGTGCTGGGCGGACTGATGCTGGTGTTACGTCGCACGCCGCTTGGTCTGGAAATGCGAGCCGTCACGCAGAACCGTCGCATGGCTGCGCTCATGGGCATCCGCACACCGCGTGTCGATGCGCTGGCGTTCGGGCTTGGCGCCGGGCTTGCCGGACTTGCGGGTGTGGCCGTCAGTCAGATTGACAATGTAAGTCCCAATCTTGGGCAGTCATACAT
>NZ_JBDNXK010000026.1:16315-26483 GCF_047721705.1 Acetobacter sp. | reverse complement strand
ATCGACAGCTTCATGGTCGTGGTGTTCGGCGGCGTGGGGAATCTATGGGGGACGCTGGCCGCGGCCATGGCGCTCGGCATGGGTGGCAAGGTGCTTGAGCCGACCATTGGTGCGGTCTCCGCCAAGATCGCCATCCTCGTGTTTGTCATTCTCTACATCCAGCGTCACCCGCGCGGCATGTTTCCGGTGCGTGGTCGGGGAGTCGAATCATGAGCGCGCTTTCCAGCTCTTCGACGCGTTCCTTTCCCGGCGCGATCAGGATGGCGGCTATTGTCGTGGTCATCACTGTGTTGTTGGCAGGCGCAAGCCTGCTTCCGGAAAGCAGTCCGTTTCACGTCTCGGCGTTTGTGGTGTCACTGGCGGGGAAATATCTTGCCTATGCGATGCTGGCCCTGTCGGTCGATCTCGTATGGGGTTTCGCGGGCATCCTCACGCTGGGTCATGCAGCGTTTTTCGCGCTAGGTGGCTACGCGATGGGCATGTATCTCATGCGTGAGATCGGCGCGCGGGGTGTTTACGGCAATCCCGACCTCCCTGACTTCATGATCTTCCTCTCGTGGAAGAGCCTGCCATGGTACTGGTGGGGCTCTGATCATTTCGCTTGGGCGATGCTGCTGGTTCTGGTCGTTCCGGCAGCACTGGCTGGTGTGTTCGGCTGGCTGGCGTTCCGGTCGCGTGTGTCTGGCGTCTATCTCTCCATTATCACGCAGGCGCTCACCTATGCACTGATGCTGGCGTTCTTCCAGAACGGTCTTGGCTTTGGCGGTAATAACGGCCTGACGGATTTCAAAGACATTCTCGGTGCGGACCTTCATGCGCCTTCGACACGAGCCGGACTGCTGGTCGTCACGGGTATCGTCCTTGCAGTGTCCCTGCTGGCGGCGCGCTGGATGGTGGGTGGACGTTTCGGCAATCTGCTGGTGGCCGTGCGTGACGCCGAAAGCCGCACGCGCTTTCTCGGTTATCGTCCCGATCAGGTGAAGCTGCTGGTCTGGGTATTCTCGGCCATGCTGGCGGGACTGGGTGGAGCGCTCTACGTCACGCAGGTCGGCATCATCAATCCCGGTGAATTCGCGCCGGCCAATTCCATTGAATCCGTGATCTGGGTTGCCGTCGGTGGGCGAGGAACGCTGTCGGGGGCGGTGTTGGGAGCGGTGCTGGTCAATTTCGGCAAGACGATGTTCACCGCATGGCTGCCGGAGTTCTGGCTCTATGGGCTCGGCCTGCTGTTTCTCGTCACCACGCTGTTCCTGCCGCAGGGGCTGATCGGCCTGCGTTATCCGGGCAAAAAGAGCCTGCCTGAAAATGTGACGCCGGAAGTGTCCAGCCCGGAAGGAGACGAAGCATGAGCGAACCGCTTCTGCTGGAAGTGCGTGATGTAAGCGTCACCTTCGATGGCTTTCGGGCCATCAATGGGTTGAACCTGTCGCTCCGTCCCGGTGAGATGCGCGCCATCGTTGGCCCCAATGGCGCGGGCAAAACAACGATGATGGATATCATCACCGGCAAGACGCGTCCTGATACGGGCATTGTCCGCTTCAGGGGGCAGGATCTGACCCGTCTGGATGAACCGACCATCGCGCGGCTGGGGATCGGACGAAAATTCCAAAAGCCGACGGTTTTTGAAGCCCTGACTGTGCGGGAGAATATCCTTCTTTCCCTGAAAGGAATCCGCTCGCCGTTTGCGGTGCTGCTGGCCCGGCTTTCCGGGCAGGAGCGTGACCGGGTTGATGAGCTTCTGGAGATCATTCGTCTGACGCGGTTCGCCGACCATCAGGCAGGCGACATGAGTCACGGTCAGAAACAGTGGCTGGAGATCGGGATGCTGCTCGGTCAAGAGCCGGAACTGCTGCTGGTGGACGAGCCGGTCGCGGGTATGACGGATGCCGAGACCATGGCGACTGCCGAATTGCTGCGTGAGATCAACCGCACGCGAAGCGTCGTGGTGGTCGAGCATGACATGGATTTCGTGCGCGCGTTGGGTGTGAAGGTGACCGTGCTCCACGAAGGCTCCGTGCTGGCAGAGGGTGCTCTGGACGAAGTGAGCGCAGAACCCCGTGTCATCGAGGTTTATCTTGGACGATAGGGCATTGGCCGGACGCCGGCACACAGAAAGGGGCGACGCTCATGCTCAGGGTTGAAAATGCGCAGCTTTATTACGGTGCGGCCATTGCCTTGCGCGGCGTCTCGCTGGAGGCGCGGGAAGGGCAGGTGACATGCGTGCTGGGGCGCAATGGCGTGGGCAAAACCAGCCTGTTGCGGGCGATCACCGGCATGCACGCTATCAGTTCGGGGCGCATCGAGTGGGAAGGCGAGGATATCACCAAGCTGCCGGCCTACGAACGGGCGCGCCGTGGCATTGCTACCGTGCCGCAGGGACGGGACATTTTCCCACTTCTTACAGTGCGGGAAAATCTGGCGACCGGCTTCGGTATTCTTGAACGGCGTGACCGCAAGGTTCCTGATGAAATCTTCGATCTGTTCCCGGTGCTGGCGCAGATGCTCGACCGCAGAGGTGGAGACCTGTCCGGTGGACAGCAGCAGCAGCTCGCCATTGCCCGCGCACTGGTAATCCGACCCCGTCTGCTGGTGCTGGACGAACCGACGGAGGGTATTCAGCCGAGTATCATCAAGGATATCGGCACGATCATCGCCATGCTGCGGGATCGCGGCGACATGGCCATCGTTCTGGTAGAGCAGTATTTCGACTTTGCCTTCGATCTGGCCGACACAGTGACGGTGCTGGATCGCGGCAAGGTGGTGCTGTCGGGTGTTGCACAGGACATGGTGGCCGAAGAAGTGCGGTCCTACATCGCAATTTGATGACAGTTCTGTTCGGGATAATGTAACCATTACCTGTTTCGCGCGTTCTAGGAGATAATAATTCCGCAGGATACAACTCTGCCGCAGGAGAACGCCGTGAAACAGGTTAGCAAGATCCTTCTTCCCCTCAGCAGCGCCAGAAACGTGGAAGCCGCGTTCATTCTGGGCGCAAATTTTGCGCGCCGTTTTTCCGCTCATCTCGCCGTTCTGCACGTGCGTTCGGATGGGCGCGACATTGCCCCTCTGGCTGGCGAGGGACTGACGGGCGGCATGGTCGAGGAACTGATGGCGACGGCTGAAAAAGAGGGCAACAAGCGCACGCGCGAAATTCACGATGCGTTTGAAAGTTTTGCCGCCCGCACGCCCGACATCGAGGCCGTTCCGCCGCGCATTCCGTTTCCGCAGGGCAAGCCGAGCATGAGCTTCAATGTTCTTCATGGCGCGGAAAATGAAGTTGTGCCGTGGCATGCCCGCCTTTCGGATTTCACGCTGGTGCCGCATCCGGACAGCGGCGATGAAGTCTCATCATCCGAAGCCCTTCACGCCGTGCTGTTCGATAGTGGTCGGCCTGCCGTCATCGCTCCGCGCGAGCCAATGCCGCACATGGTCAAGCGCGTCTGCATCGCGTGGAATGGCACAGCGGAGGCCGCTTCTGCGCTGCGTGGGGTTCTCGCCTGGGCCAGCACAGCCGAGCGGGTGAGGGTGCTACATTGCGAGGACTACCAGCGTCGCGGGCCTGATGCGCGGGAGGTGGTCGATTATCTCTCGATGCACAACATCATGGCGGATCGTCATGAGTTCCAGCCTATCGACCGGGATATGGGACGCGGTCTGCTTGGCGCCTGTCAGGACTTCGGTGCGGATATGCTGGCGATGGGTGCCTATTCCCACTCCCGCCTGCGCCAGCTCATTCTGGGCGGGGTGACACGTCATGTTCTCGAACACAGCACCCTTCCGGTGCTCATGAGCCGCTAAGGTCTCTCCAGCAGCCCGGTTTCCCATGGTGGAACCGGGCCAAAGGCTTCAACCAGATAATCAATCATGGCCCGCGTTTTCAGCGGAACAACACTGGTAGGGGCATAGACCGCCAGCAATTCCGGCCCTTCGATCGGGGGCTCGTCGAGTTGCAGGATTTTCAGGGATCCGTCCCGTATTGCGTCTGCCATGATGAAAAGCGGCTGGTAGATGATGCCCATGCCTGCGATCGCCGCTTCCCGCAGCACATCGCCATTATTCGCAGTGAGGGGGCCGGAAACCTGCACCTGAGCTTTTCCGTCACGCCCGAAATGCCAGCGTCCAATCCCAACATCATCACTGAGCGTGTAACCCAGACAATTATGCTGCGTGAGTTCGGCGATTGTTGCCGGTGTGCCGTGGCTTTGAAGATAGGAAGGCGCAGCGCAGACCGCGAAACGGATGGTGGCCAGCCGACGCGACCGCAGGCTGCTCGCTTCCATCATCCTGATGCGCAGGGTCAGATCCCATCCTTGGGCAATGAGATCAACGACTCGGTCATCCAGTCCGAGCTCTACCTTAACTTTGGGATAACGGCTGTGAAATTCCGGTAGCAGGGGCGCAACGTGTTGGACCGCGAAAGAAACAGGCGCGTTGATGCGCAAACGTCCGCGCGGTTCACGTCCTCCAGCGCTGATCTCATGCTCGATCCCGTCCAGATCCTCAAGAATACGCTGGCAACCGATAAGGAAATCCTGTCCGGCTTCCGTGAGGGAGAGGCGACGTGTGCTGCGGTGGAAAAGGGTCACCCCCAGACGGTCTTCAAGAGCCGCGATATGTCGTGTGACCATGGTCTGCGAGAGAGCAAGCGTCCGCGCCGCCGCCGAAAAACTCCCATCCGCCACCACACGGACAAAGACCTGCATGCTCGTTACGCGATCCAACATGCTATTTCACACTCATAGTTGGAGATGATTTGCCTGAAACAGGTATTATCATCCTCATGGTTGGATGTCACAAAGACCCGGTGAAGGGGAGGGGGCGTGTCATGGAAAACCAAACACAGAAGATCCGGCAACCCGTGCTGTTTCTTCCGCACGGCGGCGGCCCGTGCTTCTTCATGGACTGGCCCGGTTGGGAAAACATGGAGGCTTATCTTAGTAATATTGCCACCACCCTGCCGCAACGTCCGACTGCGATTATTGTGATGTCAGGGCACTGGGAAACGTCGGTGCCGACTGTCACCACGGCCGAAAACCATACATTGCTCTATGATTATTACGGTTTTCCAAAACATACTTACGCGCTGCGCTATCCTGCGCAGGGCTCACGGTCGTTGGCTGCGCGTGTGCGGACATTGCTTGCGGAGGCCGGCATTCAGAGTGCCGAGGATGACAGGCGGGGCCTTGATCATGGGGTGTTCATTCCCTTCCTCCTCGCCTTTCCCGACGCCGATATTCCCATTGTTGAACTTTCCATGGGCAAAGAACTGGATGCGGCTTACGAGCTTCGCGTCGGGCAAGCTCTGGAGCCCTTGCGCGACGAAAATGTGCTGATCGTGGCAACCGGTATGACCTACCATAATCTGAATATCTTCGGAAAAGATGGCGGGAAAACCGATCCTATTTCCAAAGCGTTTGACGACTGGCTTGCAGGGGCAGTGGAAGCCTCGCCGTCGGATCGCAATCGCGCATTGGTTGGATGGGAGAGTGCGCCGGGAGCCCGTATTTGCCATCCGCGGGAAGAACATCTCCTCCCTCTGGTGTTCGCGGCGGGAGCAGCCGGACAGGATGAAGGCGTACGAAATTACGTCGACACCATGATGGGAAAGACGCTTTCCGGCTATCGTTTTGGATAATCTGTTTCTAAAAAAGGAAAAATCTCATGAAAAAAAGAAACTTCCTGCTGTCCACGCTTGCCGTGACCGCACTTGCTAGTTCTCTCGGATCGGCTTTTGCCGCACCGCTTCCGGCAGATGTGAAAGCCGGAAACTATGTTGTGGAACCGGGTCACACGCAGGTCGTGTTTTCTCTGCTCCACTTCGGTTTCACCAACTATTCCGGCCTGTTTTCGGATGCGTCAGGAACGCTCAAATTCAATCCGCAGCATATCGATAAGACAAAGCTGAATGTCACGCTCAATGTCGGCAGCGTCCAGACGACAAGCAGCAGACTGACGGACGAACTGAAAAAGCCGGACTGGTTTGATGCCTCTCAGTTTCCCATGGCTTCATTCGTCTCCACCAGCGTCGTTCCGACAGGTGAAGGCGAAGCTGACATTGCTGGCGATCTGACGCTTCATGGTGTGACGCAGCCAGTCACGTTGCATGCCCACTTCATCGGGGCTGGGGTCAATCCGATGGACAAGGCTTACACGGTTGGTTTTGAAGGTACGACGACGATCAAGCGCAGCGCGTTTGGTGTCAGCAAATATGTCCCAATGGTAAGCGATGACGTGCAGTTGACCATTGCCGGAGCGTTCGAAAAGAAGTAAATAAAATATATACCACCGTCAGTTCAAAAGCCGGGCGTCGCAGCGCCCGGCTTTTTTGTGAGATTCTTCATCTTTAAGCGGGATTGGTCTCAGCAGTGGGATAATCCGTATAGCCTTCCGCGCCCTGACTATACCACGTCTTGATATCGTCCTTGAGCAATGGAAGGTTTTTCTCCAGTCGCTGCACGAGGTCCGGATTGGCAATGAAGGGACGACCAAACGCAATGGCATCCGCCACGCCGGAGGCCACTGTCTCCATTGCTTCTTCCCGGGTGTAGTCCTGATTGAGAACCAGTGGTTTCTTGAAGACTTCCCTGATTGGGCCATGCAGTTTGGGCTGGTCGGTCTTTCCGAACGTGCCATGGGGGCCCGGTTCACGCAGTTCGAGAAATGCGATGTCCAGATCATTCAGCATCTTGGCGGCAGGAACAAAAACCTGCTCCGGATGGCTGTCGATGCACCCCTGTGTGTCACCATTGGGGGAAAGACGCACTGCGGTCCTGTCCGCACCGATTGTTGCGATCACACGCTCTGTCACTTCACGGAGAAAGCGGATGCGGTTTTCAGGAGAGCCGCCATATTCGTCCGTGCGATGATTTGTGCCATCACGCAGGAATTCATCGATCAGATAGCCATTGGCGGCATGAATCTGCACGCCGTCAAAACCTGCGGCAATCGCGTTGCGGGCAGCATTTTCGTAATCATTGAGAATACGGGCGATATCGTCCTTGATGAGTTCTCTTGCCAGTTCCGGAGGCTGTTTTCCCTCATAGGTATGAAGGTCTTCGGGGGCTTTCGTCGGGGAGCAGGATACCGGCTGGAGACCTGTGACGCTCGAATGCACCATGCGTCCCATATGCCAGATCTGTGCAATGATCTTTCCACCTTTGGCATGTACCGCAGCGGTAATGGGTTTCCATGCCTCGACCTGTTCCTGTGACCATAGTCCCGGCGCATAGGGCCAGCCCAGACCTTCGCGGCTTATTCCTGTTGCTTCGGAGATGATCAGCCCTGCATCGGCACGCTGCGCGTAATATTCCACCATAAGAGGGGTCGGAACATGAGCACGCGTTCCGCGGCCTCGTGTAAGAGGCGCCATGAATACCCGGTTGGCGGCGTGAATAGCCCCTACTTCGATCGGATCGAACAGCGACGGCATGGGCAATATCCTTCGACAACGTAAAAGACTGTTTAGAAGTGGCTATTCCGCGAGGTAGTTTCAACCATTGCCGACAGGATTCAGTGCTTTTCAGAATTTTTGCCTTTGACCTCTGGTTTCGTTGCTTCGGGCTGAGCAACTTTGGCTACAAAAACGCGCCCCTGCCGATAATAAATCCAGATGTGATGAGCCGCGACCCAGTCCGACCCGAGCAACATATCCACCGATTTTTCCGCCAGCGGTGAGACAGTCAGCACGGGGAGATGTTCGGTCTCGTCGCCGATTTTCAGATTATGAAAACGATGCCAGCGATAGACTGATTCCCGTCCATCCACGCCTGCAGTCGTCCCGCCGGGATCGACCGCCAGCTGTTCCTCTGTCACGCCGATGGCCTTCGCCGCGTCCCGTGACAGAATGCGCGAACGGGCGCCGCTGTCGAGAAGGGCGGTCAGTTCATGGCCATCGAGGGTGATCTTCAGAACGATCCGATGACCTCGTTCCTCCGAGGGAAGTTCCTTCCAGACAATGCCTGTCTGGACTGGCGGCTCCCGATCACAGCTTGCCGGCCGGCCACCCGGAGATTCCCACATGGCAAGGCGGCCATGATGCACGTCGAGTTCCAGCACATCATGTGACAGCACATCGCCTCCCAGCAGGCCTTCCACCGGGGGAGTGATGTTGGGACGACTGGGGAGAAAGCCCAATGGCATGGAAACAGGCCCGAATCCCGCATCCCCGACCCGCAGGCTGGGGACAATCACGTTGGGCACGATACCGCCCGAGCCACCCGTTCCGGTGACATGCGTAAAAGCATGCGGGTCTTGGGGAAGCTTGAGAAAACGCGCCAGCCACGGCGAGATCATGCTGCCTTCCGACCCCGTATCGACGATAAAGCTGACCGTCCGTCCTGCCACCGTGACGGGAGCGGAAAGAAAGCCCATGTCGTTCCGGAACGGCGCTTCCATGAGGGGGGTGAGGGGGCAGGACGTTGCCTGAGCAGAGGCCGTAATTACTCCCGCTCCCAACGCCGCCGCCGCGAAAACCCTGCATACGGAAAACCAGGACAGTCTCGACATGGCCACGACCGTCAGGCCAGTCTGTCGGCGAACAGATCAGTCGTTTCAATCAGAGCCGACAGGATGCCAGGCTCGGAGAGGGCATGGCCGGCATCGTCGATCAGACGGAACTCGGCCTCGGGCCATGCGCGATGTAGATCCCACGCCGTGCGGACCGGCGTGGCGATATCGTAGCGTCCCTGCACGATGGTTGCCGGAATATGCCGGATGCGATCGACATCGCGGAGCAACTGACCTTCCGCCAGCCAGCCGCCATTCACGAAGTAATGGTTTTCGATGCGGGAGAAGGCCAGTGCGTAGGTCGGGTCTTCATGCTGTTTCACCATGTTCGGCTCGGGTAGCAGGGTGAGCGTCGAGCCTTCCCATACCGACCACGCAATGGCGGCTTTTTCGCGTTCTACCGGATCGTTGCCAGTCAGACGCTTGTGATAGGCTGCCATGAGGTCACCGCGCTCTTCTTCCGGAATTGGGGCGAGGAAACCTTCCCAGAGGTCAGGATAAAGCCATGCGCCGCCACCCTGATAATACCAGAGCAATTCTTCCCGCCGCAGGGTGAAGATGCCACGAAGAGCCAGCGCCATGACCCGGTCGGGATGCGTTTCGGCATAGGCGAGCGCGAGCGTAGAACCCCACGAGCCACCAAAAACGACCCATTTCTCGACGCCGATCATTTCACGCAGCCGCTCGATGTCCGCGACCAGATGCCATGTCGTGTTGTTCTCCAGCGAGGCATGAGGCGTGGAGCGTCCACACCCGCGCTGGTCGAAGAGGAGAATGTCGTAGCGGGCCGGATCGAACATTCGTCTCTGCATGGGGGAACAGCCGCCCCCCGGTCCGCCATGCAGGAACACCACAGGCAGGCCGCCCGGTGTGCCGCAGCGCTCCCAGTAAACGAGATGACCTTCACCGGTGTCGAGATGGCCGTGAGCATAGGGTTCAATCGTGGGATAAAGTGTGCGGCGTGCGGTCATGAATCAGTCTCCTGCGGCTTTCGTGGCGCGAGGGTGGGCTTTCTGCCAGACTTCCAGCAGACGAGCTTCATCGGCAAGGGTGTAGCGCTGGGTTGTGGACAGGCTGGCGTGCCCCAGCAGTTCCTGAATGACGCGCAGATCCGCGCCGCCTTCCATCATGTGCGTAGCAAAGGAGTGCCGGAGCGCATGGGGCGTCGTATGCTCGGGCAGCCCCTCGCTCCTGCGCCATTCCCGCATGGCTTTCTGGGCGACTGTCGCGTTGAGACGTCCACCCCGTACGCCGGGAAACAGAGGCTCGTCCCGTGCGGGGGCAGGGTGCAGCGTCCGCCAGCGCCGCAGAACTTCGGACACGCGCGGCAAAAGCGGGACCAGCCGCTCCTTGTTGCCCTTGCCACGAATGCGGAACACGCCGGTGGAAAGCGCCTCATCGAAATCGCTTATGTTCAGCGCCAGTGCTTCCGAAATCCGCAGGCCGCCTCCATAGAGCAGGAGAAAAAGCGCCTTGTCACGCTCCTGCGCCATACTGTTCACTTCCAGCGAGGCGATGCCTTCTCCCGCTTCCATCGCCTCAGTGACGGGTAGGGGGCGCGGCAGTGGTTTCTTTGTACGGGGCGTGGCCAGCAGGCTCGGCGCGGGATTCTCCACACCGAGATGGCGCGCGAGAAAACGGTAGAATGAGCGCAGCGCGGAAA
>NZ_JBDNXK010000026.1:1483-16305 GCF_047721705.1 Acetobacter sp. | reverse complement strand
CGGGCCCGGCCGGGCGGCGGGGGGTGTCCCCCCCCCCCCCGGCCCCGAACAAAACCGCCCCAAGCCCCCCCGGGCGCCCCCCCCCCGCGACCGTGGGCGGGGCGAGGCATCGCGATTGCCGTTGCCTCGACCGGGACGCGGGACAAGAGACTGGGTCTGTTCGTGGGCCAGCCATGCGCGCAGATCGGAAAGGGTGTTGCTGGCGAGTGTGTCGAGCGTCGGTTCGCCCCCATGATGCTGTGTAAGAAAGGCGAGAAAACGCGTCAGGTCACCACGATAGGCGTCGATCGTGTGGGCCGAGGCACCGCGCTCGGCGCTCATCCAGGCAAGAAACTGCTGCACAGCATCTTCAGCCTTCAATGCACGAACCTCCGTGACAGGGCGAGACAGGACACGACGAAAAGGCTACAGAAAGCCATCATGGTGCAGAGCAGCCTACTGGAACCTCCCCCTTCGCGAAAGCGCGTGTCTGTTCTGCTCCCGTTGCCGTTCCCTTATCCCCTTGATTATGCCGTGCCCCCCGCTTTGGGCGACTCGCTTGCGCCGGGAGATATCGTGGTGGTGCCGTTGGGGGGACGCCGGGAAACTGGCGTGGTCTGGGAACCGACCGAACTCCCAGCGGATCTGACACCACCCCCACCACCGGACGTGGCGGATGCACGGCTGCGCCCGCTGAAAGAGCGGCTCGATCTGCCACCGATGCCTGCCGCCCTGCGTCAGTTCATCGACTGGGTCGCGGCCTATACACTGGCACCGCCCGGGATGGTGCTGGCCATGGCGCTCCGGCCCCATTTGCGTGGCGAACAGACGGCCCCGACAGCCGGATGGGTGAGGGCAGGCGAGCCACCTTCTTCTCTCCGCATGACACCAGCGCGCACTGCCGTGCTGCACGCCCTTCCTCTCGATGCGGAGCCTATGACAACAGCCGAACTTGCCCAGAAGGCGGGTGTCGGTGTGTCGGTGGTGCGGGGGCTGGCGGATGCCGGTGTGTTGCGCAGCGTGTTGATGGCAGCCGCCGCGCCTTTTCCCGAACCTGATCCGCTTCATAATCCGCCAATGCTGGAAGGCGATCAGGCTCTTGCGGCAAGCGAGCTACGCGCCCGTGTGGCGGAACGGATCTTTTCTGCGACGCTGCTGGAGGGCGTGACCGGCTCGGGCAAGACGGAAATCTATCTGGAAGCCGTGGCTGAATGTCTCGCTCAGGGGCGGCAGACGCTGGTACTCTTGCCCGAAATCGCTCTTTCATCTCAATGGATGGAACGGTTTGCGAAGCGGTTTGGCGTGCGTCCTGCGGTCTGGCATTCCGAAATCGGTCAGAAAGCCAGACGGCTCACATGGGCCTCCTGTGAGAACGGCACAGCAAAAGTGGTGGTGGGTGCCCGCTCTGCGCTCTTTCTGCCGTTCGATGATCTCGGGCTGATCATTGTTGATGAAGAGCATGAGGCTGTTTTCAAGCAGGAAGAGGGCGTCACCTATAACGCCCGGGATATGGCGGTTCTGCGGGCGCGGCTGACGGGTGCGCCAGTGGTACTGGCTTCCGCGACACCCAGCCTTGAAACACTGAACAATGTCGAGTCGGGACGCTACCGACATCTCGTTCTGCGAGCGCGACATGGGGGTGCGGCCATGCCGGACACCCACACCATCGACATGCGCGAAAATCCGCCGCCACGTGGACTGTTTCTCTCTCCAGTGCTGCTGGAAGCCATGAAGACGCGGTTGGAGCGTGGCGAACAGGCGATGCTGTTTCTCAATCGCCGAGGTTATGCCCCCCTTACGCTCTGTCGCGCCTGCGGGCATCGGATGGAGTGTCCGCATTGCACGTCATGGCTGGTGGAACATCGGAAAAAACGTGTTCTGGCCTGTCATTATTGCGAACATACCGAGCCTGTGCCTCCCGCTTGCCCGACCTGTGGCGCAGAGGACAGCCTCACGGCCATCGGACCGGGTATAGAACGGATTACTGAAGAAGCCCGCAGCGAATTTCCCGATGCGCGTATCATGGTCATGGCCAGTGACACGATCAGCGGACCGACCGCCACGGCGGAAGCCGTCGGCAAGATTTCCCGACGGGAAGTGGATCTGATTATCGGCACACAGATTGTCGCCAAGGGCTGGCATTTTCCTCATCTGACGCTGGTGGGTGTTGTGGATGCCGATCTTGGGCTAGGAGGGGCCGATCTCCGGGCAGGTGAGCGGACAATGCAGCTTCTGCATCAGGTCGCGGGTCGTGCGGGCCGTGCAGAAGCGCCCGGCGAGGTACTGTTGCAGAGCTTCATGCCGGAACACCCCGTCATGCAGGCGCTTGTATCCGGCGATTTTGCGGCTTTCATGGCGGAGGAGGCCGAGCAGAGACGGCCCGGTTTCTGGCCCCCATTCGGTCGTCTGGCGGCCCTCATCATCAGTTCCGAAAACGCCGATGCCGCCGACAAAGCAGCCCGTCAACTGGGGCTCGCCGCACCTCACGGCAATGGTATTGATGTGCTTGGCCCTGTGCCCGCTCCGCTGGCCATCTTACGCGGGCGGCATCGTCGGAGGCTTCTGCTGCGCACCCAACGGAATATCGCTGTTCAACCGATCCTGCGTCACTGGCTGGCGCAGGTGACATTGACCAGTAGTGTGCGTGTCGATGTGGATGTCGATCCGGTGTCGTTCATGTGAGATGAAACAGCGGAAGATGCCGTTTCATCTCATCTGAAATCAGGGCGTGGTCAGAAACCGCCGGAGGCCGAAGCCTGTGGGCGCCTCATCCAGAACCGGCGAAGGTTGCATCGCGACCTTGAACTGACTTTGCGCCTTTTCCCAAGGTGCGAGATCGGCATTGCCGGAGATTTCCACCGTATTCACGCCACAGCGGATCAGAAACTCATACTGGTCCGGCAGGATGTGTCCGGCTGCACGGATTTCACCTTTGAAATGCAGGTGCTCACGTAGCGCACGTGCCTGCGTGAAAGCGCGTCCGTCACGAAAGATAGGGAAATTGACGACCACAACAGACAGTTTCGGAAGGGACTCTTTCAGAACGGCAACCGGCTCACTGTTGGGCAGCGAGACACCAAGCTTTCCTTCCGAACGTCCCAAGCCTTCGCTCAGCCGGTCAAGCGGAACAATCACATCACCCGCGCCGAGCGCTTCACCTTCGACAGCGTAACGCCACGTGTCCTCGACTGGACGTCCATTCTCAAGCAGGGGCATAAACAACATCCTTGAAGGCTGCGGTGCCAAGGCGGCGATAGGTATCGAGGAAGCGTTCGCCCTTCTCCCGACGGGCGAGATAAAGGTCGATCAGGCGTGCAACGGCATCGACCGTATCATCTTCGCTCATGGCCGGGCCGAGGATCTGACCTATCGAGGCATCTTCTTCGCCCGAGCCGCCCAGAGTGATCTGGAAGGCTTCCTCGCCGCGCTTGTCCACACCGAGAATACCGAGGTGGGCCGCGTGATGATGGCCGCAGGCATTGATGCAGCCCGAGATATTGATGCGTAGTTCGCCGATTTCCCGCTGGAGTTCGAGATTGGCGAAGCGTTCGCTGATCTTCTGTGCGATGGGGATCGAACGTGCGTTGGCGAGGGCGCAGTAATCCAGACCGGGGCAGGCCACGATATCCGTGATGAAGTTCACGTTCGGTGTGCCGAGACCGGCTTCCGAAAGACGCTGCCAGACCGTGTGAAGCTGATCCTGCCGGACATGGCCCAGCACCACGTTCTGAAGATGCGTCACGCGCAGTTCGCCGAAGCTGAATTCCTCGGCCAGATCAGCCAGCAGATCAAGCTGATCCGCTGTTGCGTCTCCCGGTATGCCACCTTCGGGTTTCAGCGAGACAACCACCGAGATATAGCCGGGTGCCTTGTGCTCATGCGTGTTGGTCCGCACCCACGCGTCAAACGCCGCATCACGACGGCGATCTTCCGCGAGAATGGTGGCCGCGTTGCCTTCCGGCGCAAAGTCCGGTGCACCGAAGCGTGCGCGGATCGCCGCGACAATGGTCGGCTCCAGCCGGTAACGCGCACGGTCCATGCTGGCGAATTCATCGTTGACGCGACGACGGAATTCGTCCGGTCCAAGCGCCTGCACCAGAATTTTGATACGCGCCTTATAGATGTTATCGCGTCGTCCGAACTCGTTGTAGACGCGCAGGATCGCTTCCAGATAGGCGACGAGATCCTCTTCCGGGAGATCGTCGCGCAGGCTGACACCCACAACCGGCGTGCGACCAAGCCCGCCACCGACGAAAACCTCAAAAACGGGACGACCATGCGGTCCCGGGCGGGCGATCAGGCCAATATCGTGGAAACGCGCCACCACCCGATCATGCGTGCTGCCAGAAATGGCGATCTTGAATTTGCGCGGGAGAAACGTGAATTCAGGGTGCAGGGTTGACCACTGACGCAGGATCTCCGCGTGGACGCGGGGGTCAAGCAGTTCGTCTTTCGCAGCACCTGCAAATTCGTCGGAAGTCGTGTTGCGGATGCAGTTGCCGCTTGTCTGAATGGCGTGCATTTCGGCTTCAGCCAGCACTTCCAGCGCTGCGACAGTGTCTTCCAGCTTGATCCAGTTGAACTGGATGTTCTGGCGCGTCGTGAAATGGCCATAGCCCTTGTCGAACTCGCGCGCGATACGGGCAAGCGCATGGACCTGCCGTGAATCCAGCGTGCCATAAGGAACGGCGACGCGCAGCATATAAGCGTGAAGCTGGAGATACAGGCCGTTCATCAGGCGGAGCGGCTTGAACTCTTCCTCGCTCAGTTCACCGGAGATGCGACGGTTCACCTGATCACGGAACTGCTCGATACGTTCACGCAGAAAAGCGCGGTCTACCGCATCATAGCCATAGCGACCGACGGGAAGTGTTGCAGGTGCCGCTTCAGCGCGTGTCATGGTTTCAGTTGACATGCTGCACCCCTTTCAGAGCGGTGAAAATTCGGGGTGAACGGACGGACCAAAGGCCCGGATACGTTCGCGGGACGTGACAGGTACGATCTTGCCATCAGAGCCATCGCGTACCTGTACGCCATAGATGCCCACCAGACCCAGTTCCTGTGCCTTGCCCTTCAGGGAAGACAGCAGGCTTTCAACGTCTGTGTTCGGCACAACCGCTGCGTCCGGAATCTGTTCCTTCCATGAGCCATCGCTGGCGCGCCACACCACAACACCGTCCAGCAGCCGGTTTGCGGTAATGACGCTCTGTCCATCCTCATCGCGTCTGTTGCTTCTGATATCCACCACGTCGAAATCGATCCTCTGAGAAGGCTTTCCGGCTGGGCCGGGGCTAAAGAACTAAGCGTTTGCGTCTGTAATGACAACCGGAAAGCGGTAAATCACATAGACATGTTGTGAATTGTCATTCAGCGGCAATCTGTTCCGTATTTGCGGTTTCCAGCAGCCTGTCATTCCGGAAAAGACGTCCCGCGGCGATATGCAGCTTTGCGCCGCCTGAGAAATTATCGCCGTGAGCAGGCGCCAGCACTTCCACTGTCTGTCCTTCCAGATCGATCAGGAGACGGGTCAGCCCATACCGCGATCCAGCCCGTTGGACCGCTGCTCCTGCGCTGTCAGGTGTCAGATGCACTTCATGGGGCCGGATCAAAACTTTGGCTGGTCCATCGGCAATACCTGAGAGTGTAAAGGGGGCCACATGCGCCTGTTCCGGTCGAAACAGCCCACCGGTTACAGTGCCGGGGAAGGAAAGCGTCTCGCCCAGAAATTCCATCACAAAAGGTGTGGCCGGTCGGGCTTCAAGCGTCTCTGCTCCAGCATCCTGAACAATACGTCCATCCTGCATCACCACCAGTCGGTCAGCCACATCCAGAGCTTCTTCCTGATCGTGCGTGACAAGAATGGTCGTCAGGCCAAGTCGGTCATGCAGCGAGCGCAACCACTGACGCACGGTACGGCGTACGACCGGATCAAGCGCGCCGAAGGGCTCGTCGAGCAGCAGGTGACGTGGATTTGTGGCAAGGGCGCGCGCCAGAGCAACACGCTGGCGTTGGCCGCCCGAGAGGCGTTGCGGGTAGGTTCCACCCAGATCAGGCAACTGGATGAGATCGAGCAGTTCTTCCACGCGCCGGTCAATCTCGCTTTTGCTTGGACGCTGACTGCGTGGCAGCACATCCAGACCGAACGAGATGTTCTTCGCCACCGTCATGTGCCGGAATAGCGCATAATTTTGGAACACGAAGCCTACATTGCGCTCACGCGCCGAAAGTTCGCTCGTGTTGCGCCCATCCAGAACGAGCTTTCCGGAATCGAACGGGTCCAGACCCGCTATGGCGCGCAGGAGCGTCGTCTTTCCCGCGCCTGAAGGGCCGACAAGAGCCACGAAAGCACCGTCCGGAATATCGACCGTAATATGGTCGAGCAGCAGCCGGTCCGGATTGCCCGGTGCGCGGCGGATGAGGTTTTCGGTGTGTACGCTCATGTTTCAGTTCCCTCGGTCGAGGCGCCGCGCCCGCTGCTCGAACATGGCCTTGAATCCTACAGTCGCCATGGCCATCAGGGCGAGAAGCGCGGCCATCGTGAACGCTGCTACCGACTGGTAGCCATTATAGAGAGTTTCGATGTGCAATGGCATTGTTTCCGTCATGCCGGGAATATGACCGGAGACCACTGAAACTGCGCCGAATTCACCCATGGCGCGGGCCGTTGTCAGCAGCACGCCCGAAAGCAATGCCCAGCGCACATCCGGAAGGGTGACCTTCCACAGGATCTGCCAGAAAGAAGCGCCGAGCAGCATGGCGGCATCTTCGGCGTCGCGGCCCTGTTGTTCCATCAGGGGCAGCACGGTCCGCGCGACATAGGGGAAGGTGACGAACAGTGTGGCGAGCAGGATACCCGGCGCGGCAAAGGCGATATGGATATTATACTGCTCCAGCGCTGCGCCCCACCATCCCTGTGTTCCGAACAGCAGCAGCCAGATCAGGCCAGCCACCACGGGCGACACGCTGATGGGAATCTCGATCAGCGCCACCAGCAGTTTCTTGAACGGGAAGCTGTATTTCGACAGAACCCACGCTGCCAGAACGCCGAAGACCGTGTTGATGAGCACTGACAGAACCGTCATTTCGATGGTCAGTTCAATGGCGGATAGTGCATCCGGGTCAGCCAGTGTTTGCAGGGCGGTGGGAAGTCCATCACGCAGGGCTTCTGACACCACGAGAACGGGCGGCAGGACCAGCACGACGATCACGATCAGCCAGGTAACGACTGTCAGTGCCCAGCGGTTTGCGCTTTTCATCATTCAGCTCCCACCACGAGACCCCGGGCAACCCGACGGCGTAGCCACGCTACGCCCGCAAGGCACAGCAGAGAGGCAGCCAGCAGCACGAAAGCGATGGATGTCGCTCCGGCATAATCGAACTCCTGAAGCCGCACGACCACGAGAAGCGGTGCGATTTCAGTCCGGAACGGCTGGTTGCCTGCAATGAAGATGACCGAGCCGTATTCCCCGATCCCCCGGGCGAAGGCGAGGCCAAAGCCGCTGACGGTTGCAGGCAGCAGGGTAGGGAGGATCACACGCATAACGGTCTGCCACGCGGTTGCGCCCAACAGACCAGCCGCTTCTTCCAGTTCCGGTGGCAGATCACGCAGCACGGGTTCGACGCTGCGAACAACGAACGGCAATCCGACGAACACGAGTGCAACGATGATGCCAACCGTCGAGTAGGCGATATTGATCCCCAGACTGGCCAGTGGTTTGCCGAGCCATCCCTGCGGTCCATACAGCGTCGCGAGCGTGATGCCGGTCACGGCTGTGGGAATGGCGAAGGGAAGGTCAATCAGCGCATCGATAATGCGACGTCCCGGCAGTTCCATCCGCACGAGTGTCCATGTCAGCAGCAGACCGATCGGCACATTCAGCAGGGCCGCGACGAACGCCGTGGAGAAGCTGACGCGCAAGGCCGCGAACATCCGGCCGTCATGGAGCGCCGCCGTCATGGCGCCGAGCCCTTCCTGCCATGGACGCAGGACGAGTGCCGTCAGAGGCAGCACAACGATCAGGCCGATCCATAACAGGGTCGAGATCAGGGCCAGCCGAAAGCCGGGTAGTGGGTCGCGCTGGTATCGGGGGAATGCGAACAGCCGACGGCTGGACAGCACTGCGTCAGCCATCTTGCGACGGGAGATCGGATGACCTCCTCCCTTCGGCTACAGAGGTAGCGCAGGCGTCAGCGCTACCTGTAATCGTCATTCCGGACAGAAAAAGAACAGAAGCCGGTTTCATGCGCCACCCGAACGATGAGAAGGTTAAACAACGAAAATGCTTCGTTGTTATTTCCAATTCACCATAAGGCGGAAATCTGAAATCATCAATAGGCAGCGTTTTTTACATTATACACAATTTATATGTGTGAAATAATGCCGCTCACTGCACGACAAACGTATATCCAAGTTTCTCAGGAGGATCTTTCGGGTCCGAGCTGATCTGCTTGGTGATGACAACCTTGTCTGTCCCGTGAAAACCGGGGTTTGAACGGTATTGCAGAAGGGACCCCGTCACACGCGTGGAATTACATTTGGTCAGAGGCCCCTGTGTATGGTGCGCATACCCCGTTACGGATGTGCCGAGAGCCAGAACACCGTGAGCGGGTGGGGTTTCCAGATGGAGAGCGGGGACAATCCGGGGCTTACAGTCGAGTGTCAGGGTAGTGTAGAATATGGACACAACTTTGCCCGAAGGCAGCGTAATCGTCTGCTGTGTGGAGGATGCGCCGACATTGTCTTTAGCCTGCCAGACGACCCGGTTATTATAAGCATAGAGGCGGCAGTTGGTGGTGACGGCGCGGCAGGCACCAAGGGCCTCGCCAATCGGGTCCAGCCTGTTTGTCCCCACAACCTGTGCATCAGCACCGACAATAAAGGCCCGGGGCTGATGCTTGGTGAGAAACAACCGATAGCCCATTCTCATCATGTCGGTTTGCTGGGGAAGTCTGCTGAAATCATCCAGCGTGGCGTAACCGGAACTCTCAGGCGCGATGTATGGCAGGTAATCGGAAAAAACCGGCTTTGAAGGCAGGCCGACGTGAGAGAGAAGTGCGTCAGCTTGCGTGATCCACGGTTTAAGTCCGTCCGGATCATTGAGCATCGCATGTGAGTCCGTCTGAAAGGGCGGCACGTCAACAAGCGATGCATTGGGATTACCGGAGCGGTAAGCCGCAAACATTTTCTTCCAGACCTCGGTGGGAACCAGACTGTCATTTTCTCCCTGCACCCAGAGGGTAGGGAGCTTTGATCGCGTGCCCAGTTCTGCTGCTCCAGCAATCAGCCTGTCGTAATCATTATGGCAGCTGGAAACATGTATGACAGGGAAGAAGAGAAGCTGCGCCTTGGTGTTGGGAATGGGTTTGGTCGCCATTGCCATCTGAACCCAGCCGCCGAAACTGATGCCAGCCGTTACAACGCGGTTGGCATCAATATTGGGAAGAGTCGTTATGGCTTCGGAAACAGTGCGAATATCGTCTGCATTCCGTTCGCCTGTCGCCGCCAGTTCGCATCCATCCGAAATCAGTGCCCCTTCCGATCCTGCAAACCCCCGCGGCATGGGCACGAAAACGGCATATCCACGGGAGAGGAAATAGCCAGCCAGATAGGTATAACTCGCTCTTGCACCATGATTTTTGGCAGAAATTGCATTCGCGCCATCAACGATAATGGCAAGAGGAAAGGGGCCGGTGGCATGCGGAAGAAGAAGGGTCGTTTCGAGAAGCGTGCCGTCAGAAGTGGGAAGACGGAAAATCTGTTCTTCAAAAGGAACGCTATGTCCGGGCAACGTGATTTGCCGATTTGAAACAGGAGCGATGGAAGCTGCCAAAAGTGGAGAGGCTGATACCACCACTAGAGAGAAGAAAGAAAGACAGCAGAACAGGATACGCAGCATTGGCGAGAACTTTTTAAATATGCATCAGAATGCGCGAAGGGCACGCAAACTCTGACAGCAGCGGACACCAATTGTCTTAATGATGGTGCCAGCAGATACGTCAACCACAAGAAGAGATGCCATGCCGCCCGTATGAGCGCTATGGCGTTCTCGTCAGATCTGCGCTGTCGGTCGAAGTTGAGGTGGGAATGCCGCCTGCTGGCTTCGGTGTGTGCAGACCTTCATACTGCAACGGACGGAAAGGCCGGATTTCCTTGGTCGAAGGCAGATCGGCATTGGTCCAGCCGCCGCCAAGGGCGCGGATCAGTTCCACCACGGACTGTTTCTGTCGCGCTTCAACCTGTGCAAGGCGTGTGCGGGCGACAAGCGCCGCCTGCTGCGCCACCACGACATCAAGGTAATTGGTCAGACCGCCTGTATAAAGCTGCATGGTCATTTTCTGGGTCCGAAGTGCAGCATCCACAGCCTGCGACTGCTGTGTCGTTTCCGTGCGCAGCCGGTTCATGTTGGTGAGACCGTCTTCCACTTCCTGAAACGCGGAAAGAACGGTCGAACGATAACGGTCTTCCGACTGACGATACTGCGACCAGGTCCGCTGGAGTTCGGCGCGTCTGATGCCGCCCTGAAAAAGAGGCAGAACGGCCTGCACGCCATATTGGTACATCGCGTTGTAAAGCGAGGCGAGATCGAAGCCGTTATCCATGAACCCGGTCATGGCGTTGAATGTCACATGCGGATAGAACGCCGCGCGGGAGACGCCAATCGCCCGGTTCGCCTGCGCCATTTCCCGCTCGGAAGCAGCAATGTCCGGACGCCGTTCCAAGAGGGTGGAAGGCAGTTCCGCAGCCGGTGTCACGTCCGCGACACCGATCGTATCCCGCCGTGCGATGTGGAATGAAGAGGGAGTCGTGTTCACCAGCGCGGCGATGGCGTGTTCCATGACGTCACGCTGGGCGAGGATGTCCGTTTCTTCCGCTTTTGTCGCCTCAAGCTGGGCCTGCGCACGCGATACGTCCAGACCAGCCGCGATGGCGCCCGCCAGACGCATCTGCGTGATCTGGACGGCAAGTTCATAGTATTTCACGGAATCCCGGTAGACTGCGTCCTGAGCATCCAGTCCACGCAGCGCCATATAGTCCCACGCCAGTTCAGCTTCGAGGCTGAGGCGCGCCAGCGCATAATTGGCCGCTTCCTGCTGGGCCGCCTGCTTGGCCATCAGTGTTTTGTTGCGAAGGGAATTCCAGAAGTCAGGTTCCCATGTTGCAGCCGCTTGATACTGCTCCGATGACATGTACATCGGCCCTGTCGCACCAGCACCACGCCACAGACGATGGCGGGAACCTTTGTATTTGTTGCCGCTCGCAGCGCCGTTAAGCTGGGGATAAAGGTGCGAAGCCACCTGTGCCGCCACATCCCGGGACTGGGTGAAGGATTCGGCTGCGGCCTGCAAGTCGGGGTTGGCCTGTAGCAGACGGTCTTCCAGTGTGTTCAGTTCTGGGTCGCCAAATGCTTTCCACCAGTCGGATCTGACGGCGGTCTCATTCGGCTGACCGTACTGCATGACACCCTGACCTTTCCAATGGTCGGGAAAAGTCAGCTTCGTCGGCTCGTAACGGGGGGCCAGATCACATCCCGAAAGAGTGGAACAGGCCAGAATGGAAGCAAGAAATCGCCGGAAAAGCCGCTTCCTCATGGGCGACCACCAGCTTCCGGAGACGGCGTATTGTCTTCCGGCATGGCCCGCGTGTCATCCTGACTATGGTCGTCCGCGTCGTGGTGCGCGGTCGCGGTCGCGGGGTTGGACGGCAGGTTGTAACCGCGTGTTCCGGGAACCACTTTCACCTTGTCACCATCAAGCAGACCCGCCGATGGGTTGTTGATGACCTTATCCGTCGCCTTCAGTCCACTGAGAACCTGCACACTGCTTCCGAGATCCGTGCCGACCTTGATGGAGACAAGATGCACGTGATTGCTCGGGTCAACCATCGCCACCTGCATGCCTTCCGCCCGGAAGATCAACGCGCTCTGCGGGAGAATGAGAATGCGTGGGTCGCCCGGCGCTTCGAAATGGGCGGTCGCATAGGAATCAGGCCACAGTTCACCGGCGGGATTATCCACCATCAGCTCCGTGGTGACGGTGCGCGTGTTGGCGTTGAAGGCAGCTGCCGTGGTCAGATAACGGGCGACGAAAGTCCGCCCCGGAAACTGCGGAACGGACAGTGTAGCGGTGAGGGATGGGGTAACAATATCCGCGTAATCCTGCGGCACCGACACGAAGACGCGCATGGCGTGTACATCAGCCACGCTGAACAGTTCGGTAGCGTTGCCGCGTGCCCCCACATCGCCTCGTCCGGCATTCACATAGTCACCGACATCGGCGAGACGGGCGGTGACCACGCCATCAAACGGCGCCACGATTCGCTTGAAGCCTTCGAGAGCCTGAAAGCGTTCCATCTCGTGGCGGGCCGCCTCAACCTGCGCCTTTTCCGCTTCCGCATTGGCCGCCTGCACGTCGACTTCCTGCTGTGAAACCGCCTGTGTTCCCTGAAGTGCCTTCCAGCGCTTCGCCGTGATCTGGGCCAGTTTGTAACGGGCAACAGCCACGTCCAGATTGGCTTTCGCGGCAGCGTACTGCGCGTCCAGACCCGGTGTGTCGATCTCGGCCAGCAGATCGCCTGCTTTCACCTGCGCGCCGATATCCTTGTACCACATTTTCACATAGCCAGAGACCTGCGCGTAGATCGGCGCGAGATACCAGGCTGAGATATTAGCAGGCAGATCCAGTGTCCGGCGGGCAGGACCGGCTTCCGGAGAAATGAGCTGTACTTGCTGGGTAGCGGACTCAGTCGTCTCTTTCGCGAGCTTTTCGTAGTGACTATTGCGCTCGATAATACCCCAGCCCGCAAGAACGATGGCCACGATCGCGACAATCACAAGCAGGAAGCGTCCCTTTGATGGCTGGGCGCTCATGCTGTTTCTCCTTCCTGCTTGCGGTGGCGTCGTGAATGAATGGCGGCAAATACGCACGGCACAAAGATGAGGGTGGCGAGCGTGGCCACCAGAAGGCCACCGACCACGGCCCGTCCAAGCGGCGCATTCTGGGAGTTGCTCATCGACATAGGCAACATGCCCACAATCATCGCGGATGCGGTCATGAGCACGGGACGAATACGCTCGAAACCTGCGTCCAGCGCCGCCCGGACAGCATCACCATGCCGCGCGAGTTCATCCCGGGCGAAGGAAACCACAAGGATGGAGTTCGCGGTTGCTGTGCCCATGCACATGATGGCTCCGGTCAGGGCAGGAACCGAAAGGGCCGTGTGAGTCAGGAACAGCGACCAGGCGATGCCACCAAGCGCTCCCGGCAGAGCGGTGATGATGATGAAGGGATCAAGCCACGACTGGAAGTTCACCACGATCAGCAGATAGACAAGCAGAACCGACATGGCGAGGCCGCCAATCAGCTGGATATAGGCTTTGTTCATCGTCAGCCCCTGTCCGATCATGTTCATCGAAGAACCATGAGGGAGGCGCTCGCGCTCCTGTTCGATGATCCGATTGACCTGAGCCGCTACGCGCCCAAGATCCAGCCCCTCGTTCGAGGCGTAAATGTCGAACACCGGCATGATGTTGTAATGCGCGATTTCACCCGGTGTGCCCGTTTCCTCAATCTTGCTCAGGGCGCCCAGCAGCTGCGGCGGCTTGCTCGATGGATTGCCGTCGCCCTTGTCGACAGGCGTGATCTCAAGATCGTTGAGTGTCTGAAGGAAATTGGAAGGCGTCTGAATGTCGATAAGATGCGAAACGCCCGTAGCCGGATCAAGCCAGTAAACCTGCCCGACCTGAGAACTGCCGGAAAGTGAAACCAGCATGTTGTTGGCTACATCCGCTTCCGTAATGCCGGTTCCAAGCGCGAAACTGCGCTGCCCATTCACCAGCAGGGTCGGCGTGGTCATGGGCTCCTGCACCGACACGTCGACAATTCCCGGAACATGCCGCAGGCGGGCAGCAAGACGGTTGGAAAATGCGAAATTGTCTCGCAGATTGCGCCCGACAATCTGAACATCAATTGGTGCGGGAGAGCCGAAATTCAGAATCTTGGCCGTTAGGTCAGCAGGCTGGAAAGTAAACTGCGTGCCGGGGAAGGTGCGGTTGAGGCCCTTTCGAAGAATCTGCCGAAATTCTGATACCGGTGATTCGGGGTCGTTCAGACTGATGGTCAGGTCGCAGTCCTGCGTTCCCACCGTGGGGGTGGGAATATAAGCCTGATTGAGCGGGCTGAAGGGCAGGCCGCAGTTATCGACGATAGAGTCCACCTGTCCCGGCAGCAGGCGCTCGATCTCAGCATTCACAAGCTGGGAAATCTTGCCGGCTTCCTCAATACGGGTGCCGAGCGGTGTGCGCATGTGCATCGCAAGTGTGTTGGATTTGATCTCGGGGAAGAAGTCCTGTCCGACAAAGAACAGCAGTCCGAGTGAAGCCAGAGCCGCGACCAGAAAGCCGCCGATGAACCGCGCGCGAATGGCCAGAAGAGCAGACAGAAGCTCTTTATAACCGCCGCGGAATTGCTCAAAGCGATGCTCGAAGCCGC
The DNA here is from genome assembly GCF_047721705.1 of Acetobacter sp. GTDB lineage: Bacteria > Pseudomonadota > Alphaproteobacteria > Acetobacterales > Acetobacteraceae > Acetobacter. Next base: position 1,839 of record NZ_JBDNXK010000026.1, on the reverse strand, counting down.
GCTGGAACCTGCCGAACACTGTTTTCGGCTCGCCACCATGACCGGCGGCAACCTGCGCGGCGAGCATATATTTCGCCATTGTGGGAACGAGCGTTCGGGAAAGAATGAAGGAGGCCAGCATCGCGAAGATGATGGCTTCCGCCAGCGGCATGAACAGCCAGCCCGCCACACCACTGAGCTGGAAGAGAGGCATCCAGACGATACAGATACAGAGTGTGGAGACAAAAGTCGGGATGACAATCTGGTTTGCCGCATCAATGATGGACGTTTCCAGATCTTTGCCATGACCGAGATGTGTGTCGATGTTCTCGATCATGACGGTGGCGTCATCGACCAGAATACCCACCGCGAGAGCA
>NZ_JBDNXK010000026.1:0-1473 GCF_047721705.1 Acetobacter sp. | reverse complement strand
TGACGTTGATGGTTTCACCCATCCATCGCAGGCCGATGATGGCGCAAAGCATCGCCAGCGGGATCGAAGTCGCGATAATGACGGTTGAGCGCCATGAGCCAAGGAACAGAAGCACGACCAGCCCGGTAAGGCAGGCGGCAGTGCCCATTTCCTGCACAACGTCGCGGACAGATTCCTTCACGAAGGTCGAGGCGTCACTGATGATTTTGACGTCCACGCCCGGCGGTAGCGTTTTCACGATGCCGGGAAGGACTTTCTTCACACCAGCCACAACGTCCAGCGTCGAAGCGTCACCACTTTTCATGATGACAATGAGAACGCCCTGCTGCCCCTTCACCAGCACAAGGTTGGTTTGTGGAGGCCCCCCGGGATGCACCCATGCCACATCACGCAGATAGACGACGGAATTCCCCACCTGTTTGATGGGGAGGGCATTGAAGGTGTCGATATCACGCGGCGCGGCGTTGGTTTGCACCATCCAGTCGATACTGCCGATCTTCTGGTCACCGGCGGGCAGGACAATGTTCTGTTTGGACAGCGCGGCGGAAACATCGGCTGGCGAGAGCTTGTGCGCCTGAAGTTTGGTGGGATCGAGATCCACCATGATATTGCCGGGTTGACCACCATAGGGGTTTGGAATGGCGGTTCCGGGCACCGAAACGAGGGCAGGCCTCACCAGGTTGGAAGCCATGTCGTAAATCGCCGACGCGGTCATGTGCGTGGACGAGACCTGCAGGGTCAGCACCGGCACGGACGAGGCGTTGTAACTCAGCACAAGCGGCGGCGTTGAGCCGGTGGGCATCTGTTTGATGACTGTCTGGGAGACGGCGGTAATCTGCGTCTGCGCAGCGGCAGGATCGGTGCCGGGCTGGAAGAACACCTTGACGATGCCGCGTCCGTAATAGGACTGGCTCTCGATATGTTCGATATTGTTGACGGTCGCTGTCAGTGCGCGTTCGTAATAATAGATGACGCGCCCGGACATATCTTCCGGCATCAGGCCGGTATAGGTCCACGCAATGGCCACCACGGGAATGCGAATGCTGGGAAAGACGTCTGTCGGCGTCATAACGATGGCACGAATGCCATAGACAAGAATGAGTATCGACAGGACGACGAACGTATAAGGGCGCTTTAGCGCGATAACAACGATCTCGTTCATGCTGATCCCGTTCCGATCAGCATTGCTTCGAAGGTGTTGGTCATGATGATCCCTATCGCGCCCGGCAGTCAGCAGGTCCACTAAATTACGTTTTATAACCCGCGTTCAGGTTCATCCGTTTCGTAACGGGGCGAGGGATAGCAAGGCGGTGTTTCCTTGGTCCAGCCACCGAAAACGTTTGTCTAGAGATTGTCATAAAGCGGCCCGTTTTTTGTAAATGGGCTGGCTCAATAATTTCTGCGCTGCAACGTTTATGGTTCTCGACTGTTGCAAACTTTCAACATAATTGAATTAAACGCTTTGTTTTAGTG
>NZ_JBDNXK010000025.1:0-38407 GCF_047721705.1 Acetobacter sp. | reverse complement strand
AATTTTATCTTTCCAAATTAATGGTTTGTCGAATTGAGTTATATATTTTGATAAGAAAATCTCTTATGAGGCTTATCCCATGAGAGGTTGATGGAGTAGGTTAATGAGAAGCTGGACGACAGCACTCACCATCATGGGGGCGTTCGTCTCTTTTTCCATGATGCCTGAAGTGTGCGAAGCGGCGCTTAGTGAGGTGCCAGAACTTCCTGCATCTACAGAACCCACTGATGGAGAAGCGCCCCCTGTTATCATTCCACCTCTTCCTTCCGTGAACGATGCAGAAGCGATGGCTGAAGCCGCGCGTCTGACTGCGGCCTTGCATAAGGAAGTCAGGTCTGTGCAGCCCCTGACAACGGCACAGAAAAAACATTGGATTAAACTAGCGCAGGAGATGGTGGCGCAGTCGGATTTTCGCATTACGCGTGCGCAGCTTCTGACTGTTGTGGATCGAAACCCCAAGGTGCAGCGCTTGGCGCTTGTCCTGGCGTTACCGGACTCTTCCGACTGGCAAGTCATCGGCAGTGTGAAGGTCTCAACGGGCACCACCGGCCGCAAATATTATTACGTCACCCCCACTGGTGTTTTTCTGAACTCCTCCGATCGAGTGGGATACCGGGCGGAAGGCACGAAAAACGAAAATGGCATCCGGGGGATCGGGGCCAAAGGAATGCGTGTCTGGGATTTCGGGTGGCATAACGCCACGAAAGGGTGGCTTTCCAACGGCGAAACCGGCGACATTCGGTTGGAAATGCATGCCACGGATCCAGATTTTCTGGAAAGCCGGCTAGGGCATCCTGCTTCTGAAGGATGTGTGCGGATTCCCGCGGAATTCAATGTCTTTATGGACAGGCATGGCTTGCTGGACGTCGAATACGAACAGGCAGCCAGTTATGATGATCGCTTCAAGGCTCTCTTGAGAAAAGACCGCCAGCCATCTCCCATTGCAGGCGAGGCGCTTGTGGTAGTGGATTCCGGCGAAGACGCTGCAAAGGCTGCTTCCTTTGCAGCTCCGCAAAAAATGACCTCGTTGCACAAGACCATCCAGTAACAAGGGCCGAAGCCCCTTATCCTCTGTGGATCAGTGCGTCGTCAGTGCTTCCGGTTCACTCCGAGTGCGCTTGACCAGCAGTTTGTTCAGGGCATGGATGTAAGAGCGGACCGCAGACACAACGGTATCCGCATCGGCGCCCTGCCCATCAACCATCTTGCCGTCTTCTTCCAGACGCACAGTCGTGCGGGCCTGAGCATCCGTTCCTTCCGTCACGGCGCCGACCGAGAACAGGGCCAGTCGGGCGTCATGAGGAAAAGCGCTGCGAATGGCGTTGAACGCAGCATCTACAGGACCATTGCCTGTGGCGGTTGTCTCGACTGCCTCGCCATCGATCTCCAGATCGAGCGTCGCTTCGGCAGCGCGACGTGAACCTGCCACCACATCCAGCGACAGAAAACGAATGCGGGCATGATCACGCACTTCGTCGTCGACCAGGGCGATGATGTCCTCGTCGTAAACGACCTTCTTGCGGTCAGCCAGATCCTTGAAGCGCTGGAATGCTTCGTTCAGCTTGATGTCGTTCAGCGTATAACCCAGCGCAGCCAGCTTATCGCGGAAGGCTGCGCGGCCCGAGTGTTTGCCGAGCACCAACGATGACTTCGACCAGCCGACGCTTTCTGGCGTCATGATCTCGTAGGTCGCGGCGTTCTTCAGCACACCATCCTGATGGATACCGCTTTCATGGGCGAACGCATTGCGGCCGACGATGGCCTTGTTGGGCTGTACGTCGAAGCCCGTTGTCGTGGACAGTATCTTCGACAGTTTCAGCAGCTTCGTCGTTTCGATGCGGTTGGTGTAGGGATACTGGTCGTGGCGGGTGCGGATCGCCATGACGATCTCTTCCAGCGCCGCGTTGCCCGCACGTTCGCCGATGCCGTTGATCGTACACTCGATCTGGCGTGCGCCACCGCGCAGGGAGGCCAGCGTGTTGGCTACGCCCAGACCCAGATCGTTATGATTGTGGGCGGAGAAGATGACCTGATCCGCACCCGGCACACGCTCCTTCAGCATGGAGAAGATGCGTTCCATGTCTTCCGGCGTGGCGTAGCCAACCGTGTCGGGGATGTTGATGGTCGTCGCACCGGCCTTGATTGCGGCCTCGACGCAGCGACACAGGAAATCCGGTTCGGTGCGGGAGCCGTCTTCGGCTGACCATTCGACGTCAGCCGTCAGGTTGCGGGCGGCCTTATTGCCTGTCGTGATGATGTCCAGAACCGTCTCAGGCTCCATCCGCAGCTTGTATTTCATGTGTAGCGGGGAGGTGGAGATGAAGTTGTGGATACGACCGCGCTCGGCGTGCGCAATGGCGTCGCCTGCCGCCTGAATGTCGTTCTTGCCGCCGGAGCGAGCCAGAGCACAGACGACCGAGCCTTTCACGACGCGGGCGATTTCGGCGACGGACTGGAAGTCGCCTTTAGAAGCGACGGGGAAACCCGCCTCGATCACGTCCACGCCGAGATCGGCCAGAGCCTCGGCCATGCGCAGCTTTTCTTCCAGATTCATGGAGAAGCCGGGGGATTGTTCGCCGTCACGCAGCGTTGTGTCGAAAATGAAAACGCGGTCGTCGGTGACGCGGCCGAAGGAAGGATGGTCGAAGGTCATGAAAGCCTCGGAATGACGTGTCTTGGTCCCAGTTTCGCGCCTTCATGACACGAAACGCCTCTTCTTGCGATATCCCCTAAGCGCACCGACACAGGTCGGCCTGTTCGCTCAGGGGCGGATAAGTCGAAGGAGGAGAAGCTGGGAAAGGCCGCACGACGTCGTGGCGCAGATGCGCGTCTTCGACTCGAAAAGGGTGCGGGCAGATGTCATATGTCAAAGCATACAGGCTCAGATCATGGATGCAACCAAAAGATGCACATCTGAACCTGACAGTCGCAGCAGACTGAAAGCAGAAGCTTTCAGTCTTGCGTCACAGGTAGTCTGACTGAAATATCTCAGTCCTGAAGCGGCAGAATGAAGGTGCCATCATCCAGCTCGGTGCCACGCTGGGCAGCATGAGCGCAGGTTGCGGTGCGGATGTCCTTATCCGCGGCGTTCAGATCAAGCATCTGGCCTGCACCCACCATCAACTGCCCCGCGCCACCAGCGCCGTAAGCCGGATCGCTTTTCACATCTGCACGCTTGGCAAGGGAGCGGCCCAATGAACGCACTGTCGTGTCGTCATCAATATTGTGGGCATAGCAGTAATACATCAGGCCAGCGATGTTGCCGACGGATGCGTTGTCCACTGTGGGGCCGGGGCCAACCGGCGCTTCCGGAACCGAGGTCGATGACGCGGTTGCGGCATGAAGAGACGGCACGCCAGCGATCAGTGCCAGGCCGCAGATTGCAGTTGTTGCAACGGCTTTGCGCAACAGATTCATGGTAACCTCCTTGAAACCAAAATGGTGCGCCTGATTTTGGAGGTGATGGATTGTGTGACAAGTGAGCTGAATGCTTGTCTGTTATGCGTCAAAATATTTATGAATAAGAGAAATTCTTGTGTGTTGGATATAATTACTAAAAAATAAGACGTTTCGTGAGGTTTGTGGTCACGATGTATTTATTTGAAAACGAACTATATTGACTTAGATCAATCGCGAATCTGTTGGCGTGCAGGCCACAGAGGATGAACGTTCGCAAATTATCGTAAGAGGCGCGGCCATGGTGGGGCGGACTTTGTTTCCGCTATGCCGCGTCTGCTTTTGTCCGCATTTTGCGGATGGATGGTTCACATGTCCTGACAGGAACATGGAAAACGGGGTCCGGAATTTCGGACCCCGCTTCATTCAGGCCAGATTCAGATCAGGCCCTGAACCCATGCCTTCAACTGGCTCTTCGGCATGGCGCCGACCTTGGTTTCAACCGGCTTGCCATCCTTGAACAGGATGAGTGTCGGGATGCCACGGACGCCAAAATTGTTGGGCGTGACCGGATTGTCGTCGATGTTGACCTTGGCGACAGTCACCTTGCCCTTGAACTCCGCGCCGATCTCTTCCAGCGCCGGAGCGATCATCTTGCATGGACCGCACCATTCCGCCCAGAAATCGACCAGCACAGGGCCAGAAGCCTTCAGAACATCGGTCTCGAAAGTGGTGTCGCTGACGGCGACGGTGTTTTCGCTCATGTGCGTAGTCCTTACGTGGGTGTCCCTGAACAGTTGGGAGAAGAGGGCGCGAGGTCAAGTCCCCTTCGTCCCGGAGGACGTACTAAAATATTCCCGACTGCGATCAGAACAATGTTCCAGTCCTTTCAGTTTCAGGAATTTTTCAAGGTTGTTGGAGGTAAGGGAGATAGAGTTACGGGCTTTATAACTCCTGTCATTATCCGATAGTATTCATCAACTGCCCGCAGAAATGTTTGTGCAAGCCATCCTACGTGTGGGACTTTTCTGTGGTTATGATCGGGATAACGGTAGGGAAAAGGATCGAAAGTAAAGCCGTCTGAGAGACATTTCAGCAGCTTTTCGAACTCTATCCAAAGCTTCGTGTCGCTTTTTCCTTTCTTGGTGGGCCCAAAATCTAAAGCAATATCGTATGTATGACGAACTGACTCAAAAACGAGCTGTTTCAATAGGCTTTCTGGAGGTAGTTCCTGCCATACTTGCCAGATATTATGCCGTCTGGTGGCTCGGATTTGCTTCAAGGTTTCGCCTTGCATTGCAGGAAACGACTTCAGAGCCAATTCGATACCCGTCGCCAAGGTATTGAGGAGCGGGCGATTATAGCGTGATGGCTGCTGTCGAAACGCATCGGTTTCAATGACAAGATTCGCCATTTCGAGATATTGCAGGGCGTTGAACAAAAATCGACCAGCATCCGTTTCGGCAAATTCCAATGCAAAAGAAGCGCTGATCGAGGTGCGATCCATCATGCTATCTCATATTCATCGAGCAATCCGTCGGGCAGCACCGTAACAGCCGGAAGCTCCGTCCACACGAGGCTGCACTCAACCTTCCGTCCCGGATAAAGCGCTCTCAGCAGCGCGCGATAAGCTGCCATCTGCCGCAGGTAGAGCACTGGCGTACGTTCCACCGATGACGGAGGGCGGCGATTGGTCTTGAAGTCACAGACCAGCACACGATCAGGCAGTACCATCATCCGGTCCACCTGACCGACGATGACCGTTTCCCCGACCACACCCGCTAACCGCTGCTCCGCACGGCTGCCAGCGGCGAAGAGGGGAGCGAGGGCCGACGTTTCCATTACCTCAATCACGCGGGCGACAAGCCGTGCCGCTTCCGGCTCGTCCAGCCCGTTACCCGGACGCAGAAGCCAGTTGTAGCCGATATCGGTGCGGTCATCGGCAGGGCGTTCAGGCAGGAACTGAAGTAGTGCGTGGACCAGTGTTCCGCGACGGAAGGCCGTTTCACGCGCGGCGTTGGGCGTCAGGGCGGCAATGTCCAGCGGAGAGCGTGTGGAAGGCTGTTCACCCAGTTTCACGTCGTCAGGGCGGCTGGGAGAGAGCGGACGTGCCAACGCCGGTTCGGGCGGAGGCGGTGTTGGCGTCCAGTGTGGTGCCTGACCGGCCCACGCGGGGAGAGGGGCAGGAGGAGAGAGAGCAGCTTCGTGGCGAGGTTGCATCGTCGCGGTAGGCACCTCCTTGATGAACAGCCGCTCACCTTCCCAACCGAGATCAAACGGTTCCGAGTGCGCGTTGGCTGCCGCAAACCCTTCGACGCAACGTGCATACCAGCTGTCTTCGCTGAGCGTCCGGCCTGCCTCCCAGCCACAAATGACCAGCCGATCGCTGGCGCGGGTCAGGGCGACATAAAGAAGGCGATTATACTCTTCTGCCGCCTGAACCCGGATCTTCTCGCGCAGGGCTTCCGTCACCTCCGTTCCCGTTTCGGCGCGGGGAACGAAGATCGGCAGTTCCGGCTGCCCTGCCTTGGGGGGCACCCACAGCAGGCGGCTTTCGGAACGCGGCGTGCCGATTGTATCCGGCAGAATGACGAGCCGCGCCTGCAGGCCTTTCGAACCGTGCGCCGTCATCACCCGGACGGCGTTGCCTGTCGCTTCCGCTTCCCGCTTTACGCTTTCGTTGGAATTGCGGAGCCAGTGCAGAAAGCCTTGCAGCGAATGAGCGTGCGTTTCTTCATAACGGAGCGCCGCAGAGAGGAGTTCATCGATTGGTTCGGCGGCTTCGGGGCCAAGCCGTGCAAGGATGCGGGCACGACCTCCATGCACGCCCAGCGCCTCCGACAGCAATGTGTAGGGAGAAGCGTAATCCACGCGCCTGAAGAGTGCCGAGAGATAGGACCACGCCGCCGACCAGTCTGGACGCTGCGCATGGCGCTCCCGGAGCACGGTCCAGAGCGGCTCGCCATCACGATCCATGGCGAGGGCCATCAGACTGTCATCTGTGAGGCCACCGAGAGGCGAGGTCAGCACGCAGGCCAGCGTCAGATTGTCCTGTGGCAGAAGCAGGGCATCGCAAAGGGCCATCAGATCCTGCACGACCGTCTGATCGGCCAGTCCCGTGCGGACGAGGGTGGCGACGGGCACATCGGCCGTCTTGAGCGCCCGGACGAGCGCCCGCACGAAAGCCGAGCGACGGGGCACCAGAATCAGGATATCACCGGGCGTGAGCTGTTTTTCACCCGCGGCGGGAGGAGCAAGCAGTTGCGCCGCGATCCAGCGCGCCAGCATATCGGCCAACCGTTGTTGCGGGGAAATCTGTCCGGCGTTCTTCGTGGGAGCTACCCACGGATCGAGTTCTTCCGCCGCCTCTTCGTCGCCATTGGAGTGCGGCACGAGAGGCCATAATTCCACCCGTCCGCCTTCTCCAGGGCGGGCTGATTCATGGCGCGGCATGGGTTGGCCGGGTTCGCTGACGCCCCGTGCGGCACGTGGACTGCTGAACACAGCATCGACCAGTGTGAGCACAGGCGTGGTGGAGCGGAAGGAAACGGTCAGTTGCGGCTCACGCCAGCGTGCGCCTGCGTTTCTGGTTCTCCGCTCGAACTCCGTGCGCCATTCCCGGAAGGCGTCCGGATCGGCGCCCTGAAAGCCGTAGATGGACTGCTTGTAGTCGCCCACGGCGAAGACGGTGCGCGGTCCAGTATTCTCATCGTGTGAACCCAGACCGGTGAAGAATTCTTCTGTCAGGCCGCCCGCGATGCGCCACTGTTCGCGGGACGTATCCTGCACCTCGTCGAGCAGAAGATGGTCGATGCCGCCATCGAGTTTGTAAAGCACCCACGCCGCGCCGGGGGCGCGGAGCAGGCCGAGCGTGCGGTGGATGAGATCATCATATTCCACCTGTCCGCGCAGATTCTTGCCGGTGGTATACACGTCCAGCACAGGCGCGGCGGTGCGGAGGAGGGCGAGTGTCAGGTCCGCAAGAGCGATGGCGCGACGGGTTTCTTCGACGCCAAGAATGCGGGCCGCCTCGGTCTCGAACTGTTCGAGAACCTCCGGGTTTTCTTTCGCATATTTCTCACTGGCGCCAGCATGTTTACGCGGTGCACCCGTGCTGGTGAGGAACATGCCGCGCCAGTCAGCCCATTGCGCGGCTCTTTCTGGTTGTTGGAGCGAAAGCCAGTCGAGCATCGCCGTAGCCCTGCGTTTTGCTGTCGCAGGCGCTGTTTCCGCCATTGTTCTGAGAGCAGCACGCAGCTTTTCCTCATCGGGAAACGCTGAGCAGGCCGTCAGGATCGGGTCGCCCTTCGGCGCATTCTTTACACCAAGCGCACCAAGAAGAAGGGTGCGCAGTCCTGCCACATCGGATCGCGCCAGCCGCAATGCCTCGCTTCCCTGTCCGCAACTGCGGAGGGTGGCAAGAATGCCTGTTAAATCCAGGAGGGAAATCTGCGCAGCGAGAGGCGCGACCAGTCCGGCAGGCAGACGTCCCAGTTCCGTCTCGGTGGCATCCGTCAGCGCGAGGGTGGCGTCCGTATCCTCCATCAGCGTGAAATGCGGGTTGGTGGCGGCTTCTAGTGGGAAGCGGCGCAGGAGCGACTGGCAGAAGGCGTGAATGGTGCCGATACGCATGCCGCCAGGCAGGTCGAGCACACGGGCGAACAGGGCGCGGGCTTCCGGACGAGCGGAGGGCGGGACATTCAGTTTGCGGAGCGCCCTGTCCAGATCCTCATCCGTCATCGTCACCCATGTACCGAGAGTGCGCTGGAGCCGGATGGCCATTTCCGCTGCCGCAGCCTTGGTGAAGGTCAGGCAGAGAATGCGTCCGGGCCATGTGCCCGGGATAAGCGGACCGGCAGGATCGTGCGGGTTCGGACGCGGCAGCATAAGCCGCAACAGACGATCGATGAGCAGTTTGGTTTTGCCGCTGCCTGCCGAAGCCGAGACGAACACGGAGGCGTTCGGATCAGAAGCGGCGTTCTGCTGCTCGTTGGCGAGGTCGATGGCGTTCTTGGCAGTAGTCATTCTGCGCCGTCCTCGCGCGCCGTGCTCCATTCCGCGACACGCGCAAGCTGGGCATAATCGGCGAAACGCGGTGTCTGGCCGGGATGAGGGTGCGAAAGATAAGGCTGCGCCTTGCTGTCATAAGCGTGGATACGCTCTCGCAGGCTTTCCCATGCCTGCGTAGCAAGGGCTGCAATGGTGAGTTCTTCCTTGCCCTTGCTTTTCACCACGGTTTCCGATCCGGCCTCCGCACCACCCGTCAGACGCCAGTAAATCAGATCGCGCGCTTCCAGTTTTGCGTCGGAAGGAAGCGCTTTTGTGGTCTCGGGGAATGCTCCGAGCGTCAGCATGGCCGCCTCCAGTGGTAACTGCGGACTCCAGCCTGCCAGCACGTCTTTTGTCGAAGGCACGGAGCCTGTCTTGTAGTCCAGCAGCGCCGCTCCGCCCTCACTGAACAGATCGATGCGGTCAGCACGCCCCGTCAGAGTGAATGGTCCTCCCGGAGCATCTGTGACGGTGGCTCGTCCTTTTGCTTCGGTCAGAATGGCGACGGGAGCGGTTTCCTTGCGGCGCGCGCCTTCCGCCTGCGCCACCCAGTCGGCAATGCGCAGCAGGCGGGGGCGCCACCATGCCGCCAGCGCAGGACGCAGGCTGACCGCCTCCAGACTATCGAGAAAAGCCTTTCTCAGAGAGGCCTCCGCCTTGGCGGGCCAGTTCGTGCCATGAACCCGAAACCATGCGTCGAGGGCACCATGCACCAGCATGCCGTAATCGGAGGCGTCCACCGACTGTTCGAGCGGGTCGAGTGGCCGTAGCTGTAGGACATGACGGGCATAGATGGCGTACGGATCGCGTATCCACGTTTCGATTTCCGTGACACTCAGCCTGCGTGGCCGCTTGCTGACCGGCGGCCGCGGTTCAGGCGGCGCGACGGGCGTTGCGGCTCCTTCCGGTCTGTCGAGTTGCGACAGCCACGATTGCGCCGGGTGTTCCACCAGTTTCTGTCCGCGTCCGTTCAGGAAGGCTTCCAGCCGCACCAGCCAACGGGCCGGAACGGCGGGCGCGCCTTCACGTCGTCCCGGAGTGGACAGTACGATTTCGGTGGCGGAGGAAATGCAGGAGGCGAAATCGTGCGCCGCCTGACCGATCGCCTGTTCCGGTGAAGGCAGCCCCACCCGCGCTCGCATCGGACGGCTGAGCCACGGACCCGGATCGCTCGCCGGAGGCCAGACGCCTTCGACCAGACCGCCAAGCACCATCAGATCGACCGTCTGTAGCCGCGCTTCCGTCAGGCCCCAGATAAAGACACGAGGATGGAGGGTAAGCGTTGTGTCCCCATGTCCGCGCAAGGCGCGACGCCCCTGCACGCGCTCCTCGGTGAACACGGCGGCGAGCAGACCATCCAGAACAGCCCACGGCTGAGGCGGCAGGACATCGGTGGCCGTCAGCAGGTCGGAGAACCGATGCGCCAGTGCGTTGCCGTCGTCTCCGCGCCAGAGACGTTCGGCACCGGGAGTATCATTCGTGGTTGTCAGTGCTTCGGCGGAAGTGAGCAGAGCGGTGAGTTGGTCAGGGAGTGTGCGCTCTTCGCGGGCCGCTTCAAGCGCTGGCGCAAGGCAGCGTTCGATGGCTGTCAGGAACAGGTCGAGGGATTGTGGTTCATCGGGTTTGTCAGCAGAGGCTCCATCCAGTGACGCGCCGTCTTTCTTCTGCTTTTCCGTAAGATGATGCCGCAGTCCTTCAATGCCGGGGGCGGGCGCTGGACCGCGCAGAAGCTGGCGTTCCAGCAGACGGGCGGAAGCGCGGCATGTGCCCGGCGTCATGCCGCATGCCACCAGCGGATGTTTGAGCAGCGCCAGCAGGGCAACGGGGGCAAGCTGCTGATCCACGGCCTGAGTCAGAAGGCGGAGTAGCACGCCCGCAGGCGTGGTGATGAGAAGTTCGCCCGCGCTGTCGTCAGCCAGAATACCCCAGCGCGCCAGTTCGGCGGCGACCCGGCCTGCCAGCGCCCGGTCGGGCGTCACCAGTGCAACGCGTTTCCCCGGTTGTTCGATTCCGGCGCGGAGGATCAGCGCGATGGCTGCGGCTTCTTCCTGCTGGTCGGCGGAAGTCAGGCGATACAGGCCCGTACAGTCCATCCTTTCCGGGTTGGCTGCCCAGTCAGACAGAGCGGCGGCAGGGAGGAGCGCGCGCGTAATGGCCTGCGTGCGGCGGGCAAGGACGGAGCGATCCATTTCCTCGCCCAGAACGGAAGGCCAGAGTTCTACATCTCCGCGGCGGACATCAAGGCTTGCAAGCAGGCGCGAAAGCCCTGCCTGCGGGTGGTTGTCGGGGAGGGCTTCGAACGTGTCGTCGTCCATATCCCGGTCCAGTCCGGGCAGGATCAGCATGCCGTGGTCATGACCCAGCACACCACGCAGGGCGTTGACGGTTGCCGGGAGAGCATCCGTGAAACCGACGGCCCAGAGACGCGCATTGCCGTCGGCGTGAGAACTCCAGTAGCTGGCCTGCGCGTTCAGCAGGGCGATCTGGCGCGCCACGGGATTGATCAGCCCCTGTTCCTTGAGCCAGTCCGGCCACATGGCGGTGATGATGCCGAGAAACCTGAGTGTTGCCTGCCAGTGGGTGGCGAACCCTTCATCCACGGCATCGGGCAACGCTACCGCCAGATCGACGCCCGAGCGTTCCGCTTCATCCATAAGATCGGCCAGCGCCCGGGCCAGAGGCCATGCCTGATCCAGCATCGGGCGCGTGCCGAAAGCGGTTTCCGCTTGCAGCACCAGCCGTGTCAGGATGGCGAGCCGTCGCATTGGCGGAACGGCAGGCGGCAGAAGCAGTGCGTCAGGACTGGCGAGGGCGGTTTCGGCTTCATCCAGCCCGCCGATGGGTAGGATGCGCGGCAGAAGAATCGCTTTTCCATCAGCATGACGGAGAAAGGCTTCGGTCAGGGCGCGGGCTGCGCGACGTCCCGGGAGCAGCAGTGTGCCGTCGCCAATGCGTTCAGGATCGTCATCGACACCGGCTGTCCATCGCGCTGCGATTTCATCAAGAAAACGCAGATGGGCGGGTATGGTCGCGAGGGCAGGTTTCATGCGTGCAGGATCGTCCGGACTGCTGATTGTTTCAAGGTGCGTAGGCGCGTTACAGCCGGTCGGACCAGCCCATCAGCGCAGCCTCGCGCGGCAGGTCTTCCGCGTCGGGTGCTCCGGTGCCCGGTATTGGTTTGAGGGTAATGTGGAGCGCGTCCTCTGGCGTCAGATCTTCCAGTCGCTCAGGCCATTCCGCCAGAATGATTCCCGTTCGGGCGTCGTCCCAGCCCAATTCTTCGAGCGCTTCTGGGCCTTTCAGACGCCAGAGATCGAAATGAGAAACCGGGCCCACAGGCGAATCATAGGTCTGGATCAGCGTAAAAGTTGGACTGGGCACATCCAGCGCAGGATCATCGCATACGGTGCGCAGGAAGGCGCGTGCAAATACGCTTTTGCCGGCGCCGAGCGGGCCGGATAGGAGGATGGTGTCGCCGGGCCGCGCATGGGCTGCTACCTTTCGGGCCAGCGCTTCAGTGTCGGTTCGCGTTTCGAGCCGCAGCATACGGGGAGTCATGAAACATGGCTTTCGTGTGGTTATAAAGAACAACGGCGATTATACGCCTTTTGTTCATCTGTTACCTGTCACGATGCCTCTTGTGCAGAGTTGTTTGTGAGATGGTTTGTTCAGTCGTCCGGCTTCTGTGTCGCACGACGGGCTGAAAGATCGTCCAGCATCGCCTGTTCACGCTTTTCAGCCAGTTCCTGCGCTTCTTTAGCCCGTTTTTCGGAAAGATTTTCCGCCGCCTCCAATGCCGTGCGGGCCAGATTAACCCGCACGCGACAGGATTCTACATCGATCGAGGCTTCCTGTTCCTGTTTGCGCGCCCGTTCCAACGCCATCCGCCCCTTTGGCAGCCAGCGGGAGTAACTCTCCACGACGCGATCATCGGCCGATAGATCCATCGCTATATCCCGTTCGCGCACCATATCCTGCTCCGCGCTCTTCACTGCATCCGAAGCGGTCATGGCGCGCGCCAGAGCTTCCGCCAGCAGTTTCTTCGCTTCATCAAGTTCCTGCCGTCTCAGTCTGAGAAGCGCGTCGAGGGGAGTGCGTGGCATGACTGTGTCCCGGTCTGAAGTGTGCTGTTAAAACAGGTCAGGAAATGGCCAGATCGGCCATGGCCGGGTTTTCCGTGATGGGGTTGACGGCGAGTGCATTCCGGAGAGCCGCGAAACTTTCCGCAAGCGTGGCCCGTTCGTGCTTGCCCTGCCTCAGCACGGCCTCAAGAGCGGGCTGCATCGAAATGGCTTCATCCACCTTTGGATCGGAACCGGGCTTGTAGGCGCCCAGACGGATCATGTCGGCCATTTCGGCGTAGGTGGCGAGCAGGGCGCGGGCGCGCTGGGTCAGTTCATTTTCGTCGGCGGAATTGCAGCCGGGCACCGTTCGGGAGAGAGAACGCAGAACGTCGATGGCGGGATAGCGTCCGGAATCGGCGATGCGACGGTCCATGACAATATGACCGTCCAGAATGCCGCGCACCGCATCGGCAATGGGTTCGTTCTGATCGTCACCCTCGACCAGAACGGAGAACAGAGCTGAAATCTGCCCCGCAGACCCATCCGGTCGCACGACGCCCGGACCGGCCCGTTCCAGAAGGCGGGGAAGTTCGGCGAAAACAGAAGGCGGATAACCTCGGGTTGCAGGGGGTTCCCCCATGGACAGTCCGATCTCACGCAGTGCCTGACAGAAGCGCGTTACGCTATCCATCAGCAGGAGGGCCGACTTTCCTTCATCGCTGAAATACTCAGCGACCGTGAGCGCGGCGTAAGCGGCCTCCCGACGCATCAGAGGCGGCGAATCCGATGTTGCGACCACCACCACGGATCGGGCCAATCCCTCCGGTCCGAGATCATCTTCGATGAACTCCCGCACTTCGCGGCCACGTTCACCCACAAGAGAGATGACGGCGACATCGCACGCTGTGTTGCGGGCAAGCATGGACATCAGCGTGGACTTTCCCACGCCGGAGCCTGCGAACAGTCCGAGTCTCTGACCTTCGCGACAGGTGGTGAATAGGTTCATCGCCCTGACGCCGAGATCGATTCTCGGACCGAGTCTGGCGCGGAGTGTGGCGTCGGGCGGAGATGTGCGGACAGCGCGGGGCGGTCCGGGAGGCAGTGGCCCCTTGCCGTCAAGAGGGCGGCCAAGTGGGTCGATCACGCGCCCGACCCACTCATCGGACACCAGCAGGCTGCCGCCCGGCTTGGGCGCACGGGGACCGATGAAAATCGGGAAAGTCACCTTACTTCCACACGCCAGACCATCCAGACTACCGAAAGCCATTGCACGGGCCGTTTCGCCCGAAAAACCGATGATTTCCGCCGGAATCGGTGGACTGTTGCGCGGTGTGAGGGACACGCGGTCGCCGACAGCGGCGAGACCACGCAGTCCATCGATTGTGACAGCGAGTCCCGACAGGGATGATATGTGTGCAGTTGCTTCTGCGGCTGGAATGCTCGCAAAAATTGCATTCATGCGCGCGAAGAAATCCGACCCCATCCGTCTTTAGACCCCGTAATAAGCGGTTGAACGCCTGTTTTTCCCGTGAAATGTATAAAAAAAAGACAATTTTCAAAATTATAACGAGCGGTAAATATCTTTATACAACCTTTACGTGAAATTTCCGTAGACGCATACAACCTGTGGTGGTAACTAATGGTCAACGACGAACCGGGAGTTACTGAAATGCGAGTTCTTCTTGTTGAAGGTGATGTGGCAGCTGTAGGCGAGATCAGCCAGATCATGAAGGGGGCAGGTTTTACGGTCGATCATGTCCAGTCGGGCGAAGAGGCTGTCGAAATGCTCCGTCATTATGACTATGACCTTGCCGTGCTGGAACTGATGCTTCCAGACATTGAAGGATATGAAGTGGTGCGCCGCATTCGGGCCTCCCGCGTCACAACGCCGGTCGTGGTTCTGTCCGGCCTGACCCGGCCGCAGGCGAAAGTGAAGGCGTTCTCCGTTGGAGCCGATGATTATCTGACCAAGCCGTTTGATCCGGATGAACTTGTCGCCCGCATGCAGGCAATCCTGCGTCGCTCCAAAGGTTTCAGCGAGCCGACCCTGAGTGTCGGTCCGCTCAAGCTCAGCCTCGACAGTCGGGAAGTCTCGGTCAATGACGTGCCGGTCCATCTGACGGGCAAGGAATACGCCATCCTTGAACTGCTGGTTCTCCGTAAGGGCATGGTTCTGACCAAGGATGCTTTCCTGAATCACCTTTATGGTGGCATGGACGAGCCTGAGATGAAGATCATCGATGTTTTCATCTGCAAGCTGCGCAAGAAGTTGCAGACCGCTGGTGGCGGAAACCTGATCACCACCGTGTGGGGACGTGGATACATGCTGCGCGAACAGTTCCAGCGCGTCGATGCCGAAGCGGTTCCTGCTCCGAAGGAAACAGCGGAAACTGCCGCAGCCTGAGCATGGGCTTCAAGCCGCCTTCATCTATGTTGAATAGGTGAAGGCGGTGGTTTCGTATTTCAAGCGGTCCACTCGGTTGAAATGGTCACGCCATGATCCAGTGGACCGGCTCCCGCGCCGTAACCGGGGGCATTGGCAATTGCTTTGATCAGGTAGGCTCTTGCTCTTTCCACAGCGTCTCTGAGCGGCTGTCCTTGGGCAAGCTGTGTTGCAATGGCGCTGGCAAGCGTGCAGCCCGTACCATGTGTATGACGGGTTTCTATACGCTGTCCTCTGAAAATCTCGACCGTTTCCCCATTCACAAGGACGTCGGCAAGATCCGGGCCGGGCATATGGCCGCCTTTGACAAGGACGGCAGGCACACCTTTTGATTGGAGGGCGTAACCGGCCTCAATCATGTCCTTCTCGTTTTCAATGCGGACACCAAGAAGTGCTTCCGCCTCAGGAATATTGGGCGTCAGAAGGGTGCTGAGCGGCAGCAGTTCTTCGATCAGCGCGGAGATTGCGTCGGGAGCGAGCAGTTTTGCTCCGCCTTTCGCCACCATCACGGGGTCAAGCACGAAGGGGATATCGCGGTAACGGCCGATCTCTTCGGCCACAACGCGAATACTTTCGGCGCGCCCCAGCATCCCTGTCTTGAAGGCGTCTGCCCCCAGATCTTCGAGAACGCAGCGAATCTGGGTGCGGAGGAATTCTGGCGGCACGTCGAGAATATCAATCACCCCGACCGTGTTCTGCGCTGTCAGGGCGGCGATGGCCGTCATCGCAAATCCGCCGAGCGCCGTTATGGCCTTTATGTCGGCCTGAATGCCTGCGCCGCCACCCGAATCACTGCCGGCAATGCTGAGAACACGTCCCCGCATCGTTCACGCGACCGCGTGAGTGGCGGATGTAATGGCCGCGCACATGCTGTTGACGGCGTGTTCCACCGTTGTCGCATCTTCTGCTTCCACCATGACGCGGACGAGGGGTTCGGTACCGCTTTCACGAAGGACAAGGCGCCCCGTATTTCCAAGCTGCTTTTCAATATCGACGCGGGCAGCCTGCACTTCAGGAAGCGAAAGGGGACTCGGCCCTGCAAAACGGATGTTTTTCAGGAGTTGTGGATAGGGGGCGAAAACCCGACAGACCTCGCTGGCAGGGCGACCGTCTTCCACCAGCACAGCCAGAACCTGAAGTGCGGCCAGAAGACCGTCGCCTGTCGTAGCGAAGTCGGAAAGCACGACGTGACCGGACTGTTCTCCGCCCACATTCGCGCCGTTTTCCCGCATGCGCTCAACCACATAACGATCACCAACCGCCGTGCGCTCCAATACGAGTTCCTGATCCGCGAGAAAACGCTCTAGGCCCATGTTGGACATCACGGTTGTAACGATCGATGATGATGCAAGACGTCCGGCATTGGCCCAGGAACGGGCGATCAGACCGATAATCTGGTCTCCATCGACCAGATGGCCCGTTTCATCCGCCAGCAACATACGGTCGGCGTCGCCATCCAAGGCGATGCCGAGATCAGCCCCATGCTCGACAACCGCCCGACAGAGCGCTTCGGGGTGAGTAGAGCCGCAATTTTCATTGATATTCACGCCATCCGGGTCGCATCCAAGACGGATGACTTCCGCGCCCAGCTCCCATAGAGCTGTCGGCGCAACGCGGTAAGCCGCGCCATTCGCGCAGTCGATGACGATCTTCAGCCCATCCAGACGACAGCCTTTCGGCAGGGAAGCCTTGGCCTGTTCGATATAGCGACCGGCTGCGTCATTCAGCCGGGAAGCCCGGCCTATTTCCGAAGGGGAAGCTAGGCGGTCGGACAGATCGGCTGTCATCAGTGCTTCGACATCGGCTTCTTCCTGATCGGACAGTTTGAAACCATCCGGACCGAACAGTTTGATGCCGTTATCACTGAATGGATTGTGCGAAGCGGAAATCATGACGCCGAGATCAGCCCGCAGTGAACGTGTCAGCATGGCGATGGCAGGGGTCGGCAACGGGCCGACAAGCGTGACGTCCATCCCGGCGGAAAGAAAGCCAGCCACCAGAGCACACTCGATCATGTAGCCGGAAAGACGTGTGTCCTTTCCGACCACCACCCGATGACGGTGGTTGCCGCGGCGGAAATGCAGGCCCGCAGCCTGTCCCAGTTTCTGGGCGACCTCTACGGTCATCGGAGCCGTATTGGCTTTGCCGCGAATGCCGTCAGTGCCAAAAAACTGTCGTGTCTTGCTCATGCGTCCCTGAAACCTGCTGTGGGCGAACATTCATTGCCGCTTTCTTTACCCTTCCCACTGTCCTGCGGCCAGAGGTCACGCAGCGGGAATTTTCGCCACCCGGATGGTATTGGTCGAGCCGCTGATACCAAACGGGACGCCCGCCGTGATGACAATCGAGTCTCCGGGGCTGGCCACATGGGTGTCGAGGGCTGCTTGTAGCGCGGTGGACACCATTGTCTCCGTATCACGAACGGGCTTGTCGGCGGGCACGACAATGGATTGCACGCCCCATACCAGCACAAGCCGTCGTGCTGTGCCGATAGTGGGTGTCAGTCCGATAATCCGGGCGATCGGCCGCTCCCGTGCGATCCGCAAGGCCGTGGGGCCAGCGTGCGTGTACGCCACGATCGCCTTGGCGGCCAGCGTGGTAGCGACCTGCTGGGCGGCATGGGCAATGGCGTCCGCCGTATAATGTTCCGGCTCCAGACGGCTGGCCTGCATGATGGTGCGCCACCCCCCGTCGGCTTCCACCCGTTCCAGAATCCGGTTCATCATGGTCACGGCTTCGACAGGATAGCTGCCCGCAGCCGATTCTGCCGACAACATGACGGCATCCGCGCCATCGAATACGGCAGTGGCGACATCGGAGGCTTCCGCCCGCGTGGGGGTGGGGGCCGAGATCATGCTCTCCAGCATCTGCGTGGCGACGATCACCGGTTTCCCAAGTTTTCGCGCCTCACGGATGATCCGTTTCTGCGCCAACGGCACGGTTTCCGGTGGCAGCTCAACCCCAAGATCGCCGCGCGCGACCATGACGGCATCCGTCGCCTTGAGGATGGCTGACAGATTGTCGAGCGCCTGCGGTTTCTCCAGCTTGGCGACAATCCATGCCTTTGAGCCGATCAGTTCCCGGGCCTCAAGCACGTCTTCAGGACGTTGCACGAAGGACAGGGCAATGAAGTCGGCACCGAGATCAAGAGCGAAGGCGAGGTTCTCCTTGTCTCGTTCGGTCAAGGCAGGAATGGGGAGCGCCACATCCGGCACATTGACGCCCTTGTGATCGCTGAGCGGTCCTCCGACCACCACTTCCGTGTCGAGAAAATCCGCGCCGACCGTTTTGACCGTCAGTTTCAGTTTGCCGTCATCAAGGAGCAGCGAACAGCCTTCCTTGGCGACCGCGATGATTTCCCGATGAGGCAGATTGACGCGCGTCGTATCGCCCGGTGTGTCATCGAGGTCGAGCCGGAAAGACTGACCGGCTTTCAGGATGATTCTGCCGTCCGCAAAGTGACCGACACGGAGTTTCGGGCCTTGCAGATCAGCCAGCACACCCAGCGGACGCCCCAACTCGGCCTCTATCTGACGGACGATCCGATAGCGGGCTGCATGGTCTTCATGCGTGCCGTGCGAGAAGTTGAAACGGAATACATCCGCACCCGACGCAGCAAGGCGCCGGATTGTTTCAATCGACGAAGAGGCGGGACCGAGTGTGGCGACGATTTTTGTGCGGCATTGTGCGGCGACCATGGGTCATTCCTTCCCCTGTTAACCGTTCGCCCGAAGACTGAACGAGAGGGGAAGGATTGTCACGTGGGCTGGTTATGACCCTACGCGAGGGCTGTTTCAGGAGGGGGGATAAGCCTCGTCAGGGGAAAGGCCCCAGATCTGACTGCGCTGGAGCCAGCCGTCGTAATGCTGGACCGTGACCTTGCACCACGAAGAACCCGCAGCGCAGGCCTTGATCGTGCCAACCGTGCCGGGGGAGAGGACGGCCACGGCAGCGGAATCTTCATCGCCGGAAGCGTGGAGAATGACGGCTCCCGGAATTTTCGTCACATCGGCAGCGGTGGACACATGCCCGATGATACGTGATTCTGTGTGCTTGCCTGTGGGCTGCTCACTGGTCTTTTTGTCGGTCGAAGGTGCAGCAGCCGTCTCGCTGGCGGCAGCTGGAGCAGAGCCGCCCGGTGTCGGGATGACAAAATCACGCGAACCAACCAGCGTGGCCTGATGCACCCAGCCTTTTACGCCGTCAGTATCCTCGATCAGCCGCCAGACATCGAACTCCCGTTCGATCATCACGGGCAGGCCGCGACGGTGATAGACCCACTGGATTGGATAACGCTGTCCGGGACCTGCCCGTAGATTTACCTCGTCGGCGCGCAACGCGGCAAAGCGGGGCAGGGGAAGGCCGGTGTTGCTGCCCTTGTTTGGATCCTGTCCGGGAGGTGCGTTTTCGGGCGACGCATCAGGTGCGCTCTGGTCTCCGCCGTCCCCCGGTGCGGGCACAGGCACAACGCCGGGCCGTTCAGCCGCGGGTGGGTGTTTTACTGCATGCGCGGCATGGTGGGGTTTGCTGGCAGCAGGATGCTCGACATGTCCTTTTTCCGTCGCTGCATGCTTCTTCTTCACATGCTTCGCCGCGGTGGTCGTACTTCCGCTCTCCGCGTGATGGGCGGTGTGCTTGGTTTTTTTAGTGGCCGCCGCGGTCTTGTGAGACTGTGCCTCACCTTTTTTGGCGTGGTGATGGTGCGTGGTTGTCTCGGTGGCGGCATGCGCGTGCATGGGGGCTGACACGAGAGCGACCGTGGCCAGAAGGGTTGCAGCAGCGGTGTGCAAGGAGCGGGATGCGTTCATGGCACGCATCCGTGCCAAGCCCTGAGCCTGTCGGCAAGAGGGCGCGTGATTCATTGTGGTCGAAAAGATGTTTCGCTTTCAGAAAGTAATCACTTTGTAATCATGGGAAAGGTCGAGAAATGTCGGAATTCCAACGATTTTAACGCCTTCGATCATGTCTTCCGCCTTCAGGCCCGTTCGCCGTAATCCGGTTTCGCAAACAAGCAGATCGGCGTGCATGGCGACGATCATCTCACGTAACGTGGCCATGGTTGCGATTCCCTGTGCAGTGAGACCCGCTTCCGCTGCCTGCCATGCAGCGTCGAATCGGTCTTCCCGACAGAGCGTTTTCGTCCCAAGGCCGGTGGCGAAAAGAATGACCTTGCGGTTCATCGCCAGCGCGCTGGCGGCAAGCATGAATGCCGAGTGCAGCCTGTTGAAATCATTGTCGCAGAGAAAGAACGCCAGACCTCTGTTCGTATCGGCTTTCTCAGTCTCGGGGTGACTCATATCTCTCCTGTCCGCCACATACCGGGCATGCCGGGTCACGGTCTATGGTGATGGTGGTGAAGCGGGTCTCGAGGGCGTTCCAGAGAAGGAGACGGCCCGCAAGGGATTCACCAAGCTTCAGTAATTCTTTCAACGCTTCCGTGGCCTGAAGTGTTCCGAGCACGCCGGTGACGGCTCCAAAAATTCCGGCTTCCCCACAGCTGGCGGCGTTGGGTGTGCCATCCACACGGGGGAAGAGGCATTCGTAGCAGGGGCCGCCTTTATGAGGGTGAAAGGTGGAGAGTTGGCCATCGAAACGAAGGACCGCCGCCGAAATGAGCGTTTTGCGCTGTGCGACGCAGATTTCGTTCACCAGATAGCGTGTCTCGAAGTTGTCGCAGCCGTCGCAGACGAGATCGTAACCAGCAAGAATGTCGGAGGCGTTGGCGGGTGTCAGGCGCGTTTCATGTGTTTCGATTTTGATGTCCGGATTAAGTGCTTTCAGCATGTGCCGTGCGGAGGCGACTTTCGACATGCCCACACGATCCGTCGCATGCAGAATCTGGCGCTGGAGATTGGAAAGCTCCACCCGGTCGTGATCGACGATCCCTATCCGTCCGACACCGGCGGCGGCGAGATAGCAGGCCACTGGCGAGCCAAGCCCCCCTGCGCCCACGATCAGCACCGAGGCTTCCCGCAGTCGCACCTGCCCCGTTCCCCCCACTTCCGGAAGGAGGATGTTGCGCGAATAACGCTGGATTTCGTTTTCCGTCAGATCAAGCGGCATGGGAGCCTCAGATAAGGGAGGGGTGTGTTGTCGTAAAGAACTGAAACAAAAATCACATTCGCGTGATTTCGTGGGGAACTGCTGAACGATAAATGCATGACTGTGTTGCGTGTGTTATGGTGCTTCCATGGCAGTAAAGGTACAAGAGATGCGCTCCGCAGAAATCGCACAAACGTCTGAAGCATGGGCCTGCCCCGCGCGGAAGCGGGCACGTGCCATCTGTGTCGCCGCTCTTGCAGCCTCGCTTGGCTGCTATGCTCTTTCTCCCTTCGTCACGCTCTGGACGATTGCCAGCGCTGTCTCAAGCCACAACATGGTTGCGTTGGGACAGACGATCAACTGGGCTTCGCTTGATGCATCCCTGAAGGAGCAGGTGCTTGACGGGCTCCATCTCGGTCATGCGACCGAAGCGGTGGACGATCTTCCCGAGTTCGGCTCGTCGTTCGCGACGAATGTGGTGTCCAATGCCGTCGACCTGACGGTGAACCAGCAGAATCTCGGTTCCGTGGTGGATCAGGCCATGGCATCCGCACCGTCGAAGATCAATGCAGGCTCCATGTTGTCTGCTGTCAGCCACGCCGTTGTCCGCTTTACAGGTGCAAACACGTTCGAGGCCCAGATGGTGGTGCCGGGTCACGAAAAGGAAACGCCGCTGCGGGTCCAGTTGCGTATTGAACGGTGGCAGTGGAAGCTGACCCGTGTCGATCTGCCGGCTACGCCCCATAAAACTGTAATCGAGGCATCGGTCACACGCCGTCGCGCCTGATCGGCATTACATCAGCAAATTCTGTTTAAACCCGGCCTTCGTGAGGAGGCCGGGTTTTCATTATTCAGGCGCTGGCTGGAAGATCTTCTTCCAGAACGATGATGTTGATGGTGTAGGACACTTCGCCTTCATCATCGTCCCGATGAACGGTGCCGATCACTTCTCCATCCACTGCAAGTTCGACTGAGAGGCCCTTGCGCGGAGGGGTGTTGACGCTGAGCCCTTTGGCGCCAAGAAGGCGGCGCAGGCAGGTCTGCAAACGCAGGATTTCGCTCGACGACATCGTGCTCATGATGAGTAATCTCCGAAAAAGAAAAGGATTGTGTGCGGCAACAGTGTCGTCGCCCGCTGCTGGTTGAATCTGGCGGTGCTGTCGCGTCCGGCCAACGGGTGGTCTGCTAATAGGGACTGCACAGTTTTCGTGCAACTCCCGCCTCGAACTCATTGCCTTTTGTCACCAAATCAGGCTGTAAGCTATTGATTGGAAACACCACGTGAGACTGGTGAACAGTGATCAGGGGCTTTTCATGTCAAAAACAGGTATTCGATTTGCACTTTTAGGGGCTGTTCTCGGTCTCAGCGGGTGCGGTTACTTTGATTCGCGCACCGTGCACAAAGCACAGATGTCAATGATCGGCATGACGTCGAACGATCTACAGGCTTGTGCGGGCGCGCCGGACAAGATCACGAAACTGAACGATACGACCCAACTTTACCAGTATGCCAACAAGCCATCGGCGACGGGTGCTTTTTCGGTCAATCCGTTCGGTCTTTCAGACATAAAGTATAATGGCACCGGCAGCGCGTGCACGGTTATTTTCCGTATTGATCACAGCCAGGTCACGGAAGTGCATTATACCGGCGACAATGACCGTATGATCGGTCACGAAGGTCTGTGCGAACCTGTGATTCGTGGTTGTATGCGTCAGCCTGAACCGACCATGCGCAAGGTCGATGGCGGTATGTTTGGTCCTGTTTCAGCCTTCCATTCGCCAGCCGTGCCGCAGCAGAGCCAGAGCGCCGTGTGGAATGAGCCTCCGGCTGATCTGCCTGCTCTTAAGACGGAAGGCGCGGCGGCTGCGACCAAGGCGGCAACTTCCGCCACTACCAACGCGACCAGTTCCACGGGCGCCCTCATCAATCGTGGGACCACTGCCGCCGGTCAGTAAACCGGCAGTTTCCCGTCATCCGAGCACACGGCCAATTACCTGCGCCGTGTAATCGATGACGGGAATGATACGCCCATAATTGATGCGTGTCGGGCCGATCACACCGATCGCCCCGACAATCCGGTTGGCGTCGTTGCGGGCGGGTGCCACAACCATCGACATGCCCGAGACGCCGAACAGGCCGCTCTCCGCACCGATGAAAATCCGTACACCATCAGAATTTTCCGCCAGCTCCAGCAGACGTAGCATGGCGTCCTGTTTTTCCAGCCGCTCAAAAAGATGCTGGATGGTGGAAAGCCGCTCGATTTCCGTGATGTCGGTGAGCAAGTTGGCCTGCCCGCGCACGATCAGCGTGCCGCCCCGGCCTTCATTGCTCCAGGTGGCAAGGCCACTTGCCACCACTTTTGTGGCGAGCTGATCGAGTTGCGTCTGATCCGCAGCCATTTCCTCATTCACGCGGGAACGCAGTTCCGGCAGGGTGCGGCCAGTGAGGCGGGCATTGAGATAGTTGGCAGCCTCGGTCAGCGTGGAAGGGGGCATGCCGACTGGCGTTTCGATGACACGATTTTCCACCTGCCCATCGGCGCCGACCAGCACCACAAGCGCCCGGTTGCCGCCCAATGCCACGAATTCGATATGTTTAATCGCGCCATCGCTTTTGGGCGCGATCACAAGGCTCGCGGCCTGTGAAAGACCGGACAGCAGCGATGAGGCTTCCGTCAGCGTGTCTTCAAGAGAGCGGCCACGCGCCTCCAGTGTGCTGGAGATTGCTTCCTGTTCGTCTTCACTGAGATTACCAAACTGGAGCAGACCATCGACAAACAGCCGCAGCCCTTTTTCTGTCGGCAGGCGACCGGCAGATGTATGAGGAGAAAACAGCAGTCCGGCATCCGTGAGGTCCGCCATCACATTGCGGATTGTCGCGGGCGAAAGACCCAAAGGTAGACGGTGAGAGAGAGTGCGACTACCGACCGGATCGCCGGTTTCAAGATAATGCTCGATCAGCTCCCGCAGAATGGTCGAGGACCGGCTGTTCAGATCTGATGCGCTGCCGAGCAGGTCGGCGGCGTTGGTGAAGGGAAGGGCGGAACGGGCGATGGCTGCTCCTCCTGACTGGCTGGATGCTTCTCCTGATTCATGGGATGCGAAACACGGAATGGCAAGTGGCTTCGGGGTGGCCACGCCCGGTAGCACGGAGTATTGAGCCGGAACTCATACGCGCACGGTTCATCGTGACGTATCCCGTTTTTCGAGGAGTCTGCCCCATGCGTCCATCCGGTCGTGCTTTTGATGTCATGCGTTCGATCACGATTGAAACCGGCTTTGCCCGTCATGCCGAAGGATCGGCGCTGATTCGTGTGGGTGGCACCGAAGTGTTGTGCACGGCCAGCATCGAGCAGCGCGTGCCGCCCTTTCTCAAGGGGAAAGGCACGGGCTGGGTGACGGCGGAATACGGCATGCTGCCGCGTGCGACGCATACACGCGGCAATCGTGAAGCGGCGAAAGGCAAGCAGTCCGGACGCACGCAGGAAATCCAGCGCCTGATCGGTCGTTCCCTTCGTGCGGTGACAGATCTCGCTGCGCTCGGCGAAATGAGCATCACGCTGGATTGTGACGTGCTGAACGCTGACGGTGGCACGCGTTGTGCTTCCATCACGGGCGCATGGGTGGCGCTGCGTCTGGCACTGGGCAAATTGCAGGCGCAGCGCGTGCTGAAAACCATCCCTCTGACGGGACAGGTTGCCGCCGTGTCCTGCGGTCTGACGGAAGCCGGTGCGGTGCTGGACCTCGATTATGTCGAAGACAGCAGCGCTGCTGCCGACACCAATTTCGTGCTGACGGCAGATGGCGGCATTGTCGAGATTCAGGGAACGGCGGAAGAGAAGCCTTTTTCGGAAGAGCAGTTCTTCCAGCTTCTTGCTCTGGCAAAACAGGGCACACAGGTGCTGTTCGCAGCCCAGAATGCGGCGATTGAGGCGGCGGAGGCTGCATGACCGCGCATCTGCCGCTCAAACAGGGCAGCCGCCTTGTTCTCGCCAGCCATAACAAAGGCAAACTCGCGGAGTTTGCCTCTCTCCTTGCGCCTTATGGCATCACGGTGCTGTCGGCAGGTGAGCTTGATCTGCCTGAGCCGGAAGAAACGGCAACAACCTTCGAAGGGAATGCCCGCATAAAGGCCGAAGCCGCCGCCAAGGCCACGGGTCTTCCTGCGCTTGCCGATGATTCCGGGCTTTGTGTCTCGGCACTGGGAGGAGCCCCCGGCATCTATTCCGCACGTTGGGCCGGGCCGGAGAAGGACTTTCCCGCCGCGATGCGGCGCATTGAGATCGGCATTGATGGCGATGAACGCGACGCATGGTTCATCAGTGTTCTGTGTCTCGCTTTTCCCGATGGAACAACGTTCTGCTTCGAGGGTCGGATTAACGGGATGATCGCACCTGAACCGCGTGGAGCGGCGGGTCATGGTTATGACCCGATTTTCGTGCCGGAAAATGAAACGCGCACTTTTGCGGAAATGAGCGACGCGGAGAAGAACGCGATCAGCCACAGGGCACGCGCATTCGAGCTGTTTCGGGAGAAATGCCTCGGCTGAATGAATGTCCCCTGCGTGGCTTCAGGTTTTGGCCAGCAGGCGGGGTGCTTGTGCTCCAAAAAGAATAGCTTCTTCGGACGGGCACCACTCCCCGATGGTGTCGTTGCGTCCCTGAAGCAGAAAACGTGGCTGGGGCGTACCGATCTGTTCGGCCGCCCGGGCGGATAAGCGCCCGATATCTCCATCAAGGCAGCGGTTGATGATCAGTGCGTGGCGCGTGGTTTCAAAGGCGGTCATCATGGCGCAGTCGCCGCTGCTGTCGCCGCAGACCAGAACGGGACCATATCCGCGCGCGTTGGCAACTGCTGTTTGGAGAGCCCGGACTTTGCCTTCCCTGACGGTGATTGGCCAGTCCGCAGCAGGTTTGGAGCCAAGCCTGCCCTGCGGCCAGTCCATACGAATGCCAAGGATGTTCTCGCGTGGAAGCGCGTACCCGAATGCAGGATCGGTTGCGAAAACTGAGACAATCTCCTCCAGCGAAGCAGAACATATGAAAACGTCGATGCCATGCAGCCGAAGGGTCGCCTGAAGATCGGCTATTTCGGGACAAAGACGGAGGCCCGTGAGGATGGAGCCTGCAACGATGCCGGCCTGTCCCGGTCGTTGAGGCGGCGTGATCCATTGCTCTTGCGCTATTCCCTGCCCGAGATGCCAGAAATTCGACGTTCGCGCACGTGCGGCCAACTGTTCGTGGGTATGTCCACTGAACAGTCGGACAATCCAGCGACAGGACACATCCGCATCGTAACTGGCGACAATGGCGTCGTAAGCGAACTGCAATTTGCTCTTCAGGCTCAGCAGGGCCGGATCGTCCGGTTGGATGGAGGCTGTGCGACTGGAAAGTTCTGTATAATCCGAGACAAGATCAGCATGAAGCGCAGAAAAGGATACGGGTGCTCCTTTTGTTGTGACGCATGATGGGGCGAGGGGGCGTTCGGGCACATCCAGTGCCGTAGCCCGTGCAAAGTCCTGTGGAGCAAGAGCGAAGAGAAAACGGGATGCTGCATATTGGAGCAGTGTTTCTTCGCAGTCCCCGGCAATGCAGGTATTGTCCCAGTCAAAGACGGCATAGGGACGGCGCGAAGGATCGTAGTTCCGGCTGTTCTTTCCATAGTCTGCAATGAGTTTTTGTAACAGAACTCTGTTCCGGGGCGCCCATTTGAGAGGGGAAAGGCAGGCTGATGGTGCTGCCTGTCGCGAAAGCGTGGAAGCCTGAGCCGGGGAGGAGGAGCGGACAGACGCTCCCAAGGCGACACCTGCGCCAATCAGATGACGACGTGAAAGGGGCATCAGATGGTTGCCTCAAGTGTTCCGTGTCCGATCAGCGGGTCCGTGCGGCTGGGCTGGCCGGTTTCCACATGGCCCGCGAAATGAAACACCACTGTTTCATCGTGAAGAATGGCGATGTCATACCAATGGTCGTGCGCCTTTATGGGGTGGCGGATTGTATGGGGAATGGCAGGTGTCACGGTGAAAGACCTGAGGCTATTGGTATAACCGTCGCGGAGAGAAAAGGGGGGGGGATTCCGGGCCTGTTTCTCTATTGCCAGAGACAGTGTCACGAAATCGTATGAGGGATCTGTGTGAAGAGTTGCTGTCAGTGGCTGTGTATTACTGAGCATGCGATGGAAACCGTTAGGACCGTAAACAAAGGTATTGCCTTTTCCTCGGAGCACGACATCGCATTGCGTGCCTGAGTTGAGTGTGAAATGTCTGGCCCCTGCTTCATCAATGACTCTCAGAACCGCGCCTGCTTCGCCTGTGTTCGCAAGGCGCATGGTGCGGGGCGAAATCAGATCGGCATGCAGGGAATAGGGAAGTGATCGTGCGGGACGCTGGCCAGCCTCCTGCTGTGGCACGCTTTGATAAGGGGGGATGACTGGCGGTGGAAAGGTGCAGGACCGTCGGGTTTGCGCCAGATAGTCCTTTGTATCGGGTAAACGAGCTGTCCACGCAGCGTCACGGCACGAAAAATCAAAAACAGATGTCAGATCGCCGCACACGGCCCGGCGCCACGGCGTGATCAGAGGGGCTTCAACACCGAAACGGGCTTCGAGAAAGCGTAGAACCGAAGTGTGATCGAATATCTGCGAATTGACCCATCCCCCTTTTGTCCACGGGGAGATGATGATGGCAGGCACGCGCGGTCCCAGCCCGACGGGCACGCCCTGATAGGTTTCTCCTTTGACACTGACGGTGCCGTGTCCCTGTGAATCATCAAGCGCAGGCACGGGGGGAGGGACATGGTCAAAAAAACCGTCATTTTCATCGTAGTTGAGGATGAAAACGGTTTTTGCCCAGACATCGGGATGACGTACCAGGATATCCATCAACTGCGAAATCAGAAATTCGCCAAATCCCGGTGGGGCATTGGGATGTTCAGTCAAAGCAGTGGGCGGGACGATCCATGACACCTGCGGCAATGTGCCAGAGGCGATATCATTTTCTATGGCCTGCAGGAGATACCGGCCTTCCGACGTGTCCTTGTTCTCTTCGTTCGATCCGGGAACAAACTGTCGCCCTTTTTTGTACTGCCACGAGTTTTTACTGACATTTCTGAAGGCAGCGAAGGAGGAGAGGGTGTTATCGCCAAAATTGTCGTATTCCTGATATATTTTCCACGATACACCTGCTTTCTCAAGGCGTTCGGGATAGGTCTCCCAGTTGAAGGGCTGAAAATCGGGATGGTCATGCGCCATGTCGGCTGTCCAGTTTCCATCGTCGGCATTGTCGATTGCCTGACGGTTCTGGTTGCCGACAGCGAGGCCGGATGTGCCTGTAAAGAAATAGAGACGATTGGGGTTTGTCGGGCCGAAAATCGAAGCGTGATAGGCATCACAGATGGTAAAAGCATCGGCCAGCGCATAATAATAAGGTATTTCCTGTCTGGTGAAATGCCCCATGGTCATCGCCGTTTTGCGCGGCACCCAGATATTCCAGTCATTCCATGCCGTCTGACTTCCCTTCCAGCTGTGATCCAGACTTGCGAGGCAGGCGCTTGAAGTATGTGCGGTTTCGAACCGGAACGGCATGATGTAGTCACCCTGACCATCCCGCTGTGCGAAAATGGTCTTGCCGTCTCTCTGTCGTTCGGCGCGTGGATCTCCATAGCCCCGCACCCCGTTCAGGCATCCGAAATAATGATCGAAGGAGCGGTTCTCCTGCATCAGGATGATGACATGTTCCACATCCATGATGGTGCCGCTTGCAGTGTTGGCAGGAATGGCGAGGGCACGCTGAAGATTGGCAGGCAGAACGCTGCCTGCGGCCAGAGCTGATGCGAACTTCAGGAAATCACGACGACCGGATGTTGCACTCATCGGAACATATTTCCCTGTCTGGGAATGAGTTCAGGAGGTAATGCTCATTCTGAGAGCCTATGCTTGTTGAACAGATCATGTTCCGTCAAGATCACTAGGGTGATTCGAATTTTCGAAAGGAAATCATTTATGTTTTTGCGACGTAAGAATGTCGTTTCGATAAAATAATAAATACTTCTTCTGGATCAGCTGTTCGTAAATGTGAGGGAATCCGGTTCCGTCCGGTCATGTGCAGGGGGACGTTTGAATTCCATACTGTAAGCGCGTGAAAAGCTGGTGCGGCTCTCGAATCCACAGGCGATCGCGATGTCCGCG
Organism: Acetobacter sp.; assembly: GCF_047721705.1. Classification (GTDB taxonomy): domain Bacteria; phylum Pseudomonadota; class Alphaproteobacteria; order Acetobacterales; family Acetobacteraceae; genus Acetobacter. The sequence continues at coordinate 9,229 of NZ_JBDNXK010000025.1, read as the reverse complement.
ATGGCCATATCGGTTTCCCGTAACATCGTGCGCGCGCGCGCAAGCCTGATTTTCCGGTGCTGCTGTATGACGCCGCAGCCGAAATGGGCGTGGAAAAGGCGCTCAAGATGTCGTGTGGAACACAGGGCGGTTTGCGCGAGTTCTTCCAGAGAGATGCGACGGTCTGTGCGTGTTTCAAGCATGCCAATGGCGCGTGTCAGAATGCGGTTATGGGCCGCCTGCCTGCTTTTCAAAGGAAGTTTCTGTCCCGCGGCAGAGGGACGGATGGTTGTGTGAATGAACTGCTCGGACACGCGACGGGCAAAGGAGGCGCCTCTGAGCTGTCCGATCCGGTTGAGCATCAGATCGATCGAAGCGGTGCCGCCCGCGCAGGTAAAGATTTTACCGAAATCTTCAAACAGTTCCGAGGAAGCCTGATAGTGCGGAAACGCCTCTGAGAAAGCTGGTTGAGCTTCCCAGTGCATGGTCATCGGCACGTCTTTTCCAAGCCCAGCACGGGCGAGAATGAAAGCGCCTGTATCCACACCGCCGATCTGGCTGCCATCCCCCGCCAGCCGGCGGAGCATTCTGTCCGCCTTCCGATCAAGACCGCTTAAGGGTGAGAAACCGGAGCAGACGATGACCCAGTCCACTCTCTGCTCTCGTTGTTCCGCAATTCTGGCAAGCGAACTTTCGGCTGTCATGAGCATGCCGTTCGATGCGGCAACGGCCGCGCCATCTTCCGAGACAACCTGCCATTGATAGAGGGCCTCTCCCGCCAGTCTGTTGGCCACACGCAAAGGTTCGGCAGCGCAGAGAAAGCCGAGGGCGGAAAAACGAGGGATCAGCAGAAACACGATGTGGCATGTCATGCGACGATAATAGAGGACCAAATTCGATACGGAAACGGCACGAATCAGCACATCAGGATTTATTCTTGGCGGCAGAGTGAATGTCAGAGCACAGGCGGCTCTTGGAAATTGTCCCATAATGGCTTTGGACCGGATATTCACTCCATGAAATCAAGTCTTTTCATTACATGCGCTGTTACTGGAGCAGGTGACACGGTGTCCGGTCATCCCAATGTGCCGGTCACGCCAAAAGAGATTGCGGATTCCGCCATTGCTGCGGCGAAAGCAGGTGCGGCCATCGCTCATATCCATGTTCGCAATCCGGAAACCGGGCAGGCCGCGCGTGACGTGGCCTATTATCGCGAGGTGGTGGAGCGGATACGCGACGCCGATACGGATGTGGTGATCAACCTGACGGCAGGGATGGGGGGCGATCTCGTCCTTGGCGCGGGAGAAACACCTCTTCCACCGGTCGCCGCGCAGACCGACATGGCGGGTCCGACCGAGCGCCTTGCTCATGTCGCGGAATTATTGCCGGAAATCTGCACGCTCGATTGCGGCACGATGAATTTTTCGCTCGGCGACTACATCATGGTCAACACTCCCTCCATTCTCCGGGAGATGGCCCGGCAGGTACAGGCGCTGGGTGTCCGTCCTGAACTGGAAGTTTTTGATACCGGCCATCTGGTCTTCGTGAAGCAGTTGCTGAAAGAGGGATTGCTGGATCACCCGGTCATGATCCAGCTTTGCATGGGGGTGCCCTATGGTGCTCCCAATGATCTGCTGACTTTGCAGGCCATGACGTCCCAGCTGCCGGAAGATTCCGTGTACAGCATGTTCTCGCTGGGACGTTTTCAGCTGCCTTATGTCGGTGTCGCACCGATGATCGGAAGCAACATACGCGTCGGGCTGGAAGACAATCTCTATCTGTCCCGTGGAAAGCTGGCGACCAACGCTGAACTGGTTGGGCGTGCGGTGACCATTCTCGAAGCGATGAATGTCGAAGTCATGAAGCCACAGGCTGTCCGTGAGCTTCTCAAATTACGGAAGCAGGGCTGAACGATGAGCATTGAACCATCTTCCGTCAAACGGGCGGCGCTTATTGGCGGTGGAGTGATTGGTGCCGGATGGGCGGCACGCTTCGTTCTGAATGGCATCGACGCCGTCATCTATGATCCGTCACCGGATGCCAAAGAGCGCGCCCAAAACATTCTGACGATGGCACGCAAGGCATGGGCCCATCTGATGCCGGGAGTGGAACTCTCGGAGGGCAAGCTGAGTTTTGCCAGCACCCTTGAAGAAGCGGTCAAAGACGTGGATTTCGTGCAGGAGAGCCTGCCGGAAATAGAGAGCCTCAAGCAAAAGGTTCTTGCGGAGATTGAGGCGTCCGTCGCTCCGCACGTCATCATAGGCTCTTCCACCTCGGGTCTGCTGCCTTCCCGGCTGCAAAGTGGTCTGAAGTTTCCGGAACGGTTCGTGGTGGGGCATCCGTTCAATCCCGTCTACCTGCTGCCTCTCGTGGAAGTCTGCGGCGGTGATCTGACGAGCGAAGAGACCAAGGAGAAAGTCAGCGCGTTCTATCGTTCCATCGGGATGCAGGTGCTGCATGTTCGCAAGGAAGTGGACGGATTTATCGCGGACCGCCTCCTTGAGGCTGTGTGGCGCGAAGGGTTATGGCTGATTGAAGAAGGCGTCGCCACGACATCGGAACTGGATGATGCCATTCGCTATGGGGCGGGCCTTCGCTGGTCCTTCATGGGAACATTCCTGACCTACCGCCTTGCTGGTGGTGATGCCGGGATGCGCCATTTCCTCTCTCAGTTTGGACCGGCGCTCAAGCTGCCATGGACAAAGTTGGTGGCTCCGGAACTGACGGACCGCCTTGCGGATCGTATTGCGGAACAGTCGGATGCGCAGGCAGATGGCGTATCCGTGCGGGATCTTGAGGTCCTGCGTGATGAGGCGCTTGGAAAGGTTATCCGTGCACTCGCTTCGGTGGGGCAGAAAGGTTACGCGGCGGGCGCAACGCTCAATGATTTTTCAGCCAGTCTAAGTGACAAAGTGGATGAGGAGGATGCGCAACCTTTCCTTTTAAGCTGGCGAGGAAATGTTTCGCCGGAGTGGATCGATTACAACGGCCATATGACCGAGCACCGCTACCTACAGGTATTTGGAGAGGCGACGGATCATGTGCTGGCTGAGATTGGCGCGGGCAGCGATTATGTTGAGGCTGGATACAGCTTTTATACGGTTGAGACTCATATACGGCATCTTGGGCAGGCCTATACCGGCATGAAGCTGGATGTCAGAACTCAGATCTTGGATTCTGACAGTAAAAAATTACATATTTTCCATACAATGACGGAAAATGGAAAGGATGAGCCGATCGCCACGGCAGAGCACATGTTGCTGCATGTGAATTCAAAGCAGGCCAAAACGGCTCCGATTCCAGAAATGATACAGAAGAAAATTAGCGAATTGCAGGATGATCATGCAGTTCACCCAAAACCGCAGGCCTCTGGCCGCAGTATCGGAATTTCACGGTAGTGCGATCGTGTCATACGTTTTGATAACGATACAATATCGCTTGCTATCGAAGAAATCCTGTTGATTGATATGGACTGAAGAACATCCCGATGTAACCGTCATATTCCTGGATAGAAGATGTTAGAAAAAGCCCCTGTCAAACGCTACACAGTTTTCCAGAAGTTGAGAATCGCTGCTGCTCTTGTAGGTGTGGCGGCAACATGCGGAATCGTAGAACCTGTTTTGGCAAACGATCCCGCATCCTGCTCTCCTGTGCGTATTGCAGAGACAGGTTGGTCAGATAACGCAGCCGTGAATGGTGTAACTGCCGTCATCCTTGAGGGATTGGGCTACAAGACAGAGATTCCATTGTTGAGCCGAGCCATGACTTACGTGGCGATGCGCACCCGAAAGATCGACGTCTTTCTGGGGGATTGGAATCCTGCCGGCACGGAAGCCATCAAGCCGTTTCTGGCCAACGGCTCGGTAAAACAGATTGCTGTAAATCTCTCGGGCGGACATTTCACACTCGCTGTGCCGGAATATACTTGGCAGGAAGGTCTGCAAAGTTTTTCCGATCTGCAAAAATGGGCAGGGCGTCTCGACAACAAAATCTACGGGCTTGAATCCGGAAATGGGGGCAATGAGCTAATATTGAACGCGATCAAGAAGAATGAATTTGATCTTTCCTCATTCAAGCTTGTCGAAAGCAGTGAAGAGGCAATGCTCGGAACAGTCGATCGCATGATCCAGAAGCATTTGCCTGTAGTGTTTTTGGGGTGGGAGCCGCATCCCATGAATCAGAGATTTAAAATCAAATATTTAAGTGGAGGAGATTCCGTCTTTGGGCCTGATATGGGGTCAAGTGTCCATACTGTGGTTAGAAAAGACTACGAGAACGAGTGTCCAAATGTTGCGGGCTTTCTGAAGAGAATACGATTTTCCATTGATATGGAAAATACGCTTATGAGCGAGATTAAAGAAAAACACGAAACGCCTAAAGACGCGGCTCGTGCGTGGCTTGTAGCGCATCCTGCGGAATGGCAGCCGTGGCTTGATCAGGTAACAGACCGTGACGGGAATCCGGCTGTGCCGACTCTGCAAAAATACCTAGGTTTAACACCAAGAAACTAGTTTATTTTTGGAGTGGAAAATGTTTGCTACGGATGTGAGTTCCGATATAAACGCCGCAGCAGAAGCGGATATCCGACGATACAATAATTTCAGAAATATTCAAAAAATAGTCGAAAACGTAATGGTTTTTCTTCGGATATAATGTTCCGATATCAAAACGACAATTCTGCACTTTTACGGCTTCGTTTTCTATATCCCTGCCGGAGTCTTCTGATGAAAAAGTACTACACTCTTTCGACTATTCTTGGGGTAGCATTATTAAGTTCAACCTCCAACGAGGTCTATGCTGCTACGACAAGTAAAGGTACCGCCACCGGGTATGGCAATTCAGGGGTGCCGACTAATAGTAAAAAATTGCATTCTCGGTCGACGAATGTAGGAAAGCAATCGTCAAAGCCAAAACGTAATGCAATAGCCCAAGGTAACGAAAGTGTCGGTGTGGTGGCTGCACGTCGCACACATGGAACTGAGGTTTCTGTTGGTCAGGCGACGATCGCGCGATCTATACCGGGATCAAATCCTCTGAAGGTGCTAGCCCAGTTACCGGGTGTGATGTTCCAGTCTGATGATCCGCAGGGATTGGATACCTGGTCAAACCAGTTTTACATGCATGGGTTTTATCAAAATCAGATTGGCATGACTCTTGATGGAATTCCTCTGGGAGATCAGGAATTCCACAGTATGAATGGCCTCAACAGTGTGGCGGCGATTACATCCGAAAATGTCGGGCGTATGGATGCCACGATGAGCGCGGGTGCGGAAGATACCGCCTCGACGAGCAATCTCGGTGGTGCTGTCATGCTGCATTCATCGGATCCTAGTCATAAGGCCGGGGGAAAAATTGTTCAGAGCTTTGGAAGCAATGCCAGTTTTCACACTTATTTTCGTGGAGATTCAGGCGATTTGAACAGTCAGGGCACGCGTTTCTACGCTTCTTATGTCCGTAACGACATGGATAAATGGAAAGGCGGAGGCAACCAGTTCTCACAACAGGTGAACGCAAAATTCCTTCAGCCTATAGGTAAAAAAAGCTCCATATCTGCTTACTTCGACTGGAGCGATATGGATCTGTATAACTATCAGGACATGTCCTTCGATATGCTCCACAATGGTGGATATCGGATGGATAATTTTATCGGTACGAGAAATGCTTATGAAAAAGCCTATCGCTCTGCTTTATCCTTGAATGGATTGCCTGGCGGTTCTTTGCCTGCTGGTTATGAAAAGATGAGCGACCCCTGGGATGCTTCATACTATGACGGAGGCACGGTTTCACGGGATTATCTGGGAGGTGCCAATTTCCATTTCGTTCTGACAGATCGCCTTTCCTGGGATAGTGTCGTATATGGTCAAGGACATTACGGGCGAGGATCATGGGCTAACCCCTATATGTCTTCGCCAAATGGGGCGCCATTTATTGAGCAGATCACAATCCCTCATACACAGCGTGGTGGTTTTACCAGCGCTCTGCATTATAATATCGCGAATAACCAAATAAGCGCTGGAATATGGTATGAAAACTTCCACAGTGATATCGGACGCTATGCATATGAGCAGCCTTTGCTAGGTGGTGGAACGCCAGTAAATTCATTGGGTTCCTTGCCTGCACCTTTTGCGACATTGTGGCGGCAGCAAATCAATTCAAACAGCTTTACGGGATTTTTTGAGGATACTTATCACCCGATAAAAAATCTCGCACTTCATTTTGGTTTTCGCTCCCTTTTGCAGACAGCTAGATCTGGAGACACCGAAAATCTCGCTTCATACACGGGTGTAAGTGGAGTGGCTGCGGGATCAGTGACGACAGCAAAGGCCTTTCTTCCACATATCAGCGCAGACTGGCATTTCCTTAAGCATCATGAATTGTTTTTTGATATCAGTGAAAATGTAAAATCCATACCGGTCGCTGCTTTTAAATTGGGTGCATCACCGTTTTCTCTGTCTCAAAGTTCATATGATATCCTAAAAAATCAGGGAGGACTTAAAGCAGAAACTGACTGGAATTATGCTTTTGGTTATCGCTTTACGCACTCTTTGGCGAATTTTTCTATTTATGGTTACCATACTGAGTTTCATAATAGAATTCAGCAAATTACTTCAGGAACAATCGTCAATCCAATCTCTACAGTGGCAAACGTTGGTAACGTAACCATGAACGGGTTTGATGCAGGTTTGACGCTGACCCCGGTTAAAGGTTTATCCATATACAACAGCTTTAGTTATAACCACGCTACATATGAACAAAATCTGACAGAAGCTGGCACGACCTACCACCTTAAAGGCCAGCAGGTCGTTAATTATCCGCGTCTCATGTATAAAAACACTCTATCCTATACATGGAGAAATTTCGATGTCCATTTTGATACCGTTTTTATTGGACAGAGGAATTTCAGTTACACTGGCGACATGAAGGTGCCACATTACTGGCTTGAAAGTCTTGGTGCCCGTTATAGATTTGGCGACCTGAGTCATAATACTCGGGGTATTCTCAAGGATATGACATTTGATTTTAACGTCTACAATCTCACAAACGTCAAATATATCTCTACGATGGGTGAAAATGGTAACCCGATGTCAGGTGATTATCAGTCATTTCTTGTAGGAGCGCCCCGTCAGTATTTTGGAACGCTAAGAGCTTCTTTTTAATAGAAGAAATGGGATGGATGATGAAACGAAGACTTTTTATGAGTGGTGTTGCTACAACCATTTCATCCCTAGCCAATAAAAATCTCTTGGCGGCTTCTTCTTCTGTGGTAGGTCTGGATGATACAAGAATAAAAGTTACTGAAAATATCTGGATACCCATGAGTGATGGGGTGCGTCTTGCTGCTAGGCTCTTTCTGCCCGTAAATGCAGAGAGAGAACCGGTGGGAGTAGTAATAGAATATTTGCCATATCGTAAAAGGGATGCTTACAGATACCGGGATGATGTTGCGGGTCCATTTTTAGCCTCACGTGGTATTGGTCTTTTGCGTGTTGATATTCGTGGGAGTGGGGATTCTGAGGGCGTTATATATGATGAGTATATGCCCCCAGAAGAGAATGATGCTCTGACATTAATTAATTGGGCGTCCAAACAGGTTTGGTGCAATGGAAATATCGGGATGCGGGGTATTTCCTATGGCTCTTTTGATGGCCTGCAAGCGGCAGCCAAAGCTCCTTCGGCATTAAAAGCGATTGTATCTGCATGTGGAACAGAACAACGTTATCAAGATGATATTCATTATCGTGGAGGATGTTTACTGGCGGCGCAACTTGATTGGGGCACTGAATGGCAAACAATTCTCCGTGCACCACCTGATGCGCGTATAGTGGGAAAAGAGCAATGGAAGCGGTTATGGCATCAGCGACTAAATGCTGTTGAGCCAATTGTCATTGCATGGGGAGAGCATCAGCATCTTGATGATAAATGGCGTTACGGCTCTATACAGGACTATTCGGCTTTAAAGTGTGCGATCTTTCATGTGGCAGGGCAGCTTGACTGTTACGTAAACTCCGCTGCAAGGCTCATGGAGCTTGCCCCACAATGTCCACAGAAAGCATTGATTGGTCCTTGGACCCACAAATGGCCCGGCTATCCCGATCCATCCAATCACCCTGGAGATCCGAGTTTTGTAGCTAATGGGATACCTGGGCCCGGGGTGGATTGGTTGCCTGTAGAAAGTGAGTTCTGGCGGTACTGGCTAATGGGTGAGAAAAATAACATCATGGATGGCCCTGCATTATGGGCTTTTAGAGAAGATGCTTCACCTGGTGCATATTTTCCGCACGATACACCGGGACAATGGATATCCAGTTCTACCTGGCCGCCAGTTGATCAAAAAGTATCAACTCTTTATTTGAATGACGGTACGTTAGACGTTCAACAGAAGCCCTCTGTTGAACGTGTACATCACGCTAATCAAGCTATTGGATTTACGGTCCCTTCCACTTACAGTACGGGCGATACGACAACGTGGTGGCGCGAGCAATCCGGGGATGACGAACTATCGCTCGTTTTTGATAGTGCACCTCTTGCGGAGTCAATAGATATTCTCGGACAGCCAACTCTTTATCTCCGTGTTATAAGTGATCGCCCGGTGGCAAAAGTTTTCGCGCGTATCAATGAAGTTCATTCTGATGGATCGTCTACTCCTGTAACGAATGCTATTTTAAATTTAACCCATCGGGAAAGCGATGTAGAGCCTTCCATGCTTGTTCCCGGAGAGGCCTACGATGTAAAAATGAAAGCATTATTTACATGCCATCGTTTTTCCAAAGGAAGTAGAATTCGCGTTGCTCTTAGTGAAAGCTGGTGGCCAGTAGTATGGCCTTCACCAGAGCCCGTTACATTGATTGTTGTTACTGGCCAATCAAAACTTAATTTGCCTTTGGCATCTGAAGACGAGAATTCAGAATTTCCATTCAATGTCTTTGAGGAACGTTGGCATTTATCCAAGCCAACGGCTCCTTATTACGATCGACTGCATGATGTGCGGGTAAGTGGTCCAATGGGTGAACGACGCTATGTTCTAGAAAAAGGCAGTCGTGAAGAAAGTTTTACTGATGTCGAAGCCATAAATGATAAATTAGGTGAAGCTTATTGGACGCGAAGGACGATTCAAGAAAATGATCCTAATTCTGCAGAAATGATAACTGGTTATAGCAGTTCATTTCAAATGGTCGGTGAAAATATAAGGCTTTTATCAGAGGTCCATCTTCAATCAAATAAAGATGTATTTTTTTACAATGAAGTATTT
>NZ_JBDNXK010000024.1:0-39134 GCF_047721705.1 Acetobacter sp. | reverse complement strand
AGACAGGAGCGCAGACCTTAAATGTTTCTTATGAGCAATTTTGGTACATTTCTCTGCTCAGAGAATGGAAAACTTTTTTCCCGCTCCCTTCTTGAAATGACAAGCACGATTGAAGCTGTCTCACTCGTAAAAACTCTCGAAGGGTTTTATCTGTCCGCTGATGGAACAACGGACAATGTTTTTGATATAGAGAAAAAGATTTTCGGGAGGGCAGTAACAACCGATTATTGTCATATTGAAAATGAAAAAACGCCTGGTTTTATTCATTTAAGGACGCCACACGGTTATTTATCTGTCAATAATAATAATGACATATCATTTTCCAAACCCCATCCGTATGGATGGGAAACATTCAGGCTTATTTCCAAAGAAGATCTGGAAATTCTTATTGATCTATCGAAATGCAGCCTTGTTTTTGAAGGAAAATGGAACAAACTATCCCCTGAAGGAAGTTCAAATGAAACACTAAAGTTTGGCAGCATCAATGTTTCAATTGATGATTATCTGACGCAATTCCACCAATTCCCTGACGAAATGGAATTTTTCCATTACGACGACTGGAGCCCCTCTCTTATTCAGATCGCAAGACCGGCCATTGTCTATATCATATATGGTGGTGGCGATATTATTCGTCAGTTCAAATACTCAATTCAGTCTTTGTGTGAGTTTGGGAAATACAGAGACGAAGTGATTGTCGTCACAGACAATGACGCCAATTATATTAAAAATATCTGTGCTTCTGCCGGCGCTATAAATGTGACAATCATTCCGTCCATTGGTCACGACCGAATGGATTATGTTGGCGTACGGGTGCGGATTTTTGCATCAACGCTATTTAACAAATACCGCCCCGTCATCTACACTGATGCGGACATAATTTTTGACCAAGACTGTAAAGAATTACTCGACACCTCCCTGAAGATGAATCATATCAGCGCGGCGGTAGAAGACGGTCATTATCTCGACAAAGACACCAGTAATGGCAAAACACTATTTGATGAAAAGCCATTCAATTTTTCCGAAAGGCCGGAAGGTTTCAATGCCGGCTTAATGCTCATTCCATCAGGACGAAATTTCAGAAAGTATTTTCAGGCCGCATATACCGCATTAACACGATATGTACGAAAAAATGGTCGGAACAGCATTCCTTATTACGACCAGTCCTTGTTGAATTATATTTTTCACAAGATTCATATTTTTTCCAAATCCCCCATCACAGAACACAATCAGTTTTGGCTGGAAGATATGTCTGAACCACACGGCGCGGCTCACTTCTGGATCGCAGCCTTTCAGCGCGCTGACAAAATGCGTGGCTACATTGATCTTCTGAGAAAAGAGAAAGAACGTGACACATCGCATGATTTGACTCTGGAGAGTACGCCGCCTCTCCCTCGTCCAGAGTCAACCAAACGATCCGTTAACTCTTCCACCCTCCCATTTCACACACCCTCTTCCAGTGTTCCGCTGACACAGGCACAACCGACAGGCGGGACTGACGGATAAGCGCCAGATCCGCCAGATCAGGCGTTGCTTTCATTTCCGCCAACGTCACCGCGCGAGGCATGGGCCCAACGGCCTTAACATCCACACAGACCCACGGCCCGCTTTCGGCCGTCGGGTCGGGATAGGCTTCACGCGCGATCTCAACTACGCCGACAATCTCGCGTCCCTGATTGGAGTGGTAAAAGAAAGCGAGATCACCTTTCTTCATGGCAGCCAGATTCTTCTTGGCCTGATGATTGCGCACACCCGTCCACGGCTCAATCTCGTTGGCCACCTGCTCATCCCATGAAAAGGCATCAGGTTCCGATTTGACCAGCCAGTAATTCCGGCTCATGCGGCCAGTTTTCCATCACGGAAAACCGTGAGGAGCGGACGGATGATCACGCTCTCGAACAGTCCGACTTTCGCATACGGATCACCGGCAGCGAATCCATCGGCTTCGGCCCGATCCGCGACATTGATCATGACGATGCTGCCACAGGGCTTTCCATCCACACCCATCATCGGACCCGCGAACTGGATGCGGTCGGCGTAGGTCTTGAGATAGGCCAGATGATCGGGGCGCGTAGCCGAACGGAGTTCGAAGCAGCCGGGTTTGTCCGTGCAGATAATGGTGAACAGCATGGAAAGTCTCCGTATTGAGATGGATGAGGGCCGCCCATGCATTGGGTGACCCGTGCCAATCCGTACATGATAGTGTAGGAGAACGGCCCGCACGACCCCCGCGCCCGTTGTATCCCGGCTTTCGGATTTGCGGAGGGTGCGGCATAAGGGACAGCTTTACCCACGGGCCGCATTCTGCGCCCCGAGATGATACGGACGGACCTTGAGCGCGACGCCGACACTGACAGAGCGGGCCGGAGCCCTGTTTCACCGCTATGCCAATCCCGGTCGCTTCCTGCGCCTCGGGAACAGGATTCAGCCGTGGCTGACATGGTCCGCGCTGGCCGTGACGCTGCTTGGCCTTGGCTGGGGACTGTTCTATGCACCCGCCGACTGGCAGCAGGGCGACTCCGTGCGCATCATGTATGTGCATGTTCCCTGCGCGTGGCTGGCGTCCTCCGGTTATTTCGCGCTCGCCGTCTGTTCCGTCCTGTCGCTTGTATGGAAACACCCGCTCGCCGATCTGGCCGCTGTGGAAATCGGCCCGGTCGGGGCCTGCGTGACAGCCACCTGCCTTGCAACCGGTTCCCTCTGGGGCAAGCCGATGTGGGGCACATGGTGGGTGTGGGACGCCCGCCTGACATCCGTGCTGGTGCTTTTCTTCCTCTATCTCGGCCACATCGCCCTGATCCGCGCCTTCGACGATCCGCAGCGCGGTTATCGCGCTGCTGCCATTCTGGCGCTGGCCGGGGCGGTCGATCTGCCAATCATCAAGTTCAGCGTCCAGTGGTGGAATACACTGCATCAGCCTGACAGCATTACACTCACAGGCGCACCGACCATGTCGCACGCCATGCTCTGGCCGTTGCTGATCTCCACGATTGGCTTCACCTTGGGTTTCGCGGCCATTGTCGTCGCACGCCTCCGCGCTGGTGTCATGGAGAGCCGCATTCGCGCCTTGCTGTCCAGCCCACGCCGCGCGGCCAAAGCGGAGGCCGCAGCATGACCCATCTGCCTTATATTCTGACTGCTTACGGCCTTGCCGCAGGCTTTGCCATTTTCCTCTCGGCAGGCGCTGCGATCCGGCTGAAACGGGACCGCACGAAGCTGGCTGCGCTTGAAGCCACCCGCGGCGGTAGCAGGCGCGGAGGAGAACTCTCATGAAACGCAAGACCCGTCGTCTCTGGCTCGTCATCGCCTGCGTGGCCGGTCTGGGAACCGCCGCCGGACTGACGCTCTCGGCCTTCTCCTCCAACATCCAGCTTTTCATGGCGCCATCGCAGTTGCTGGAAAAGCCACCCGCTCCGGACCGCACGATCCGCCTTGGCGGGATGGTGGTGGCCGGATCGGTAAAACGTGAACGGCAGGGCGAAACACCCATCAACCTGTTTCAGGTGACCGATGGGCAGGCGGCGGTAACCGTCCGCTTTGAAGGCATCCTGCCGGACCTGTTCCGCGAAGGGCAAAGTGTGGTGGCAGTCGGCACAATGTCACCGGACAAGACTTTCGTCGCCTCCGAAGTGCTGGCGAAGCATGACGAGACCTACATGCCGAAAGAAGTTGCCGAAGCCTTGCAGAAGTCAGGCAAGTGGAACCCGAAATTCGGCCCTCCGCCGGACGCCGCGAGCTGGAATGCCATGACGGGCAAGGATACGGCGGCCGGGAAGAAGTGATGTCCTCAGTCAGTCCGCTTGTCGATCGGGCAGAGGCCGCGTTGTCCTGCCTCTCCCTTCCTTTTCGTAAACACTTTTCAGAAGCGTGCCTCTGGCAGGGTTCCGCCCGCAGCGCTTCTTTCTCTTTCATACAGCAAAGCGAGGACGCATGAGTCCCGAACTCGGTCGTTTTGCGCTGGCTCTGGCCTGCGTGTTCGCGCTCGCTCAGGCAATCCTGCCCATGCGGGGCGCACGCAAGCGAGACCGGCGCCTGATGGCGCTCGCACCGGGGCTGGCGGTTGGTCAGTTGATCGCTCTGCTGGCGTCCTTCCTATGCCTCGTCAACGCCGCGGTGACGAACGATTTTTCGGTCAGCAACATCCTTCAGAACAGCGCCGTCTCCAAGCCGCTGCTCTACAAGATCACCGGCGTCTGGGGGAACCATGAAGGGTCCATCCTGCTCTGGGCGCTGATCCTTGGCATCTGCGGCGCGGCGGTGGCGGCGTTCGGGCGCAATCTGCCGTCCGCCCTGCGGGCACGGGTGATCGGGGTGCTGGGTGGCGTGGCCGCCGGGTTCGAACTGTTCTGCCTGACGACCTCCGATCCGTTCGACCGGGTCTGGCCCGCGCCGCTCGACGGGCAGGGCATGAACCCGCTGTTGCAGGACCCCGGTCTCGCGTTCCATCCGCCAATTCTCTACACAGGGTATGTCGGGTTCGCCGTACCGTTTGCCTTCGCTATTGCAGCGCTCATGGAAGGGCGTGTCGATGCGGCATGGGGACGCTGGGTGCGTCCGTGGGCCGTGGCGGCGTGGTCCTTCCTGACGTGCGGCATCGCGCTCGGGTCGTGGTGGTCTTATTACGTACTCGGCTGGGGCGGTTACTGGTTCTGGGATCCGGTGGAGAACGCCTCGCTGATCCCGTGGCTGTCCGGCACGGCGCTGATGCATTCGGCCATCGTGGTCGAGAAGCGCGAGGCGCTGAAGATCTGGACCGTCCTGCTGGCGATCGGCACGTTCTCCTTTTCCCTGTCCGGCACGTTCCTCGTGCGTTCGGGCATCCTCAATTCAGTCCACGCCTTCGCGCAGGACCCAGCGCGCGGCATCTTCATTCTTGCGCTGCTGGGGCTGGTCATTGGCGGTTCGCTGGCGCTGTTCGCATGGCGTGCTCCGTCTCTGACCAGTGGCGGCCTCTTCGCCCCGGTCTCACGGGAAGGCTCGCTGGTGCTGAACAACATCCTGCTTTGCTCGATCTGCGCCGTGGTTCTGACCGGCACGATGTATCCGCCGTTCATGTCGCTGCTGTTCGGCAAGACGATCTCGGTAGGCAAGCCGTTCTTCGATGCAGCGACCATTCCGCTCGCCATTCCGCTGTTTATCTTCATGGGGTTCGGCCCGATGCTGCCGTGGAAACGGGCGCAGCTCTGGCCGGTGATGAAGCGCCTGTGGCTGGCCGCACTGGCGACACTGGTCGCGTTTGCCGTGACGGTGATCGGTCTGTCCGGCGTGCTGCCGATCCTGTGCGCGACGATGGCGGTATGGATCATTGCTTCGAGCCTGACGGATATCGCAGATCGCGTCGCTCTCTTCCGCACATCTCTCGGTCAGTCCTTCCGGCGCGCGCGTTCCCTGCCCCGCTCGACCTTCGGCGCGGCCATCGCTCATATCGGCATTGGCGTGAGTGTGCTGGGCCTGTCGGTCATGTCGCAGGCGCAGCACAAGATCGTTGAAGTGTCAGTGGGTCAGACGGAACAGCTTGCAGGTTATGACTGGACTCTGACGGATGTAAGAACCGTTCCCGGTCCGAACTACACGGCCATGGAAGCGACCATCGAAATCCGCCATAACGGTCATCTGGTGACGATCATGCATCCGTCCAAACGCAGCTTCAACGCGCAGAACCAGACGACGACGGAAGTGTCCATCCACACCAACGGTCTGTCCGATCTGTATGGTGTGATCGGAGACAGGCACGGGCCGGATTCGGCGCCGACCTATGTTCTGCGACTGCATTACAATCCACTGGCTCCATGGATGTGGTTCGGTGCGCTGATCATGGCACTTGGTGGAGCACTTTCCCTGTCCGACCGGCGTATGCGCGTGGGCGCGCCCCGCCGGTCCATGACACCTGACGTGGTAGCCGCAGAATGAGTAACGAACAGACTCCTTCCAATGATCGCAATGCGGTAACCCGCCGACGCCTGCTACTGGGGGCGCCGCTCGTGGGCGCCGGCGTATGCGGTTTCGCGTTCTGGAAAATGCTGGCGGGCATGCAGGCCGGATCTTTCAATCCGCATGATATCAACGCGCCCGTAACGGGCCGCGCCGTCCCGACCTTCACCCTGCCCGACCAGCCGCCGGGGACAGGTTTCTCCGAGGCGGATCTGAAATCGCTGCAAAAGCCAGTCTTGGTAAATTTCTTCGCCTCATGGTGCATTCCGTGCATCGCGGAGATGGACGCCTTGCTAGCCTTGCAGAAAAAACTGCCGATATGGGGCATTGCCTACAAGGACAAACCGGAAAACGCGACGGGCCTGCTCAAGCACGCGGGCAATCCTTATGAAAGGATTGGCAGCGACCGTAATGGCCGCGTGGCTATCGACTGGGGAGTCTCGGGCGTTCCCGAAAGCTTCCTAATCGCGCCGGGTGGTCTGATCGTGTGGCACAGCGCGGCGGGACTCGATAATCCTGATGTGCTCAACGAACTGACCACAGCGCTGAAAGCCGTGGGCGGCTGATGAGTTCTTTTACCCGCAAAGGAATGGCGGTTCTTGTCGCCGCTTCGCTGTCGTTTCCGGTCGTCGCACTTGCGGTCGATGATCCGGCTGAAATGCTGCCGAATCCCCAGCAGGAATCCCGTGCGGAAGCCATCGGCTCGCAGTTGCGCTGTCTGGTCTGTCAGAACGAGTCCATTGAGGACAGCAGCGCCGGACTGGCGCGCGACCTGCGTAGGGTGGTGCGGGAACACGTGGCGAAAGGCGAGACCAACCAGCAGGTCATAGACTGGATGGTCGCGCGCTATGGGAATTTCATCCGGCTGAGCCCACCGATCACGTTCGCCACTCTCTTGTTGTGGGGCATGCCTGTTCTGGCGCTGCTTGTCGGCATTGTAGCCGCCATTGTGGCCTTCCGTCGTCGGTCGCCCACCCCCGCCCCACTGAGCGAAGCGGAGCAGGCGCGACTGAAGGAACTGACGGATGAGCGCTGATCTTTCTGGAGGAGAGGCAGCATGATCTGGCTCGGTATCGTCGTTCTGAGCGCCTTGGCCCTGCTTCCCGCACTCCTGACCTTGTGGCGTCGGACCCGCACACTTGATGAACGGAGTGCGGCCCTGGCGCTGCATGAGGCGCAGCTGGCTGAACTGGACCGTGATCTCGATATCGGGATGATCGCGCTCCCCGAGCACGGTGTCGCCCGCCTGGAGATCCAGCGTCGTATTCTTGCCGCCGATCAGGCGCCTGCGAATGTCGTCGATAAGGCTGCCCGCACCCGGATCATTATCGCGCTCGCCGTCATCCCGCTCGCTGCCACAGGGCTGTATCTGACGGGCGGTCATCCCTCTTTTCCCGCGCAGCCTCTCAAACCAAGGCTCGAAGCCCTGGCGGCGCAGGATGCGAAAGCGGGGCAGATGATCGATCAGCTCAAGGCTGCGATCGCGAAGATGTCGCCAGAAGATCCCACGCTCCGACAGGGCTATATCCTGCTCGGACAGGCGGAAGCCTCACGCGGGCATGACAAGGAGGCAATAGAAGCGTGGCGGAAAGCGCTGGACATGGAGTTCCAGCCTGCCCTCGCTCTTGAACTGGCTGAAACGCAGGTCCACAGCGAAGGGCATATCAGCGCGGACAGTCTCTCGCTTTATCGGCGTGCGCTCGATGTAGCGCCAAAGGACGCGCCGTGGCGGCAGGCGGTCGAGCAGCGCATTGCTGCCGGTGTGCATGAACAGGAACAGCCCTAGATCGGAAAATCCAGACTTTTGGACAAAATCGCCTGATTACAAGAACGTAAATTGCCATCTCCCTGTAAGGAAAGACAGTTTGCGTGCAGTGTTCACGCCTGCTTAGGCAGGACTCGGTCCGTACAGTCCTTGATCCGGACGATTTTGGTCTTTATGTGGCGATAATCTTTGGAACTCCGGCTTATGGACCTGACTGTCATTTCTCCTTCGGTCGAGCATACACATGTTACATTTCCCGAAGGGGTCCAGCTTGACTGCGGCGCAGTTCTGGCGCCGGTCGACATCGCCTACCGGACCTATGGCACACTTTCTCCTGACCGGAACAACGCCATCCTGATCTGCCACGCGCTAACTGGTGATCAGTATGTGGCCGAGAGGCATCCCGTTACAGGAAAACCCGGTTGGTGGGAGCGGATGGTCGGACCGGGCAAGCCGATCGACACGGACCGTTTTTTCGTCATCTGCTCGAATGTACTCGGTGGCTGCATGGGTTCGACAGGGCCACGGTCCCTTCGTCCCTCAACCAGTCAAAACACCAATACGCAAGCTGATCCATGGGGAACGGATTTCCCCCCGATCACCATTCGCGACATGGTGCGGGCACAGCGCAAGCTCGTGGAAAGTTTCGGCATCAGCCGGCTGTTCGCCGTCGTTGGCGGCTCCATGGGAGGGATGCAGGTGCTGGAATGGGCCGCGACCTATCCGGAGATGGTCTTCGCCGCCATGCCGATCGCCACATCGGCTTTCCACTCCGCCCAGAACATCGCGTTCAATGAAGTCAGCCGACAGGCAATTTTCGCTGATCCTGACTGGCACGGCGGCCGCTACTGGGAAACGGGCGCCATTCCGGCCCGCGGGCTGGCTGTGGCACGGATGATGGCCCACATCACCTATCTTTCGGAAGAAGCCCTGACACGAAAGTTCGGACGGCGCGTACGACGCTGCACGGATGATGGGAGCACCAGCCCTTCAGCTGGTGCGCTTTCAACTTTCGGCGAAATTTTCGAGGTCGAGTCTTACCTGCGTCATCAGGGATCGACGTTCGTTCGGCGGTTCGACGCCAACTCCTATCTCACCATCACGCGCGCCATGGACTGGATGGACATCGGGCAGGAGCATGAAGGGGATTTTGCCGCGCCATTTGCCGGCACGCCGACACGGTTCTGTGTCGTCTGCTTTTCTTCTGACTGGCTCTTCCCCACTTCACAATCACGTCTCATCGTCCGTGCGCTGACCCGTGCAGCAGCCAATGTGTCTTTTGTCGAGATTGAAAGCGATAAAGGCCATGACGCCTTCCTGCTCGACGAACCGGATTTTGACCGGACAGTAGCAGGTTTTCTCAGCGGCGCAGCCGAACATGCCGGACTGACAAACGGGAAGGCTCAAGGATAACGCCATGCGGCTCGACCAACGTCTGATCGCGGAGATGATCACACCTTCGACACGGGTTCTCGATATCGGCAGCGGAGATGGTGCGCTGATCGATTATCTGTTCCGTACCCGTGGATGTGACGCGCGCGGCATTGAGATCGACATGGGTGAAGTAACCCGCTCGGTGGCGCACGGTCTTCCCGTTGTGCATGGCGATGCCGACCACGATCTGGCGCATTATCCCGACAACAATTTCGATTATGTTGTTCTTCAGAGAACATTGCAGGCCGTGGAACGCCCCCGGGAAGTGCTCCGCCAGATGCTGCGGATAGGCCGTTACGCCATTGTATCCTTTCCGAATTTTGGTCATTGGGAAGTACGACTGAAACTGCTTTTCGGTGGCAGAATGCCCAACACGACGGTGTGGCGCACACCATGGTATGCCACACCGAACATTCATCCTTGCACAATCAGGGACTTTCTCGCCCTGTGTGATGAGGACGGTTATCGGGTCCATGAATGGATGGCTATTGATGAGGAAGGCGAACGCGCCCCCTGGCGGCGTTCCATCCGCCTGGCAAATCTCTTTGGAGAACAGGCACTTTTCCGGCTTGGCAAAGGTAAGTGACCGATCAGCGATCTCTTCTGGTCGCAATCGATGGTGGCGCGACCAAAACACTTCTACGCATAACCCAACCAGACGGCACACTATTGAGTGAGGCCCAAAGTGGCCCATCCAATATCGCTACGGATGTGGAACAGGCGGCACGGTCAATACGAAAAGCCTTCGACAGCGCCTTGAATGCAGCCGATCTGGGGGACGCCCAACAACGCGGAGCAATCCGATGGATCGCAGTGGCAGGCATTGCCGGCACGGAATCATCAGGCCGCAGTGAACGTCTTCGTGAACTCTGCGATTTCTTCAGTATTTTTTCCGTCTACTCAGATGCTTATACCTCCTGTGTCGGTGCGCACGGAGGAAAAAATGGTGCCATTGTCGCGATCGGCACAGGAAGTGTCGGTTATGCAATTGCCGGTGATCGAATATGCCGCGTTGGTGGCTGGGGTTTTCCTCAAAGTGATGAAGGGGGTGGGGCCAGGATCGGGCTACGGGCACTTCAGCATATGCTCTGTACAATGGATGGCCGTTGCACTGAGACCGCTTTATCTGAATGTATTCGACGGAATATTGAAAAACAGTCGGCCAATCCATTAACCTATGGCATAGGCGCCTCAGCCACGCAGTTCGCCAGCCTGACCCCTCTCGTCGTCCGAAGCGCTAAAAATGGATGCCGGACTGCACAGGATATTCTTGCCGAGGCCGCTGGTGATATTGCCAACATTGCCAGGACGCTTTTACGAGAAAAGGATTTTTCCAACCTAGACATGACGCTTCTCGGCAGTCTTGCACCCATTCTGGAACCATGGCTGCCTGAAGACATAAAAGAACGCGTCACCCCTCCTCAGGGCTCGGCACTGGATGGCGCGATGTGTCTTGCGAGCAACATTTTTTCGTTGAAATAACCAAAGATGTTACAAAACGAAATACAAATGACCGAAATTCCTTTTATAATAAATAACATTCTTATTCTGTAATTTTTCGAGGCTTGAACTTCACTCGAAAATCCTGTAGAAACAATACAGTTTCTTAGGATGTAAGGTACAAAAGCATCCAAACTATGACAGCATCGATACAGACGCTGGGGAAGGGCGTCAGGGTTTTGAAGGATCGATGTAACAGAGCCGTCATCTTTTACTTAAACATCTTAATAACCATAACAGCCACAATGTCGTGCATACGCCACGTTAAAGGCAAGGCAGACATGAAAGCCAATCCGTCGTGACGTCCCGAGAGGTTTCTTTAGTTCAATGACCACTTTTGCCGATCTGCAGCTTGCCGACCCCCTTCTGAGGGCCCTTGCTGAGGAAGGATATACTCAGCCTACGCCGATACAGGAGCAATCCATACCGTATCTTATGGCCGGTCGTGATCTGCTCGGGTTGGCGCAGACGGGTACCGGAAAAACGGCGGCTTTCGCCCTTCCCATCCTTCACCATATTTTCACGCATAAGCAGGTCGTGCCGCCTAAAGGCGCGCGCGTTCTGGTGCTTGCCCCGACACGGGAACTCGCTTCCCAGATCGACGAAAGCTTCAAGGCCTATGCGCGCCACATGAAGTTCACGCATGCCGTGATTTTCGGTGGCGTGGGTCAGGGACGTCAGGTCGAAGCCATGCGCCGGGGTGTTGACGTTCTCGTGGCCGCACCCGGACGTCTTCTGGATCTGATGGGACAGGGTTTCATCAATCTGAGCCATCTGGAAGTGCTCGTGCTTGATGAAGCTGACCGGATGCTGGACATGGGCTTTGTCCGCGACATTCGCCGTATTGTGGCCGTCCTGCCGAAAAAACGTCAGACGCTGCTGTTTTCCGCCACGATGCCGCCGAGCATCTCGGATCTCGCACACAATCTGCTGACCGATCCGGCCCGCGTGGAAATCACACCGCCTTCCAGCACAGTGGATCGCATTCGTCAGGCCGTCATGTTTGTAGAGCCGGACAAGAAAAAGGATGCGCTCCTTCTTCTGCTCAGTTCCCCTAAAGTGGCGCGCGCCGTTGTCTTTACGCTGATGAAGCATGAAGCCAACAAGGTTACCGAATTTCTGAACCGCAACAATGTTACGGCAGAAGCGATCCACGGCAATAAATCACAGGGGGCCCGGGAACGGGCGATGACCGGTTTCCGCTCCGGCTCTGTAAAAGTTCTGGTGGCAACCGATATTGCTGCGCGCGGCATCGACGTTGACGACGTTTCTCACGTTTTCAACTACGATCTGCCGAATGTGCCGGAAAGCTATGTGCATCGCATTGGTCGTACCGCGCGTGCTGGCCGGGAAGGCTGGGCCGTGTCTTTCTGCGATCCGGAACAGCGGGCATGGCTTAAGGATATTGAACGCACCATCGGGAAAAAGGTGCCTGTCGTAAGAGACCATCCTTATCATTCCGATGTAGCGGAAAACTCCACCATGCGTCCGCCTGTACTGGGTGGCGGGGGCCGTGGCCGCGGCAATCCGTCCGGACGTGGCGGCGGCGGTAATCGCCCTAATGGCGGTCGGGGCGGCCCTCCGGGACGTCGCCGCGTGGCATAACGTCCGGTCCATTACTGGTAGTAATAAAGGGTAGCGTTTAGGTCAGGTGACTGACCTCGCTGCCCTTTTTTATTGCGCCCTTTCCTCTCAGGATGATTTTCTCCGTCGATGTGGCATAAGTGGTTCATGACCAAGACCACACCTGCCACAGTTTTTTTACGGCGCGCGAACATCGCTTTCGAGACGCTACTGTATGATTACGATCCATCAGTCGGGAAACTCGGCGTACATGCCGCAGCTGCCGTCAATGAAGCGCCCGAGCATGTCTTCAAGACATTGATGGCTGAAGTCGATGGAAAACCTGTTTGCGCGGTCATTCCAGTGGAAAGCGAACTCAGTTTGAAAAAACTCGCTGCTGCCTTCGGTGGGAAAACAGCAAAGCTCATGAAACCCGCCGACGCTGAACGGATCACCGGTTACAAGGTCGGAGGCATCAGTCCCTTTGGTGGTCGCAAGTCTGTGCCGACCCTTCTGGCACAGGAAGCCTTGGTACAACCTTACATTCTCATGAATGGAGGAGGACGGGGCGTTCAGGTAAAACTTGCTGTTCCAGACGCTCTGGCGGCGATGAAGGGGAAGACAGCGGATATCATCGCTACCAAAAATTGAACACTGATGTATATTTCAGCAGTGTTTTAAAATTTCAGAAAATCTCACTCCAACCCTGTCCATTTGGAAAAATGCAAAAGTCTTTTTTCCTATAAAAACAAATCAGTACGGCGCTTTCAAAGTGGAGACGGGTAGTTTCTCTCCTCCGGACAAAGTGGCCGTCAGACGCTTTGCTCCGATTTTATCAAGCAGTTTGGAGAGAGGCGTTTTGACTGGCCAGAATTTTGATGCCTGCCTGGATTTTGTTCGTACGGCTGAAGGCGGCTACAGTAGCGATCCCAAGGACCCGGGAAACTGGCTCCAGGATGAAAAGGGACGCAAGGAGACCCTGATCGGGAGCCGATATGGTGTTTCAGCCCTTATGCTGGCTTCATGGATGGCGCCCCGCACTGTCACACCTGATGATATGCGGAATCTGGATCTCGATACATTTGATGCAATTGCCCGTTCGCGTTTCTGGAATCCACTCGCCTGCTCTGCATTGCCACCCGGCCTTGACCTGATGGTGTTTGATTACGGCTGGAACTGCGGCGTTCACGCTTCCGCCTCCCTGTTGCAGCGAATGCTCGGCGTAACAATGGATGGAGCGATCGGCCCCTATACGCTGGCAGCTCTGGCGCAGGCGGATGTCGCGGATATCCTGCCCCAGATCGATCCTGACAACCTGACGATCCTCCATACCCGTCTGGGTCTGCCTCCTAGCAGCGGGATCGGTCAGGAGGTCAAACGGGCGCTCGCACGTCAGCAGGGCATGGAAATGCTGCTGGTACTAGTATTTTCAGGCATGCAGGAACGGGAATATCGCCTGCGCGCCGGTTTCCGTCGATGGGGCCGCGGCTGGCTTGCCCGCACAAAACGCCGCACGGAAACCGCGCTGGCTCTCGTCTCGGCGGCTGCGAACCGACAGGAAAACCCTTATCAGGCCTGACCAGTGCATACGTTATTCTGAATCCTTATTGATTTCATTCTTATTCAAGCAATCTTGACCTTCATTCATTTCATCTCCTGATTGCCGCCTCGCGTGCGGTCGATCCATTTAGCTGGCCTCAACGTGGCTGACAGACTGGCGCTCAGCGGCCAAATTCCGTAAACGCTGGCCGCATGGACGACCGCACCGCCGATTTCGACTTTCACCTTCCCGAGACCTCAATCGCGCAACATCCCGCGCGCCCGCGTGAGAGTGCGCGTCTGCTGGATGTGCCTGCCGATCCGACAGCACCCTTCATTGATCGTCGCGTGTCCGATCTGCCGGGTCTGTTGCGGGCAGGTGATCTGTTGGTGGCAAACGACACGGCGGTTATTCCAGCGCAGCTTCACGCCCGCCGCGGTGAGGCGAAAATCGGCGTCACGCTTGATCAGCATCAGGCAGATGGCACGTGGAGCGCGCTGATCCGCAACGCCAAGCGCCTCAAGCTCGGCGACACGCTGACTTTTCCCGGCACGGACGATACGGCGGAGGTGGCCACGCTCGACGGGCAGGGTGGCGCGACCCTACGTTTCAGTGCGGAAGGCGACGCGTTCGATGCGTTCCTTCAGACCGCCGGAGCGCTGGCGCTACCACCTTATATTGCCCGTCCGCAAGGTCCGACTGCTGAGGACCAGAGCGATTACCGCACCATTTTTGCCGAGCATCGTGGCGCGGTTGCAGCCCCCACGGCGGGACTACACTTTACGCTCGACTTATTGCGTCGCATCGACGAGGCTGGTGTTGGACGTGAGACGCTAACGCTGCATGTTGGTGCAGGCACCTTCCTGCCGGTGCGGGCCGAGACATTGTCCAGCCACCACATGCATGCCGAGCGCGGCATCATCACGCAGGAAACAGCGCACCGGATCAACGCTGTGAAGGAGCGAGGCGGTCGGATCGTTGCTGTCGGGACGACCACCTTGCGGCTGCTGGAAAGTTCGGTGTCGGAAGACGGGCGCGTGATGCCGTTCGATGGTGACACGTCGATTTTCATTCACCCCGGCTTCAAGTTTCGTGCGGTCGATATGCTGATGACCAACTTCCATCTGCCGCGCTCGACGCTGTTCATGCTGGTCTGCGCCTTTGCAGGCACGGAGCGGATGAAGGCGGCGTATGAGCATGCGGTCTGCGACGGCTACCGTTTCTATTCTTACGGCGATGCCTGTCTGCTTAGGCGTGCAGAAGTATCATGATTCAGAAAGAGGTTTCCAAAGGCACCGCCTTTGGCTGGTTAAAGGCAGAGACCTTTTCCTATCGGGGCTTTGCCCCGCACCCCACCAAAGGCTCGCCTTTGGAAACCATTTTTAGCAAAACGAGGTGTAGGAAGCCGGGCTTCCTGCCGGGGTATGGGGCAGAGCCCCATCTCTCTTTCACAGTAAAAGGCCTTTCCTCATGAGCAGCACTTTCCGCTGGATCTGCGAGTCCACCGACGGGCAGGCCCGAGCCGGCACGCTGCACACGGCGCACGGCCCGGTGCAGACGCCGACCTTCATGCCCGTCGGCACGGCTGGCACCGTCAAGGCCATGACTATGGACGCCGTACGCTCGACAGGGGCAGGGATCGTGCTGGGTAACACCTATCACCTAATGCTGCGCCCCGGTGCGGAACGGGTGAAACAACTCGGTGGGCTGCACAAATTCATGGACTGGCCCGGCCCGATCCTGACGGATTCCGGCGGGTTTCAGGTCATGTCGTTGGGTGCGCTGCGCAAGCTTGATCAGGATGGTGTGACGTTCCAGTCGCATATCGACGGCTCGAAACATCGCCTCGATCCACAGCGTTCGACCGATATCCAGCACGCTCTCGATGCGACCATCACCATGTGCTTTGACGAGTGTCCGGCCCTTCCCGCTGCACCTGAAGCCATCGCCGCTTCCATGCGGATGTCGATGCGCTGGGCGGCCCGTTCGCGCGAGGCGTTCATCCAGCGTGAAGGCTACGGCCAGTTCGGCATCGTGCAGGGTGGGACAGAGCCGGAACTGCGCGCCGAGAGCGTGAAGGCGCTGACGAATATCGGGTTTGAGGGTTACGCCATCGGCGGCCTTGCGGTGGGCGAGGGGCAGGAACTGATGTTCTCCACGCTCGATGTGACAACGCCGCTCATGCCGAGCGACAAGCCGCGTTACCTCATGGGGGTGGGCACACCGGATGACCTGCTGGGCAGCGTGATGCGTGGCGTGGACATGTTCGACTGCGTGATGCCAACCCGCGCCGGGCGGACTGCTCGCGCTTATACAGAGCGCGGTCACATCAACCTGCGTAACGCCCGGTTCGCGCTCGATGCCCGGCCGCTGTCACCGCACTGCGACTGCCTTGCCTGCACGCGCCATTCCCGCGCTTATCTGCACCATCTGTTCCGCGCTGATGAAATCCTCGGTCCGATGCTGCTGACATGGCACAACCTTGCTTACTATCAGCGGCTGATGCGCGGCATTCGTGCGACGATTGTAGACGGCACACTGTCGGCTCACGCTGAGCATCTGCGGGCTGAATGGCAGGCCGGGGACTGGAGCGAGGACGAAGTGCCGCAGCCGCTCATTCCGCCGGTGGCATAATCGACCAGCATCCGTTCAGCAGGAGAGTAAAAGGGCTAGCTTTTTCAGCTTGAAGCCCCGCGCCGTCTCCTGTGAAGTAAAAGCATATTTTCTTCGTCCTCCGATAAACCGGATCGGGAATGCCCCCCACCTCCTCCGAAGCTCTCAATCGGCTGGTCCAACGTCTCGAAGTGAAAGCCCGGGAAATCGGCTTCGATGCGTTCGGCATCTGTGATGCCAATATTGGACCAGCCACAAAGGCTCATCTGAACGAGGCGTTGGCGCTAGGGTATCACGGCACTATGGGATGGCTCGCAGAACGGGTGGAAGCGCGCGCCCATCCTCAAGGGCTGTGGCCAGAAGCACGTAGCGTTATCTCGCTCGGATTATCCTACGCCCCGGAAGGCGATCCGCTCGCAACGCTGGCGCGTCCGAATCACGGCAATATTTCGGTCTATGCCCGGAACCGCGATTACCACGACATCATCAAGGGGATGCTCAAGCATCTCGCGCAATATCTGGTTGCGGAAGTCCGACGTGCGGGCCTGACAGCCGAGGTCAAGGTGTTTGTCGATACGGCGCCCGTGCCCGAAAAGCCACTGGCGGAACACGCGGGGCTCGGCTGGCAGGGCAAGCATACGAACCTCGTCTCGCGCGATCACGGAAGCTGGCTGCTGCTTGGAGAAATCTACACCACGCTTGAACTGCCGCCGACTCCACATCGCGCTGGCCAGTGCGGGCGTTGCCGACGCTGCCTCGATGTCTGTCCCACGTCAGCTTTCCCTGCGCCCTATCAACTCGATGCGCGGCGCTGCATCTCTTATCTCACTATCGAATATGCCGGTCCCATCCCCCATAAGTTCCGAGAGGCCATGGGCAACCATATCTATGGCTGCGATGACTGTCTCTCCGTCTGCCCGTGGAACCGTTTTGCTCAGGAATCGCGCGTCATGAAACTGAAGGCGCGGGAAGAACTGATTGCTCCGCGCCTGGCCGAACTGGCGGCTCTTGATGATGCGGGTTTTCGCACCCTGTTTTCCGGCTCGCCGATCAAGCGGATCGGACGCAACAGGTTTGTCCGTAACGTGCTGATTGCCATCGGTAATTCAGGCAACGCGTCCCTACGCATGACGGCTCAGGAACTCTGTAACGATCCCGATCCCGTTGTTGCTGAAGCGGCTTCCTGGGCCTGTAATCGTTTGCAGAATGCTCCCGTTCGAGCTCCAGTCCGCTCCTGACGATAGAAAGTTCCCATGCCCCGGCACCTTCTCAAACGCAGCCTCATTCTCTCAGGCCACCCCACAAGCGTGGCGTTGGAACCGGAGTTCTGGGCGGTGCTCGACATCATGGCCAAGGAACAGGCTTTGACGATCGGACGGCTTGTCGAGTCGATTGATGGCCGCCGTGACCCGAATCGTCCTCTCGCTTCCGCCCTGCGCATCGCGGCGCTGGCCGCCACACGGGCCGTTCCAGCCAACTGGGGACAGGATAAGGTTGAGGAGTCGTCTGCGGAATCCTCGTAAAAAACGAGCCGCTTCTTGGCGCTGACGACGAATATCAGATCATCGTTTTCCTGGCGCCTTAATGAAATGAGAACTCACATTAACACCTTTCCTCTCTTTAACCCCTCAGAAACGGCTTCTCCTCTAGCGTCTCCTCACGAACCACAGACCGCTGCACCTCGCATGCCAGCGCATGAGGACCCCATGCCATCGAACGTTCTGCGCATGCCGCACTGCCCTTCAGCCAGTCCGCTGCTGATTTCTCATTCCCTGCTCCAGATGGCCGATGTTGTCTGGAAAGCAGGACTGACAGGCGTGGCCGATGAACTGCTTCACCTTGCGCATTCCGCCATTGATCGCGCAGATGAACCGGAGACTTCAGGTCATTCCACGCCTCAGCCCTGGCCATCCCGACGTTCTGGCAGCATGAAATAACGCGTGCCTTCGCAGTTCCTTCATGCCGCTGGACAAACATGGCAGCCTGCATTTTGGTCTTGCGGAGAGTGAGTGCTAGACTGAACGAATGAGCATCTGGGGCAAACTGTTTGGAACCGTAGCGGGCTTTGCAGTCGGCGGACGGATGGGCGCAGTGCTTGGCGCGGCGCTCGGGCATGCGGCTGACCGGGGCACTCTTCTTGAAGCGCCTACGGGTGGCTGGAGTGATCGCTGGGCGGCGCGGGCCGCACCAGACCCGAACAGCGCGGCCGCTTTTGTCGCTGCCAAACTGGCCGCCGTGACCGGCAAGAAAGACCAGCTTTACGCTCTGTGCGCCGTCATCCTGTCAGCCAAACTCGCCAAATGCGATGCTCCGGTCAATCGGCAGGAAATCAACGCTTTCAAGTCACGACTCCGTATTCCTCCGGAAAATACCAAGGAAGTGGGGCGCCTGTTCGATCTGGCGCGTCAGCGGACGGACGACTACGAACGTTTCGCTCAGGAACTTGGTCGCGCCTACCGCGATGACCAGCTCATGCTGGAAGAACTGCTGTCCATTCTGTTCTTCATTGCCCGCGCCGATATTCGCAAGGATGAGCCCCTGCACCCGGCAGAGATCCGCTTCCTCAAAAAGGTGCATCGTGCTTTCGGACTGAGCGCTGGCGCATGGGATCGAGCCGAAGGTGGACGTTCACGACCGGCCATGGCCGATAACGATGCCTATATCGTGCTGGGTGTCTCGAAAGACGCCAGCAACGAGGAATTGCGCGCAACGTGGCGCGCCCTTGTCCGCGCCCATCACCCGGATACCCTCACCGCCCGCAATGCCTCCCAGCGGGAAATTGATATCGCGGTGGCGAAAATCGCCCGAATCAACGCGGCATGGGACGTGATCAAACGCGACCGACGCCTGTAAAAACGCGCCGTTTCTGCCGATCCGACTGTGCTCTCAAAGCCACAATCACTGTTGCCTCGGCTTATTCATTACGGAAAAGGCGAACCCGTTCTTCATGAGGGCGTTATTGCTTTCCGTGTGCGGCAGCCATCGTTTGCAGCTATCGCCGTGACCAGATTGGAAACACGAAACAGGTCAGCCACGCAGGGCGACCGATTGCATCAGGAACGTGACGTGTTAGACAGAATTGCAAAGAGACGTTCACAGAAGCATAACATGGTCGTCCTGCCGGCAGAGATGCGGTTCGGAAAAGGATGATCTACGGGGCGATAGAGAGACTGACGGGCATGGGCTCAGCGATGAAGGACGACCACCATCTCGAACAGCATGCCATTGGCGTCAGTCGCCCCCAGCAGGCATCCGGCAGGAAAACGCTCGGACGGATGATCCGCAAGGGTTCCATCATTCTGGGAGGCTTTGCGCTCGCGGGATGCTCGTCAATGGTGGCGCCCAAGCCCACCGATCCGGAAGCGCTGGCGGAATACAAGGAAGCCAACGACAAATACGAGCCACTGAACCGCAAGATGTATGATCTTTCGGTCAAGCTCGACAAATACAGCATGCGCCCGGTCGCCAAGGCTTATGTCTGGGCCGTCCCGCTGCCCGTCCGCAAGTCACTTGGCAACATGGTTCAGACCATGAACGAGCCGGTGGTCTTCTTCAACGACGTCGGCGCCGGCAAGCCGCGTCGTGCGGGCGATGCCTTTGTCCGCTGGTGCATCAACATGGTCGCGGGCGTAGGCGGCTTCATCGACGTCGCGAAATACGCCGGTTATCCGCACCACGACAATGACGGCGGCCTGACCCTCGCCACGTGGGGCATTCCTTCCGGCCCTTATCTGTTCCTGCCCATGATGGGGCCATCCAGCTTCCGCGACGGTATCGGCTATGGTCTCGATCAGGGTCTTTCCCCGTGGAACTATGTGCCGCGCGGTTATGGTCTCCTGACCTTCAACTGGGCCTACAACATCATGGGCGTCATCAATACCCGCGCCGATCATCTGGACGATCTGGATCAGGTCCAGCGTGACGCGCTCGATCCTTATGCTACCATCCGCAGCGCTTATCAGCAGCAGCGCAAGGCCATGGCGGAAGCCATCAAGAATGACCACCGGGCGACCGTGCCCGACTGGTACAATTAATTGATCCGCCGTAAGAAGATCAAAGGCAGACTGTTATGAAAACCAGCCTCACCCGTCGTCTCCTGCTTGGAAGCGTGACCGCTCTCGGTCTCATGTTCCAGGTCGCGCAGCCCGCAGCAGCGGCCGAAACCGCTTCGGTGTTCGTGCAAAAGCTTGGCGACAAGCTCGTGACCATCGTCAACAGCCCGCTCACACCGGAACAGAAGAAGGAAAAAGTCCTTCCTATCCTGCAGAGCGACGTGGATGTCGACGCCATCGCGAAATTCTGCCTCGGTCGTTACTGGCGCGTTGCGACTCCGGAACAGCAGGCTGAATATCTCAAACTGTTCCGTCAGGTTCTCGTCAACACCATCAGCGACAAGCTCGGCGCTTACCGCGGCGTCAGCTTCACAATCGGCGCCACCACCCAGTCTGGTGAGGAACAGGCCGTCGCGACCGTCCTGCATCGTCCGCAGCAGCCTGACGCCAACATGCAGTGGATCATCAGCCAGAGCTCCGGCATGCCAAAGGTGGTGGATGTTGTCGGCGAGGGGGCGAGTCTGCGCCTGACCCAGCAGCAGGACTATTCCTCCTACATCCAGCAGAAGGGCGGTAAGGTGGAAGCGCTCATCAATGGTCTCAAGCACCAGATCGAGCGTCATGCCGCTCCGAAAAACGACTGAATTCTTTCACAATACAGTGACGCAACGAAAGGCCTCCCCTCACCGGGAGGCCTTTTTTGTTGCGTGATCCACGCTTCGGACACGACCTCTCTCTTCTCCTGCTACTCGCCAGAAAGGAACGCAAACGGCTGAGCGACGGTCATTCCGTCATGAAATTCTCATTCGATACTGACGGCAAATCCCGAAAAAGAGCATCTGCAATGCGTCGCGACCCATTCTGCCCCTCTATATTTATAAAAATATATTGGATACCTCTCACGGGTGGCAGGCTTGGCCCCTTGGCGCTAAGATGCACTTCAAGTTTCGTACCGAGACCAGAGAGTACGCCGTGCACCCGATCCTTCTTACCCTCGTCACCTATCTGCCACTTCTGGGCGGTCTGGCCATTCTGCTCGCCAAGGGCGCGCCGGAAACAGCAGATCGGACAGGGCGCTGGATCGCGCTCTGGACGAGCCTCGCAGTGCTGGCACTCTCTGTCGTCATGTGGGTCGGGTTCGATCCGCAGATCCCGGGCGCACAATATGAGACGCAGCTGGCATGGATGCCGAATTTCGGCATTTCGTACCACACGGGTGTCGATGGCGTCAGTCTCGTCTTCGTCCTGCTGACGGCTTTCCTGACTCCGCTCTCGATTGGAGCCGGATGGCGCAGCGTGCAGGGCCGTGCCTGTGACTTCATGGCCGCCGTCATGTTCCTTGAAACGGCACTGATGGGCCTGTTCTCGGCGCTCGATCTGGTCGTGTTCTACATGTTCTACGAGGCGACCCTGATCCCGGCGAGCCTGATGATTGGCGTCTGGGGTGGACCGAAACGTATCTGGGCATCGCTTCAGTTCTTCCTGTTCACCTTCGGCGGCTCACTGTTCATGCTCGTGGCGCTGGTGGCGATGTGGAACATGGCGGGCACAACCGACATTCCGGCGCTGATGCAAGGACACTTCTCGCTCTCCGTGCAGTGCTGGCTGCTAATGGCTTTCGTCATCGCGTTCGGTGTGAAACTACCGTTGTTCCCGCTGCACGCTTGGCTACCGGATGCCTACACAGAGGCTCCCACGCCGACCACGGCGCTGCTTTCCGGCGTGCTGTCCAAGACGGGCGCTTATGGTCTGCTGCGCTTTGGCGTGCTCATGTTCCCTGATGCGGTGCATCGCTTCGCGCCCTACATCCTGCCGCTTGGCGTGATCGCCATCATCTATGCTGCCTTCATCGCCTTCGCCCAGAAAGACATGAAGAAGGTCATCGCCTACTCGTCCTTCTCGCACATGGGTATGATCGCGGTCGGCCTGTTTACTCTCAACGCCGAGGGCGTGGACGGTGCGATCTACCAGATGCTGTCGCATGGCGTGGTCATCGCAGCGCTGTTCTTCTGTGTGGCCGCCATCGCATGGCGTGCCGAGACCCGTGAGATCTCCGCGCTTGGTGGCGTTGCCTTCCGCATGCCTGCACTGGCTTCGCTGGCCATGCTGTTCACGATGGCCAATATCGGCCTTCCGGGAACGGGTTCCTTCGTGGGTGAACTGCTGGTTCTGATGGGCGCGATCCACGTCTCTTTCTGGTTGGCGCTTCTCGCTGGCACGACGATGATCATGGGCGCGGTCTATATGCTGGCGCTTTACCGCGATGTGATCTTCGGTTCCGTAAAAGGCACCGTCGGTCTGCTGCGTGATCTGACGCCCGCCGAGATGATGGTGCTGGTGCCGTTGGCTGTGGTCACACTGTGGATGGGTGTTCACCCGGCCTCCTTCACCAGCCTGTTCGATCCCGTGATCGTGCATGCGCTGGGCGCACCCAATCAGGAAGCCATGGCGCACACGGCACATCAGATGGTCGCTGCTCGCTAAAAAGATACCCCCGGCAGCCGGCTCTTCTGCCTCTGCCGGGAAACTGCGGTTTTTCCTTTTAGATAACCGCCGAATTTTCCCGCTGATATGTCGGGTTCACAACAGCCCTTAATCTGGAATATCGCTTTCACTCCAGTGACTGGAGACGTGAAGCCGTGACCGGTGCGTTCCGGTCATCGCCCCATGCAGAAAGTTCGATCTCCTTTGCCCGATCTCGCCGTCACCCGCCGCGCCACACGCCTCGCTTTTTTCACCAGCGGCTTCGGGTTTGCCTGCTGGGCACCTCTGGTTCCCTTCGCCCGCGCACGGCTTCACGCCGACGACGCCACGATGGGATTCCTGCTGCTCTGTCTGGGTGTCGGCTCAATTTCCTCCATGCTGGTCATCGGCCCGCTCAGCGCGAAATACGGCAGTCGTCCCCTTGTTCTGGTCAGTGCCACCGGGCTGGCCATTGCCCTCCCCCTCCTGGCCACGGCAGCCAGCGATCTTTCCCTCGCGCTCGCGCTTCTGTTGTTTGGTGGTTCGCTCGGCTCCCTTGATGTTGCGATGAATCTGCATGCCTCGGAGGTGGAGAAACTGTCCGCGCAGAATCTCATGTCCGGCTTTCATGCGCTCTACAGCATCGGGGGTTTTGCCGGAGCAGGACTGATGACGTGCCTTCTGTCGGTTTCCCTCCCTCCGCTGGACTGCGCCCTGATCTGCTCGCTCATGGTGCTGCTTGGAACCCTGCTGGTGAAAAACGGACTCCTGCGCCCGGTGCCACGCGCTCAGGCCGGGACTGCTTCCGAGCCGATCTTCGTGCTGCCTCACGGTCTTGTCCTTGTCATGGCAGTGCAGGCGGCGATCATGTTTCTGGTGGAAGGCGCGGTTCTGGACTGGGGTGCGCTGCTGATCACCCAGCGTGACCTTGTCTCGGTTTCGAGAGGCGGACTGGGCTATATTCTCTTTTCAATCGCCATGACCGCAGGTCGTCTGTGTGGCGACCCCATTTCCGAACGGTTCGGGAATTTTGCCGTGCTGCTGAGTGGCAGCGCTCTCTCCATTCTCGGCTTCGTCATGCTCCTGCTCTCTCCAAATGCTGCTCTTGCCATGTCGGGTTTTGTGCTGGTTGGTCTGGGAGCCTCCAACGTCGTGCCGGTCATTTTCCGGGCGGCTGGCGCTCAGCGCCTCATGCCGCCCGGCATGGCCATAGCGGCGGTGACAACACTTGGTTACGCGGGCGTTCTTGTAGGCCCCGCGCTGATGGGGTTCGTTGCCAAAGGCGTTGGGCTGCCCGCGGCATTCTGGCTGCTGGCGGCATTGCTGACCCTGATTCCCCTGTCAGCCTGGCACGTCCGTCGTGTCACTGCCTGACGGAATCTGAACAGTCAGTTTTTACTATGCGCCCCTCTTTTTTTCCGCCACAGGAAGCAGGCAAATTTTCAAACCGTTCCGGCATTTGCCGGAATGCGCTCTGGAGTATCTTATGGGTGATTTTCAGCCCACATACCGGAAGCTCGGCCTGCTCGATGGCTGGCGTGTTCTGGTCGCGCTGCTCTGCCTGCTTGTCGGGATAGGCCTTGCAGCGGGTGGCTTCAATCTCGTCATGCTCGGCGGCTCGCTTTACTATCTATTCGCGGGCCTCGGTTACATCGTCCTCGCCATTCTTCTGGTGCTGAAACAGCGGATCGCGCTGCCTTTCTCGATCGGCGTGTTTGTCGCAACTGTATTGTGGGCTTTCTTCGATACGCCGGAGTTCGGCTACTGGGCGCTTCTGCCGCGCCTTGTCGTTCCGACCGTTCTGTTCGTCCTCAGTCTGTGGGCTACGGCTACGCTTCAGTCTTTCGCCCCCAAAACGCGCAAGCAGAGCGTGCTGGGTGGACTGGCGCTGACATGCTGCCTGCTTATCACCCTGTTCGAAGCGTGCTCGCCGCATGGCGCGATCCACAATGACACCGGTTTCAGCAAGCAGCCGCCTCTCACTGTTGCGAAAGAGGATGTCCCCGAGGACTGGCAGTATTTCGCCCGTAATGAGCACGGCACGCGCTATGTGCCCTACAGCCAGATCACACCCGAGAATGTCGGTCGTCTTCAGGTTGCGTGGGTCTATCACACAGGCCGTCGTCTGACCGGCGCAGGCACGGGTGTCGATGAGAACACACCGCAGCAGATCGGCAACGTGCTATATTCCTGCACACCGGAAAATCTGGTCACCGCCATTGACGGCGATACCGGCAAGGCGCT
This sequence comes from Acetobacter sp., assembly GCF_047721705.1. Lineage (GTDB taxonomy): Bacteria > Pseudomonadota > Alphaproteobacteria > Acetobacterales > Acetobacteraceae > Acetobacter. The sequence goes on along the minus strand of NZ_JBDNXK010000024.1, from coordinate 14,032 downwards.
CTGGAAGTTTGATCCGCAGGCGCACTCGGCCGAGCATGTCACCTGCCGTGGTGTTGGCTACTACGACACCGACAGGGACCAGACACTGTCCGCCGAAGACAAGGTGTCTGATGCGGATGCTCCCTGTCGTCAGAGCATCATCGTCAACACGGTCGATGCCCGTCTGATCGGTCTGGATGCTCATACCGGCAAGCTGTGCCCGAAATTCGGGAACAATGGCGTTGTCGATCTGAAGCCGCGCATGGGGCCTGCGGAAAACGGCAAGCGCTATCATCCGACAGGTATTCCCGTGGTGATGGGGCATACGGCAGTCATCGGTGGCTGGGTGCGTGACATCGTGCATGGCGAGCCGTCCGGTGTGGTCCGTGCCTATGACGTGCGCACTGGCGCACTCGCATGGGCTTGGGATGTCGGTGATCCGGACAACGCCAATGCGGCAGATCCGAGCAAGACCTACACGCTGGAAACGCCCAACGTGTGGACCATCCCGACCTACGACCGCGCTCTGAACCTCGTCTATCTGCCGACGGGCAACGGTCCGCCTGACTATTGGGGCGGCGACCGCGACGCCGTGAAGGAAAAGTTCGGCGCGGCGATCGTCGCTGTCGATGCCTCGACTGGTCAGACGAAATGGGTTTTCCAGACCGTACATCACGATGTCTGGGATTATGATCTTCCTTCCCAGCCGGTCCTGTTCGATGTGACCAACAAGCAGGGTGAGACCGTTCCCGCTCTGATCCAGACGACCAAGACGGGCAATATCTTTGTCGTGGATCGTCGCACGGGTCAGCCGGTGACGGATGTGGTGGAAAAGAAAGTCGCCACGCAGCCTGCGGCGGAGGGGGAGCATCTTTCGCCGACGCAACCTTTCTCCGTGGGGATGCCTGAAATTGGCGCCAAGCCGCTGACGGAAAGCTCCATGTGGGGCGTCAGCACGTTCGACCAGCTCTACTGTCGCATCATGTTCCGCAACTCGGTCTATGAAGGTGCTTTCACGCCGCCCGGCGAGAAGCCCTACATCGAATATCCGAGCCTGCTGGGTGGTATGAACTGGGGTGGCGTTTCCATCGACGAGGCACGCGGCCTGATGTTCGTCAACGACATGCGCGTGCCATTGCGCATGATGCTGGTGAACAAAAAGAACGCCTCGCACTACAAGATCTCGATGGACGAGGTTCCGGGCTTCATGGGCACGCTGCGTCCGCAGGTGGCTGGTCCTTATCAGGGCGTCCGTATCGACATCCTGCAATCGCCGCTGGCGGTTCCCTGTAATACACCGCCTTTCGGCACGATGAGCGCCATCGACCTGCGTAGCAAGAAGCTGCTGTGGCAGGTGCCACTGGGCACGGTGAAGGATACCGGTCCGATGGGTCTGAAGACGCATATGGACGTGCCGCTTGGTCTGCCGACACTCGGTGGCCCAACAGCGACGGCGTCCGGTCTGGTGTTCTTTGCTGGTACGCAGGACTATTATCTGCGTGCGCTAAACTCGCTGACGGGTGAGGAGGTGTGGAAAGCACGTCTTCCTGCTGGTGCTCCGGCGGCTCCGCTGGTGTTCCGCTCTCCGAAAACCGGCAAGGAATATGTGGTGATTTCAGCAGGTGGCATGAGCCATTCGCCGGATGTAAGTGATGAGATCATCGCTTACACGCTGCCGGATGATGCGACGGTGCATTGATTAACCAAAGTTTTTGGTGAAGCTTTTTTCAAAAAGCTTCAGAGAACGTCGCCTTTTTAAAAAAGGCGACACCCAAAAATTTTCTCTTGTTTCAGGGCGGATATTCCCATCGGGGTATCCGCCCTTTCCATATCAGGCGTTCAGATAGATGGTTTTTGTATCAACATAGGCTTCAAGCCCGTGCTGACCATCTTCACCGCCGAGACCGCTTTCGCCATAACCGTGATGGAAGCCCTGCGGTTCCTCACCGCCTTCACGATTGACGTAGACCTCACCGAAGTTGAGGTCCCGCGTCATGCGCAGGATCGTGGCGAGATCTTTCGTGAACAGATAAGCCGACAGTCCATAACGGCAGTCATTGGCCCGTTCCAGCGCCTCGTCAAAGTCACGCACTTTCATCAGTGACAGCACAGGGCCGAACACCTCGTTCCGGGCAATGTCCATTTCATGCGTCACACCCGTCAGCAGGGTCGGCGCATAGAAACAGCCCTTGTCATAAATGCCGCCTGTCAGACGCTTGCCACCGATTTCCAGCTTCGCGCCCTGAGAGATGGCTTTTTCAACGATCTCATGAACCTTCTTCAGTTCATCCTCGCTGACCTTCGGCCCCATATCCGTTGCCGGGTCCATCGGATCACCGACTTTCAGCGCGTTGATTTTCTCGCGCAGTTTCTCGGCAAACCGGTCGTAGATGGCCTCATGCACATAGGTGCGTTCATTGCTGGTGCAGATCTGTCCCGCATTGCCAAAGCGCGCCACGACAGCGGCTTCGACCGCCTTGTCGAGGTCGGCGTCATCCATGACGATGAACGGCGCCTTGCCACCCAGTTCCAACCGGACCTCTTTCAGATGTTCGGCAGCAGCAGCCATGATCTTCTTACCGGCAGGTGTCGAACCGGTCATGGTGATCAGTCTGGTGTCCGGGTGTGCGACAATCGGCACGCCCACTTCCGGTCCATCGCCAGTCACGATATTGACCACGCCCGCCGGAATACCCGCTTCCTCCACCAGCTTCGCGAGCACCAGTGCGGAAAGCGGTGTTAGTTCATGCGGCTTGAGAACGATTGTGTTACCCGCCGCAATCGCCGGAGCGATTTTCCGGGCGCAGAGCGCCAGTGGGAAGTTCCACGCTGCAATAGCGCCAACGACGCCATGCGGCACCCGATCGATCAGGATCTTTTCGCCCGGACGTTCGCCGGGAATGATCTCGCCTTCAAGACGACGGGTGTTTTCCGCAGCGAAACGCAGCAGGGCAATGGCGAAATCAACCTCTCCCTGTGCTTCCTTCAGCGTTTTTCCCATTTCGGCGGTGATAGTCCTAGCGAGCGCCTCTTTGTCGCGTGCCACCAGATCACGTAATTTATACAGCGCGTCAGCGCGTTTCGATGCAGGTGTGTCACGCCACGCCGGAAACGCTTTCTTGGCAGCCTCTACCGCAATCTTGACGTCCTGCTCCTGCCCTCGGGCAGCCTCACCAACAACGTCTCCGGTCGCCGGATTGTAGATTTGCGTCCATTCGCCGCTAGTGGGTTTCGTCCAGGAACCATCAATAAAAAGATCATACCGTGTCTGGGAAAACATACATAAATCCCTGCTTCTGAAATCTCGTAAAATGCGATTTCGGCTCAGGGTCATTTTACCGACAGCATGGTGTCGAAGACCGGAACCGGCCCGTCAGGAAACGGGAAATCGCCCTGCGTCCGCCATGGCGACAGACGCGCATACTTTTTCTAACTCTGCAAAACCGGGATCGTTCCCTGACGTGCATGCATGACTGCCTGAAACAGCCTGCAAGGCAGGGGCATCATTCAGACTCTGAAAAAATCAGCATATTTTTCGGGCTTGAAACCAATGATTATCCGCGTTGAGGCTTCCAGAACGGGACGACGGATCATGGAGGGATTGTCGATCATGAGCTGAATGGCTTTTTCTTCAGTCAGGTCTGTCTTGTCTGCCTCAGGCAGCTTCCGGAATGTCGTACCGGAGCGATTGATCAGTTCTTCCCACCCCACTTCCTTGACCCAGTCGAGCAGACGGGTGCGATCAACGCCTTCCTTCTTGTAATCATGAAAGGTGTAAGCAATGTCGTGCGTGTCCAGCCACGCCATCGCTTTTTTCATTGTGTCGCACGCTTTGATTCCATAAATCGCAACGCTCATGAAACGATATCCTTACGTAGGCCATTCAGGTTTTTAACGGCATTACAGAGAGTATTTTCGTTTGTCATTATGAATGGCGCTTCAATAGCGAGTCATAAATTCAAAAAACTGACTGTATTTTCCTGAAAGTCTGAACCCTAGCTCCGATTTTATTTTCAATTTGCAGCGTTATAAAATTTCTACCGCGAATTACTAACAAAAAAAGGAGGGCATAAAGCCCTCCTCCTTAACGTGCCTAATTCCTGAAAGAATCAGAGACCAGCAGGCACCTTGCCACCGTTCTCCGCCAGCTTCTGACGGACTTCCTTGATCAGCCACACGTTCATCGTGGCCGTGTCGTTCTGGTCACCCGTGTATTTCAGTTCTGTCGCCAGCTGCTTGCGGGCATCAAGAGAGCTGTCCAGACCAAGCAGCTTGAGAAGATCAACGATCGACTCTTTCCAGTTCAGCTGCTGGCCTGACTTCGCTGCAAGAGCCGTCAGGACCGCATCGACATCGACAGGTGCGGCAGGAGCCGCTGCAGCACCCGGAGCTCCAGCAGCAGCTGGGGTGGCGCTGGCAGCCGTCGGCGCAGCAGCGTCAGGCGTCGCAGCCTGAGCGTGACCGAAAATGGCGGAAACGATCTTACCGAAAATGCTCATGAGAGAACTCCCTCTCTGGGTTCAGAAATCGCACACATGTGCGGTGCTCCCCGCCATTAAACGGGAAGCACAAGGCCAATCAGTAACGGTATTCTTCGTGCTTGAAGGGACCGTTGACCGGCACACCGATATAATCGGCCTGCTCCTGGCTCAGTTTCGAAAGATGCGCGCCAACTTTGGCCAAATGAAGGGCAGCGACTTTTTCATCCAGCTTCTTTGGCAGCGTGTAGACCTTCGCCTCATACTGGCCTGGCTTTGCCGTCCACAGCTCGATCTGGGCGAGCGTCTGGTTGGTGAAGGACGCCGACATCACGAAGGACGGATGACCTGTCGCGTTGCCAAGGTTCACCAGACGGCCTTCGGACAGCAGGATCACGCTCTTGCCGTTAGAGAAGATGACCTCATCCACCTGCGGCTTGATGTTATCCCACTTGAAGTTGCGCAGCGCACCGACTTCGATTTCGGAGTCAAAGTGACCGATGTTGCAGACGATGGCGCGGTGCTTCATCTCGCGCATGTGCTCAAGACGGATCACACCTTCGTTGCCTGTCGCCGTCACGAAGATGTCGCCACGCGGTGCGGCCTCTTCCATCGTCACGACCTCGTAGCCTTCCATCGCCGCCTGCAATGCGCAGATCGGATCGATTTCGGTCACGAGCACACGGCAGCCTGCGTTACGCAGGGAAGCGGCAGAACCCTTGCCCACGTCGCCATAACCGGCAACGACGGCAACCTTGCCAGCCATCATCACGTCGGTGCCGCGACGGATCGCGTCAACGAGGCTCTCACGGCAGCCATACAGGTTGTCGAACTTGGATTTGGTCACGCTGTCATTGACGTTGATCGCCGGAACCTTGAGCGTGCCTTCCTTCTGCATCTTCCACAGACGATGTACGCCCGTAGTCGTCTCTTCGGACAGGCCGCGCACGTCATTCAGCAGCTCAGGGAACTTGTCGTGCATCATGACGGTGAGATCGCCACCATCGTCGAGGATCATGTTCGGCGTCCAGCCGTCCGGACCCTTGATGGTCTGCTCGATGCACCAGTCGAACTCTTCGTCGTTCAGGCCTTTCCAGGCGAAAACCGGAATGCCGGCGGCTGCGATGGCAGCAGCAGCGTGATCCTGCGTCGAGAAGATGTTGCAGGACGACCAGCGGACAGTCGCACCGAGAGCAGTCAGTGTCTCGATCAGCACAGCCGTCTGAATGGTCATGTGCAGGCAGCCAGCGATGCGGGCGCCCTTGAGCGGCTGGCTTGCGCCATACTCTTCACGAAGCGCCATCAGGCCGGGCATTTCGTCCTCGGCCAGAGAAATTTCCTTGCGGCCCCACTCAGCGAGGGAAATGTCCTTGACCTTGTAATCGGTGAATTCTGCGCTCATCACACGTCCTGTCAAAAGAGATAGCTGGCTTTCTATACAGGCTGTGTGTCGTCCTTGCCACCCAAGTCAGATTGCTGGTTGCGCGACACGGCCAGATTCCCGACAGTCGGGCCATGTGGAACCAGCCCTATCTTGAAACCTGCTGCCGTTCAGCCCTGCACCGCCTGTGCCTCTCGGGCAAGGATGGTCGCCCACGAGCCCTCAAGGACGAACCATGTCTTGAACGGCTGGCACGCAAGGGTTTCGCCTGCGTCGGCGAAGATGATCGTTTTCATGTGACGGCGGCAGGCGAAGCACGTCACCGTTCCGAAATTCTGGGAAAAAGCCGATAATGCCGTCCTCCTCTTTGCCGGAGCAGAATGCCGCAGAGGCGCTATGGGCAGCCATCGATCGGCTGGCACTGGAAAAGGGACTGTCCTCTTCCGGTCTCGCGCGGGCTGCCGGCCTCGACCCCACCGCCCTCAATCCGTCGAAACGACGCGCCCCGGACGGCAGAACACGGCTGCCACGCATGGAAACACTGCTGGACCTGCTGGCTGCCCTGCGGGTGACTCTTGGAGAGTTCGCCCGACGGATCGAAGGTGAGGAAGCCTCGACCGCTGACGACACAAGACAGAAAAAACGCCTCAGACTGGCGCTTTTCTCCCAACTGGACATGCCAAATCTTTTTGATCAGGCGAACCTGCCCACCTCCAGCCTGTGGTCAGAAGTCAGTTCGCCCTTTGCCGATATCGGCCCCTATGATTACGGTATCCGCCTCAACAGCGCAGCCTATGAACCTGTCTTTCGCCGAGGCAGCCTGCTTCTTGTCAGTCCTGACAGCGCGATCAGGGAGCAGGACCGCATCGTTATCCATCATCAACCCACGCCCGTGCTCGGCATTGTCGAACGATGGGAAGACAGCGAGCGCCATGTGAGGCGTCTTGATGACGGTGACATCCTTATTCTGCGGAATAAGGATAGTCAGGCACGAACACCACACCGGATCACGGCGGCGACCCTGTGAATTACCCTTCCAGCGTCACGCCAAGGCTCCGGAGTGCATCCCAGTAGCCAGGATAGGTCTTGCCGACACAGGCAGGATTCAGAATGGTGATGCCCGAGATTTTCAGACCCGCGAGAGCGAACGCCATCGCAATCCGATGGTCGGAATAGGTTTCAATCCGCGTCGGCAGGGATTGCCCCACCAGAGAAGGGTCACCGTTCACGATCAGGTCGTCGCCCTCTTCCCGCGCCAACCCTGCGCGAATCCGGTTCAGTTCGGTAGAGACTGCTGAAATGCGGTCGCATTCCTTTACCCGCAGATTATGGATGCCCACAAAACGCACCGGCGTGGCATTGAAAGCCGCGAGCACAGCCAGCGTGGGGACGGCATCCTGCATCTGTGAACCGTCGATCTGCGCGGGCATGTGCGGGAACTGCGCGATCATTTCATAGGCTTTGGCATCAGGCTGCGAGAAGGCTTCCGGCGCGAGACCAATATCAATCTTTCCACCCGTCAGAACAGCCGCCGCCCAAAGATAGGTCGCTGCCGAAGCATCAGGCTCGATCCGGAAATCGGTAGCCCTGTAGGGAGCCGGCAGGACACGCCAGCTCATTGGTCCATCCTGCTCCACGTTGCCGCCAAATGCTTTCATGGCGGCGACCGTCAGGTCGACATAGCCGCGCGCATCCAGACCGGAACCCTGCAACACCACATCCACCGGCGCGTCGGCCCGACCGGCCGCCATCAGCACGGCAGAGACATACTGGCTGGACAATCCGGCATCGATCGTCACGCGGCCACCGGAAAGATGGCCTTTCCCTTGCACGGTCACGGGGGGGCAGCCGGTCGGCGCGGATATCTCGACTCCGAGGGAAGACAGAGCAGTGACAAGCGGCGCGATGGGCCGTTTCTGCATATGCTGATCGCCATTCAGCACGACCTCACCGGGAACATAAGGAGCGACCGCCGTGAGAAAACGCACGGCAGTTCCGGCATTTCCGAGAAAAAGCGGCTCGGATGACACTGCGAGGCGTCCGCTGCCAGTCACGACAAAACTCGTCGCCGTTGGTTCCTCAATCCCGACACCCAGCAAACGCAATGCCGCCGCCATGTAGAGCGTGTCGTCGCTCTTCAGCGCCCCAGTCAGATGGCTCACACCTTCGGACAGGGCCGCCAGCAAGAGCGCCCGATTGGTGATCGATTTCGAGCCGGGCAGTTCGACATAGCCGTTCAGAGGACCCGAAGGAGGGACGATGCGAAGGGCGAGAACGGCGTTCATGGAAACCTGTTATCCTGTTGTCTGGCGTGCGCTCTGTAGCATGAAACGCAGTTTATGTGGCGAGAAGCGGCTGACGGAGGCGCAACGCCCTTTATCGTGTCACGCTCTCGAAAAGCAGCATCTCATGACCACTTCGCATGAAAGTCTCCGCCACCCGCATGCCAATGCCACCAAGCACTTTTCGGGAAGCAATATTGGTGTCCCGCGCAACAGCCACGATGCGCTTGAAGCCCGCGGCATGAGCGTGCCGCAAAGCAGCCGCAGCAGCTTCCCGCGCCAGTCCCCGGCCCGAGGCCCACGGATAGATGGCGAAGCGCAAAGCCACGCCACGGCCATCCGGCCGTTCATGCACGCCCGTGATACCGATCAGTTTGCCGTTCTCGCGGATGGCAAACATGCCGGTGCCGTGTTTGGCCCAGAAAGTGATGTCGGACACCATCTCCGCTTCCGCCTGCTGGCGGTTGCGCACGCCGCCCAGCATCATGGCGAACGCGCCGCCATCCGCCTTGAGATGGGCAATCTCATTCATGTCCCGCCATGAAACCGGTGTGAGTGCAAGGCGGGCTGTGCGGAGGACGTGCAGACTCATGAGTGGTCTATGTGGAACACCATGACGTGATTTTGTAAAATGAAAGGCGGCAGAATTTCTGGTGTTTTGCAGGAGAACTTGTCACAGTCACGAGAAACAAACCGGAATCAAAGGGACCGCATCCCTTTGTGGGGCACGGGGCAAAGCCCCGCAAACTCCCCTCCCAAAACCCGCTTATCGTGCCAGCGGACGATACTTGATCCGGCTCGGCTCGACCGCAGCATCGCCCAGACGACGCTTCTTGTCTTCCTCATACGCCTGGAAGTTACCCTCGAACCACTCGACATGGCTGTCACCCTCAAAGGCGAGAATATGCGTGGCGAGACGGTCAAGGAACCAGCGATCATGGGAGATGATCACGGCGCAGCCCGGATACTCGGCCAGCGCGTCTTCCAGTGCGCGGAGCGTATCAACGTCGAGATCGTTGGTCGGCTCATCGAGCAGGATGACGTTGCTTTCCTTACGAAGCATCTTCGCAAGATGGACGCGGTTGCGCTCACCACCGGACAGCACGCCGACCTTCTTCTGCTGGTCGGCACCCTTGAAGTTGAAGGCACCGACATAGGCGCGCGACGGAACCGCGCGCTTGCCGAGATAGATCACGTCCGTGCCGCCCGAGATTTCTTCCCAGACGTTCTTGTTGTCGTCGAGGCTGTCACGGGACTGATCGACATAACCGAGTTCTACCGTGTCACCGATGGTAAGCTTGCCGCTGTCCGGCTGCTCCTGCCCGGTGATCATCTTGAACAGTGTGGACTTACCCGCACCGTTTGGTCCGATCACACCGACGATGCCACCCGGCGGCAGCTTGAAGTTCAGCTTGTCGATCAGCAGATGGTCGCCGAAGCCCTTCGTGAGGTCTTCCGCCTCAATCACCACATTGCCCAGACGCGGGCCGGGGGTGATGACGATTTCCGCCGTGCCAGCAGCCTTCTCGTTGCTCTTGGCCAGCAGTTCTTCGTATTTGGTGATACGGGCCTTGCTCTTCGCCTGACGGGCCTTCGGGCTGGAGGCAATCCACTCCTGCTCGGCGGCAAGGGCGCGCTGGCGGCCACTCTCTTCCTTTTCTTCCTGCGCCAGACGCTTGCGCTTCTGTTCCAGCCATGAAGAGTAGTTGCCTTCGAACGGATAGCCGCGGCCGCGCTCGATCTCGAGAATCCAGTTGGTCACGTTGTCCAGGAAGTAACGGTCATGGGTGATGACCATGACGGTGCCTTCGTAGTCACGGAGGGTCTTTTCGAGCCATGCCACGCTCTCGGCGTCGAGATGGTTGGTCGGTTCGTCAAGCAGCAGCAGATCAGGCTTTTCCAGCAGCAGACGGCACAGCGCGACGCGACGGCGCTCACCACCGGAGAGCTTATCGACGGGGCTGTCGGCAGGCGGGCAGCGCAGTGCGTCGAGCGCGATTTCCAGCTTGCGGTCCAGTTCCCAGCCGTCGCCAGCATCGATCTTCTCCTGAAGATCGGCCTGCTCGGCGAGGAGCGCAGTCATCTCGTCCTCGTCCATCGGCTCGGCGAACTTGGCGGAGATCTCGTTGAAGCGGTCCACCGCCTTCTTCAGGTCACCGAAACCCTGTGCGGCGTTTTCACCAACCGTCAGGTTCGGGTCGAGCTTCGGCTCCTGTTCGAGATAGCCGACCTTCACGCCTTCAGCGGCCCAGGCCTCGCCACCGTATTCCTTGTCGATCCCGGCCATGATCTTGAGCAGGGTCGATTTACCGGCGCCGTTGACACCGAGAACACCGATCTTGGCGCCGGGCATGAAGGACAGGGTGATGCCCTTGAAGACTTCGCGACCGCCCGGATAGGACTTGGTCAGATCCTTCATCACATAGACATATTGATATGGCGCCATGAGACGAAACTCCGCGGACAGATGAAGGAATGACCGGACCGGTTATACGGTCGGAAGGCACGAACGTCGGTCGGACTTGTGGCCCTTCCGACGGAAATGCCTGCGCCCGGCAGGACTTGAACCCGCAACCAAGCCGTTATGAGCGGCCCGCTCTAACCAATTGAGCTACGGGCGCGCAGGCGGGTCATCAATTCGCGCAACCCAACCCATTTTGCAAGCGTCCAGTGCAAGGAAATATGTCCGCCTTGGCAAGAAAGCGGCGCAGGGCTAGGCTCCGCCCGCAATTTATCCATATGGAGCAGGACAATGGACGTCTCGAAACTTTCCCCCGGCAAAGACGTGCCGAACGACATCAACGTCGTGATCGAGATCCCGCAGGGTTCTTCCGTCAAATATGAAATCGACAAAGAAAGCGGCGCATTGTTCGTGGACCGCTTCCTGTTCACGCCGATGGTCTATCCGGCGGCTTATGGCTTCATCCCCAACACGCTGGCCGCTGACGGCGATCCGGCCGACGCCATGGTGCTGACGCCGCGCGGCGTGGTGCCGGGCTGCGTGATCCGCGCCCGTCCGATCGGCGTGCTGCTGATGGAAGATGAAGCCGGGCAGGACGAGAAAATCCTGTGCGTGCCGCATGACAAGATCCACCCGCAGTTCTCCAAGGTCGAGAAGATCGAAGACCTGCCCGAAATCCTGATTCAGGAAATCGAGCACTTCTTCACGCGCTACAAGGATCTGGAGAAGGGCAAGTGGGTGAAGGTCACGGGCTGGGGCGACAAGGCCCGCGCCGGTGAGATCATCAAGGCGTCTCTGGAAGCAGCGAAGAAGTAATTTTCCTTCCGCTTCAGGCTGTCTTGGACCGCCCTGTTTCCCTGAGGGAAGCAGGGCGGTTTCCGTTTAAGATACTTTTTTGAATTCAATCCTGACTAACGACAATCATTACGCTTACCAGGAAAAGCCAATGCTCCCTTGTGCATTCCGGCGCTCGCCGTAATAGCACCATGACTGCCCATAGGACGCATAGCTCAGGCAGTTGGCGACAAAGCGTTTGTCGAAAATATTGCGGACACTGGCGGCGGCCGTCCAGCCATGCAGCGCTGGGGAGAGATTGGACAGGTCGTAACGCAGGGAACCATCGAATACGGCATATTGCGGCACCCAGACACTCCCATAGCTTGCTTCGCCGCCATAAGCTTTTGCCGTATAGCGAAGCCCGCCGCCGAAACCGAGGCCTTTCACAGGGCCCGAGGGCATTGTGTAAAATGCAAACAGGGACGCATTCCCCTTTCCTGACTGGATAAGAGGCTTTCCCGTCGAATCATCACGCACTTTCTGAACGCTCACCGCAGCGGTGAGCACAAGGTTTTTGTATGGTTCAGCATGTGCTTCAAATTCGAAGCCGTCCGAATGGACTTTGCCGCTCTGTGTATTGAAGCCGAGGGCGGAATTGACGGCGACCAGCACATTGGTCTGTTCGATATGGAAGCCCGCAGCCGTCAGGAGAACAGACGTACCGGGAATCTGATATTTCAGGCCACCTTCAAGCTGTTTTCCCAGAGAGGGATTCGCCTGCCGCAGGGTCCTACCACCATCATTCGAGACAAGACCTGACTGAGGCTGGAAAGATGTCGAATAGCTTATGTAAGGTGCTAGTCCAAAATTGAAATGATAGAGACCGGAAGCCCGCCACGTGATCTGGCTCGGATCCTGACGGGTGTCGGAATGATAAATCGATTCCACCTGATGCGAACGATACCAGTCGTTACGTATACTTCCCGTAAGAACCAGTCCTTTCCAGCGAATTTCATCCTGACCATATGCACCGATCTGATGTGAGTTCGTCTGATAATTCAGATAGGGACTCATGGGTGCGATATTCATGTGATAGTCAGGCGACAGCACGTTCATATCGGGAGCGCTCCCGAAAAACCCTTGCTCGCTCGCGCTTTGCTGCATGTAATCAAAACCGAACATCAGGGAATGCCTCAGGAAACCCGTACGGACATTCCCTTTGAACTGGCTGTCAAATGTCAGATTGTGGGTGTGCTCGTTCGTGCCGAAAGCATAGCGGGGAACGGTATATGTATCTGTGTAATAACCCGCATTATACACGCTGCGATACTGAGTCTTGATGTCATCGTAGCGACCACGCGTCGTAAAGCTCCAGTCCTTATTGAAGCGGTGATTAAGAATGTAGGTAATCGCCCCCTGTCGGCGATTGAATTTTTCAAAAGACGTATCACCGTCATAAAAATTTCTTGGAAGATAACCAAAGGATGCACGCTTGAGTGAGCCGACCAGCGGCACGCCGCCATAGGTGCCGTTTTCAGGATCATACTGATAATTGCCCAGAAGCGTCAGGGTCGTCGGTCCATCTCCCCCGAAAGTAAAAGCCGGGCTGATGGAAAAACGGCGGCTGCCGGTGCGGGCAAGCTGTGTATGCTGACCATTGGCGGTGCCATAAATGCGGTAACGCACCATTCCATCGTCCGTGGCATAACCACCAACGTCAGCATCAACACGATACAGATCGAAGCTGCCACCGGTGGTTGTCACGCCCCCATAAAACTTCTGATCTGTGGGCAGTTTGCTCGACAGAGCCACAAGTCCACCCGGGCTGGACTGACCATACAGCGCGGATGCCGGACCTTTCAGGATCTCCACCCTGTCGAGACGGAAGGTGTCTGTTTGCGCCACGGCATAGCCGGTCGGGCTGTCCTGTAATTTCAGACCATCGAGAAAAGTGGGGACGGTGAAACCACGCAGGGCGAACTGGTCATAACGTGTTCCAACACCACCTCGAAGATTGGGCGTAACCCCCGCCGCGTAACGGATGGCCTGATTGAGATCCAGCACACCACGGATATCCATTTCATCACGGGTGACAACCGTTACGGACTGCGCCGTTTCAATAAGCGGCGTATTCGTCTTTGTTGCGGAAGAAGCGATGGTCGACGCTCTACGACCACGCACTTCCACCCGCTCCACCTGCGGCGCCGAGGTTTTTACGCTGTCAGGTTTCTGTTTTGTGACAGATGATCCGGCGTGAGCCGCCGGGGCTGGTTTCTCTTCCTGATCCGCGGCGAAAACTTTTCCACTTATGAAAAGTGAAAGAGAGATCACGTAAAGAACCTTTTTTCGGTACATACCCGACCTCTGGACTGGATTTCTTTTATGTGTGTCCAGCGCGTCATATAGTTATTGCGAATTATTTGCAAACGCAAAAATCTCACGTCACGAGATATCCAATCAACCAAAGCGTCAGAAAACATTGCAGTTATGTTGCTGCTATTTTGCAGTTCATGGCGACAGAAGACATTTCAAGTCATTCACACGCCTTTGGCCGCATCATGCGAGAGTCATGAAAAGCTGCTCATCAACATTCTTTGGCAGCAATTGATTCCGGGCATCCATTCAGTCAGAAAATAACAAATATAATTTTATTGTATACAATCACTATATTCAC
>NZ_JBDNXK010000023.1:0-39697 GCF_047721705.1 Acetobacter sp. | reverse complement strand
GGCTATCTCCCAGATCCGGACATCATCCCGCTCGATCCTTCCTTCAAAGACCTGATTTTCTCCGGCACATCGATCCAGCGTGTCCTGACGGGTGGAGGCTGGGTCGAAGGCCCGACATGGCTCAGTGAGGCACGCATTCTGCTGCTGAGTGATACAATCCGCAGCAAGCAATATCGCTTTGTTCCTCCTGATGACGACGGTCTTGGTTCCCTCTCCGTCTTCCGGCAGGAGAGCTATCACAGCAACGGCAATACCGTTGACACGGAAGGACGGATCATCACCTGCGAGCATGACATGCGTCGTGTGATCCGCTGGGAACATGACGGAATCTGTCATATTGTCGCCGACACTTTTAATGGCAGATCACTGAATTCGCCGAATGATGTCATCGTCAATCCAATGGATGACAGTATATGGTTCACTGACCCGAGCTATGGCGACACCCTCATAGAAGGTCATCCGGATGCTCCTGGCATGGGCACTAATCCCACAGGGAAACTTCGCTGGACATTAGGATCGGAAGTTTCCGTCCAGTTCGCAGGGCATGAACGGCAGCCAGACCATGTTTTCCGTGTCGATGGAAAGACCGGCGCTGTGGAAGCCGTGCTCTCACAGGATGATGTGCCCAGTCCCAACGGCCTGTGTTTTTCACCAGACCAGAAAACACTTTACGTTATCTCCTGCGCACCTGACCCTTCACAAATCGGGCCGAAAGGGCAGAAAGTCATCTATGCCTTCGACATGATCGGAAATCGCCCGAAAAACCGGCATGTTTTCTGTGATATGACGCATGAGGGGTATCATATGACCCCAGATGGAATGCGCGCAGATGTTTTCGGCAATCTATGGTGCGGCGCATCGGGCGAGTTCGGGATGGCAGGTGTGTTCTGTTATAGCCCAACAGGAAAACTCATCGGACGCATCCGCCTGCCGTTCGGCTGTTCAAATCTGACGTTTGGCGGCCCCAAACGAAATGAGCTCTATATGTGCTGCGGCACCCAGATGTTTCGTCTGTTGCTGGAAACGCAGGGAGCCGGCCTTTCGTAAATATCCTTTTATTTATGACCAAATACGAAAAACCCTGCCGCCATACGCATGGTATGATGGCAGGGTTTTCTCATAAGTCTATTCCGTAAGATTTACGAAATCAGCGACAACTGATCGGTCGAAGTGACACCCACGAAGGTCGCCGTATGACCGTCCTGCAGCGCCATCACCAGATTGCCGTTGGAGACCGTCTGATCCGTCACGTTCGATATCGAGAAGCTGGTGTTATGGTTGACGCCGTTCAAGATGAAGTCGCCCGCCACACTGCCATCGATATCGACCGTGTTATCACCATGAGACACGTCGAGCGTCACATCGCCGTAGTTCTGTGTCGCGCTCAACGTGAGACCGCCCGCTCCGGCCGTAATGGAAGCAGCACCATTCCCCACTGAAACGTAGGCATGACGCGCACCACCGATAAACGTCAGGTCGCCGCTTGCAGTCCCCAGTTCGTTGACCGAAATCGTGCCGGTCGCATCGTTGCCAACGGTCTTGTCTGTTACCGTCACGTTGCCCGAACCCGTCACATCCACGCTGTCCGTTCCCGAAACAGAGGTGCCTGTGAAAGTAGTTGCGCCCTTGCCAACCCAGGTGGTCACCGAACCCGTGGACTCAATGCCTGCGCTTCCGGTCATGTCGGCGCCATTCAGCACAAGTTCAGCATTGCTGGCCGAAATACCGGCAGAACCATTTCCTCCAAACAGCAGCAGAGAGTTGTCGCCCGTCTGCGTGATGGTCTGCGTGGAATCCTGCATACCCCAGAGATCCACCTCTTCGCTATCAGCACTCGTGCCCCCGGAAATGGTCAGGGTCTCTGCTCCGGCAACGCCATTGTTCATGACATCCTGCAGATGGCCACCAGCCTCGACCGTGACCGCGCCACTTCCCTGCCAAATCTGGTTCGTGCCACCGGAAACTCCATGGATCGACCAGTCAGACGTCTGATCGGCGCCATTGGCCACCAGAACACCTTTGGTGCCCGTGTAATCTATGGCATCGCCACCGCCATAAACATCTGTGGTGCCGGTGGCATTGGTCGTGTCAATCGTCTGGGTGGCTCCGCCGCTGCCAACCATGACCTGAGCAGCCTGTCCACCAAGGCTTCCGCCAGCAATATTCAGTGTGCCAGCCATATCGGCGACAGCCGCGCTATTGACGCTCTGACCACCCATATAGAAAGCGTCAGCAGCCGTGCCGGCCAGTTGGTCAGTGACCGTCGCGGCCCCCACGACAACAGTGTTGCTCTTCGTCCCATCACTAACGATGGTTGCACTGCCCGCTGAAGACGACCCATCCAGATTGATCGTGGTATTCTGGCCATGGAAAGCCAGATTGGCTCCCGGCGCACCATTGATGGTGATGGCGTCGCCACCTTCGTTGGTGATTGTCTGCGTGGAACCTGCCGAAGAAAGAGCAGACGTCAAATTGATCGTAGCGCTTCCACCCGTGCCCGCGACAGCATCCCATACCGTGATGTTGCCATTGACATCCTGCCCGTCAGCCTGACCGACCGTGACCGTGTCGCCGGTTCCCGGCGTGTAAAGAACAGCACTGCCGCCTGCGGTCACCGTGCTGCCACCGTGACTGACCACAGTCGCCGCGCCTGTTGCCGCAGAACCGGAAAGATCAACCGTGGCGCTGGTCACATCTGCCGTGAGATCCGCTGCGCCGCCATTGATTGTCTGGCCCGCATCCGCCTTGACAAAGACCGAGCTGCCAGCAGCCGCATTCACGGTGTAGGTTCCACCACTGAAGGCATAACCGGCATCCGTGTCATACACATCGACCGTCATACCGCCACTTGCATAGGTGGTGGTGCCATCGGCGAGGACCATCGTGAAATCAGCCTCGCCAACACTTCCCGTGCTCGCAGCCGCTGCCGCATGCCATTTCAGGCCATCCAAGGCCTCCTGAAGCTGGGCTGCGTCACCCGTAAAGGTGATGGCGTTGCCACTTTCGGACACCGTACCGGTAAAACCAGAGGGTTGCTCGAATGTGCCGGCAACCCCATCAGTCTGTGTGACCGTCAGGGTAAGATTACCCAGTGCGGCATCACCCGTAACAACACCAGCAGACGCAAGCGAGACGTCTTCCGCACTGGTTGCCGAAACGATGTCCTGAAGACCACTCAGGGTCGGGCGTGCACCCACCGTCAGTTCGACATCGTTGTTCGCGTCCTGACCCACGATGAAGACCTCATCGGCGAAATCCCCACCCAGACCAATGGTCTGAGAGACGCCACCAGCGGAAACCGTCAGTGCTCCCGCGCTGTCGACACTGACAGACGTGTTGGACTGGTAGGCCAGATCCTGAAGATCCAGATGGACACCGCTGGCAACGGCAAGATTCTGGATCGTAGCGCCGGATCCGATATCAACGGCACCTGCTGAGACTGTGCCACTGGAAATCTCACTCCCCGATCCCACGACCGACACCGTCCCATCCGACATGGTCAGATCCGTGATCGTGCCGGAGTTTTCAACCACACCGCCAGAAACGGTCAGGCCCGTTACAGTGCCGGAATTCTCAGCTGTTCCGCCAGACGCTACCGTCAGCCCCGTTGCCGTGCCACTTGTCTCGTTCTGGAAAATCGCACCCGACAGAACAGTAGCACTCGCTACCGTGCCATGCCGGTTGTCCAGAGAAGCGCCAGAAGCGACGGAAATGTCGGACACCGTCGAACTGCCAAGCACATGACCTGCGCCGTTCGAAATCGTGACACCCGAAGCCGCGTCACCAAAATACGTGTTTAGAACGGCTTCATCCTGCGCACTGCTCGTGACGACCAGACCAGCGGAAGCCAGAACGCCTGCGGACACAGCAAGATCCGTCGTCTGACCGTCTGCCGAGACCTGCTGCACCAGCGTGCCATCGGGCGCCACGATGTGACCACCTGAAACAAGCGTCAGGTTCTTGATATGCTCAGGCGTCCCCTCAACATCCAGCGTTGCGCCACTGGCGACAGTGATGTCATGCAGCGTCGCATCACTTCCCACGGAAACAACGGCAGAACCATTGATCGTGGCACTGCCCAGATCAGCATCACCGCTCAGCGTGACGCTGGCTCCACTATTGAAAACGTCATTCTCAAGCTGGACATTGCTGGCCGCAGCAACAGTGCCGCCATTGATGGTGCTGTCCGTCAGCGACGCACTCCCATCAAGGGAAACAGCGCCATTGTTGGCGGTCAGACTCTCGATCGTGCTGGAACCACCGGCGTGCAGCACAGAGGCACTACCAAGTGTGGCGGATGTCAAAGCAGCGTTGCTGCTGCCGAGATCAAGCTGCGCACCATCCTCAATCTGCACATTCTGCAGATCAGCGCCGGACGTTACGGAAACAACCGCGCCACTCTCGATGCTCGCGCTGTTCAGGATACCGCTCCCAACGGAAACGGAAGCACCGCTCGCGATCGTCGCGCTATCGACTTCGCCGCCCGAAATCGTGAGGTTCGCACCGCTATCAACCTGCGTATCGGTAATATTTCCGCCGTCAGCAACAGAAACGTGCGCGCCGTTCTGCAGTTCCTCATGAACCAGCTTGGCTGTACCAGTAACGTCGACCGTTCCAGCAATATAAGTGCTGGTCATTGTCCCCGCGCTCAGAGAGGCCGTCGCAGCGCTACCCAGATGGCCGCTCACGAAGGACGCCCCACTCTGCAGAGCCAGAGTGCCGTCAACATACGTACCGCTGACCTGCACGCCGGAGCCAACCGTCAGCGATGCACCTGCATCAATGGTGCCATTGCTGAAAGAAGCGCCACTGGCAACAGAAACGCTCGCGCCGGAGGCAAACGTGTCCGAATCAGCTGTCCCCGTCCCGCCCATATAGCTGCTTTTCAGGTTCAGGCTGGCACCGTTGCCGAACGACGTATTATTGACCGCACCGTTTTCAAGCGTGATCTGCACGCCTTCTCCAACGGTCGAGCTATTCAGCACGCCACCAGAAACGGTGACCGTGGCGCCAGCTTCAACTGTAATATTCGTTGCGCTTCCTGTAAGAGTCTGGCCGCCGGAAACGCCTGTTTCAACAACAAGACTACCGCCATTTTGAATAACGGTGTCGAGCGCCTGACCCCCACTGACAATTTCACTCTGTCCACTGGTAATTGTCTGGCTGCTCCAGGTCTCGCCTGCACTGACAACGGTGTCATTACTCATGCCGTTTCCTTTTGATGCAGGAAAGACCTGCATTCCTATTCGGTTGTTACACGGCAGACATATGAAGCAACGTTCATTAATAAATATCTAAAGGAGTAATGTAGATCTTTAGAACACTCATTCTCTATTTGAATGAGTTTCTCTTTACATGGCAGGCTTCAAACTCAATTAATTCCCCCTCCGAATAAATACACACTACTTGTAAAATAAACCTCACAGGTTCGTGATAGAAATCATCATCAGGCCGTCGTACCCCCTACTGTCAGACCGGTCATCTTGAGAGTCGGCTGCCCCACGCCGACAGGAACACCCTGTCCCGCTTTGCCGCAGGTTCCGATGCCGGGGTCCATCTGCACCTCGGAGCCAATCATGGAAATCGACGTCATGGCGTCCGCGCCATTGCCAATCAGCGTCGCGCCGCGCACGGGGGCCGTCACCTTGCCGTCTTCGATCATGTAAGCTTCGGAAGCAGCGAAAACGAACTTGCCGGATGTGATGTCGACCTGGCCGCCGCCGAAATTGACGGCATACAATCCCCGCTTTACCGAGCGGATCATGTCGTCCGTACTGGCTTCACCCGCAAGCATCAGGGTGTTGGTCATGCGCGGCAGCGGCATATAGGCATAGGACTGGCGTCGACCGTTGCCCGTAGGCGCAACACCCATAAGGCGTGCGTTGAGACGATCCTGAATGAATCCGGTCAGAATCCCGTCTTCAATCATCACCGTCCGACCCGAGGGCGTGCCCTCATCATCCACCGTGAGACTGCCGCGTCGATCAGGAAGTGTCCCGTCATCCACGACAGTCACGCCGGGACTGGCAACGCGCTTGCCCATCAGATCCGCGAACATCGAGGTTTTCTTGCGGTTGAAATCCCCTTCAAGACCGTGTCCGACCGCTTCATGCAGCAGAATGCCCGGCCAGCCGGCGCCCAGAACGATCTCCATTTCTCCGGCAGGAGCGGGACGCGCATCCAGATTGACCAGCGCCGTGCGCATGGCCTCGTCCGCTGCCTTTCTCCACGCCTCGTCTTCCAGAAGCCGCGTCACGCTGTAACGACCGCCAAAGCCGTACGTCCCACTTTCCCGTCGGCCATCCTTTTCGACAACAACCGTCACATTCAGGCGCACCAGCGGCCGGATGTCGGCAACCCGCTGTCCGTCCGCACGCATGATCTGCACCGCCTGCCATTCGGAAGCGATGGAGGCCATGACCTGCACAACGCGGCTGTCCTTCCCGCGCGCATAGGCGTCGATCTGACTGAGGAGTCCGACCCGCTGGACGAAATCGGTCTCCTGAAGAGGATTAACATCGCTGTACAGCCGCGCATTGGTGGATCGCGGCGAGGGCGACATGATTGCCGAACGGCCATTCCGCACAGCGGACACTGTCTCCGCCGCCCGCTTGAGCGAGCTGGAACTGATTTCATCGGAATGCGCGAATCCGGTCTCTTCCCCCAGCACGCTCCGCAGTCCAAAACCACTGGAGGTGTTGAACGACGCGGAACGGATCACGCCATCATCAAGCGCCAGTCCCTCCGTCTCTCTGTATTCGAGAAACAGTTCTCCATCTTCCATTCCGTCCAGCGCGGTGCGCGTTATGGTCTCGGCGTCTTCCCGCGCGAGCAACGCACCGGAGCGCTCGAAAAACAGATGGTCAGTCGCAGCGAGCGGACCGAGACCCGCCACATGCGTCTGCATGCTTCCGGCGCCAGAGGAGGCAGAGACATTCCGGGTTGAGGCAACGGACGACATGGGCAAAACTCTCCGGGACAGGCCAGAACGGCAAATTGAAGCAGCCATTCACCACTGCGATACATCCCTGTGTCATAACTGTTTTCGAGGAAGACGGAAAACCCGGACGCCACTCACCCGTCATTAATTATTTGGCAGAATGTGCTTCCAGCATGACTGCAAGGAAAGGAACCGGTTTGAGCCTATCTCGCTCTTTTCGCCAATGGTGTGCTCTGGGCTGCGGCTTACTTGCCTTTTCTGTATCCTCACACCCCGCCATTGCCCAGATTCCCGACAAGGGAGACCCGCCAGTGGCCTCATCCGACACACCATCACATCAGCCCGTCAGCGCCCGCATCCTGATTCATCCGCACATCCTGCCGCCCCCTGAAGCGCCCAAGCCTCCGGAACATCAGGATCTTCGGCCGCCCTCCATCGCCCTTGACGGTCTTTTCGACGCCATCGGCAGAGCAAGGATCTTCACGGACGCCAAGGCTGCGGCGGACGCCTACCCCAACCGACCGCCCGCCGAAATCCTCGCTACATGGCGCGCCCAGAAAAGCGATCCGGGCTTCGATCTCAAGACGTTTGTCGCAACCTATTTCACCGTGCCCGTCATTACCTCGGCGGCCTACCAGCGCAAGCCGGACGAGAATGTTCGCGATTATATCTCCGGCATGTGGGACGTTCTGACACGCCAGCCGGATACGCCGGTCGCATGGTCGTCCCTGCTGCCCCTGCCGGGAAAATACATTGTTCCGGGCGGCCGTTTCTCGGAACTCTATTACTGGGATACCTATTTCACCATGATCGGATTGTATGAGGACGGTCGCATCGACCTCATGCGCTCCACTTTCGACAATCTCGCTTATCTCATCGACCATTACGGACACATCCCGAACGGCAGCCGCACCTATTATCTTGGACGTTCCCAACCCGCTTTTTTCGCCATGATGCTGGATCTGATCGCCACGCATGACGGCAGAAAAGCCTACGTCAAATATCTGCCCCAGCTTCAGCGGGAATATGATTACTGGACGGACGGTGAAGCGACCCTTGAACCCGGCCATGCGTGGCGCCACGCCGTTCGCCTGAAAGACGGGACGGTCATGACCCGCCCGTGGGATGACCTCGATACGCCGCGCGATGAAAGCTATCCGCAGGATATTGCCACCGCCGCGTCTACATCGCGTCCCTCATCCGAAGTCTGGCGCGATCTGCGGGCAGGCTCGGAAACCGGATGGGACTTTTCATCGCGTTGGCTCCAGGACCAGCATACGCTCTCCACCATCCACACAACCGATCTTCTGACTATCGAGATGAACTGCGCGGTTGCGCATCTCTCACGCACACTTGCTCATGCTTACGAACTGGCCGGAAACAAAGCGCAGGCAGAGCGCTACAAGGTCGATTCAAAACGACGGATCGCTGCGATCCAGCACATCCTGTGGGACGCGAAGCGCGGCGCATTTTATGACTACGACTGGAAAACCGGGCATTTTGTGGATGTGCTGTCGGCGGCAACTGCCATGCCGCTTTTCCTTCAGATGGCAACCGACAAACAGGCACATGCCGTCGCAAAAGCACTACAGAGCAAGCTGCTGCATGCTGGCGGACTCACAGCAACGGATACAATCAGCGGTCAGCAATGGGACTCTCCAAATGGCTGGGCGCCGCTCCAATGGATGGCCATCAAGGGACTCAATTTTTATGGGGAAGACACGCTTGCGCAGGAGATTGCAAAGCGCTGGATGACACGCGTGATCGGCACTTATGAAAAAAGTGGCGTTCTGCTGGAAAAATACGATGTGGTTAATTCGGAAATCAGTCCGACCGGTGGCGCGGGCGGCGGCGAATACCCGATGCAGATCGGTTTCGGCTGGACGAACGGCACATTGCTGGGGCTGATGAATCGCTATCCTCAGGTTGCACAGCAGATTCTCAGCAAAAATCCGTTCGCTGGACAGGCGTCGCAGGATGACGCCACTCCCGGCAATACGGCAGCAGCCGCTCCGTCCATTCCGGTCACGACAAAACCAACGCTCAAACCCACTCCGGAAAAACGCTGACGAATAAAAGAAAAGCCCGGAATTTCTTCCGGGCTTTTGCATGTCAGTCGCAGCCTTTCAGGCTTAACTCTTTCCTTCGAAAAAGTCTTTCACACGACTGAAGAAACCGGCGTGTTCCGGACTTCCCTTGACGTTTTCACCCGCTTCTTTCTCAAACTCTTCCAGAAGTTCTTTCTGTCTTTTCGAAAGATGCTGCGGCGTTTCAACCGTCACCTGCACATACATGTCGCCGCGTGCCGAAGAGCGCAGAACCGAGAAACCTTTTCCGCGCAAACGGAAATGTTCGCCGCTCTGTGTTCCGGCTGGAATCTTCACCATCGCCCGGCTACCATCGACCACCGGCACTTCGATTTCCGTGCCCAGTGCAGCCTGCGCCATGCGAATGGGCACGCGGCAGTAAATGTTCGAGCCGTCCCGCTGGAAAAGCTCACTGGTCTGCACCACGATATGAACATAAAGGTCGCCTGCTGGCGCGCCTTTACTGCCTGCTTCCCCTTCACCTGAAAGGCGGATGCGTGTGCCATCCTCAACGCCGGCCGGAATGGCGACTTCCAGCGTGCGCGGCCGTTCAATCGTTCCCACCCCACGGCAGTCAGGGCACGGATCCTTGATGACCTTTCCCGCGCCATGGCAGGTGGGGCAAGGACGTTCGACAACGAAAAATCCCTGCTGCGCCCGGATCTTTCCGGCGCCATGACAGCTCGGGCAGACTTCGACGCCTGCTTCCTTGTCCTTTGAGCCGGTACCATCGCAGGACTCACACTGGACCCGTGTTTTGACGGTGATGGACTTCTTGATACCCGTGAAAGCTTCGGCAAGCGTGATTTCAACCTGCGTCTGGATGTCGGCACCGGCACGCACCCCACCGCCACCACGACGGCCACCCATCATGTCGCCGAACATCTGTTCGAAGATATCGCCGAGACCACCGCCGCCGAAGCCGCTGAATCCGCCGCCCCCGAAGTCGAACCCACCCGGACCGCCACCACCTGTGAAAGCATCATGGCCGAAGCGATCATATGCGGCACGCTTCTGATCGTCCTTGAGGACGTCGTAAGCCTCGTTGATTTCCTTGAACCGCGCCTCTGCGACGGCATCGCCCGGATTACGGTCCGGATGATATTTCATGGCCAGCTTGCGGTACGCTTTTTTCAGTTCGTCAGATGAGACTTCTCGTGTGACTTCCAGAACGGCGTAATAATCAAGTTTCGTGGCCATAGATTTCCTCGTAAGCGGCCTCTCCAGCAATCGTGTGCATCTTCAACGACATCAGGAAGAGAGAAAAAGACAACGCCCGCCCCAAACGAATGGAGCGGGCGCCTTCAGAACAGGGCGAGATGTCTCGCCTGCTGACAGGGACCGGCACTCATTACCAGTCCCCGTCAGGACACATCCGCTCAGGCTTTTTTGTCGTCGATTTCTTCGAAATCGGCATCGACGACCTTGTCGTCCGGCTTCGCACCACCGGCAGCAGCACCCTCGGCGCCTGCACCACCAGCCTGCTCAGCCTTGTAGACCGCTTCACCAATCTTCATCGCCGCCTGCGTCAGACGCTCGGATGCAGACTTCACAGCTTCAGCATCGGACCCTTCAAGGGCGGACTTGACTGCTGCAACAGCGCTTTCCGCTTCGCTACGGTCGGCAGCCGGAACCTTGTCGCCAGCCTCGGACAGAGACTTCTCGACCTGATTGACCAGAGCTTCAGCATTGTTGCGGGTTTCAACCGCTTCACGCTTCGCCTTGTCAGCCGTTGCGTTCGCCTCGGCGTCCTTGACCATCTTGTCGATGTCGGCATCGGACAGACCACCAGAAGCCTGGATCTTGATCTGCTGCTCCTTGCCGGTCGCCTTGTCCTTAGCGGACACGGAAACGATGCCGTTCGCGTCGATATCGAACGTGACTTCAATCTGCGGCACGCCACGGGGAGCCGGAGCGATACCGGTCAGGTCGAAGTTGCCCAGCAGCTTGTTGTCAGCCGCCATCTCACGCTCGCCCTGATAGACCTTGATGGTCACGGCGTTCTGATTGTCTTCAGCCGTGGAGAAGGTCTGGCTCTTCTTCGTCGGGATCGTCGTGTTGCGGTCGATCAGACGGGTAAACACGCCACCCAGCGTTTCGATACCAAGCGACAGGGGCGTCACGTCGAGAAGCAGAACGTCCTTCACGTCACCCTTTAGGACCGCGCCCTGAATGGCCGCACCGATCGCCACGACTTCATCGGGATTCACGTTACGGGCAGGCTCTTTGCCGAAGAACTCTTTAACGGCCTCGATCACCTTCGGCATACGGGTCATGCCGCCGACGAGGATGACTTCATCGATCTGGGAACTGTTCAGACCTGCATCCTTAAGAGCAGCCTTGCAAGGCTCCATCGTGCGGGTGATCAGATCGTCAACAAGGCTTTCCAGCTTCGCGCGGGTCAGCTTCACCACGAGATGCTTCGGCCCGGAAGCGTCAGCCGTGATGAACGGCAGGTTAATCTCGGTCTCCTTGGAGGAGGACAGCTCGATCTTCGCCTTTTCAGCAGCTTCCTTCAGACGCTGGAGAGCAAGCTTGTCGGACTTCAGGTCGATACCCTGATCACGCTTGAACTCGCTCGCGAGGAAGTCGATGATCCGGTTGTCGAAGTCTTCACCACCAAGGAACGTGTCACCGTTGGTGGACTTCACTTCGATCACGCCGTCAGAGATCTCAAGGATCGAGACGTCGAAGGTGCCACCACCAAGGTCATAAACCGCGACAGTGCCGCCATTCTTCTTCTCAAGGCCATAGGCCAGAGCAGCAGCCGTCGGCTCGTTGATGATACGCAGGACTTCAAGACCAGCGATCTTGCCAGCGTCTTTCGTAGCCTGACGCTGGGCGTCGTTAAAGTAGGCCGGAACGGTGATGACCGCCTGAGTCACCTTCTCACCGAGATAGGACTCGGCGGTTTCCTTCATCTTGCCCAGCACGAACGCAGCGATCTGAGAAGGCGCATACTTCTTGCCGCGCGCCTCGACCCAAGCGTCGCCGTTGTCGCCCTTCACGATGGCGTAAGGAACGAGTTCCTTGTCCTTCTGGACGGTCGGATCGTCGAAGCGACGACCAATCAGACGCTTCACTGCATACAGGGTGTTGGCCGGGTTGGTGACAGCCTGACGCTTCGCGGCCTGTCCGACGAGCATTTCACCGCCTTCGGTGAACGCCACCATCGACGGCGTCGTGCGCGCGCCTTCGCTGTTCTCGATAACCTTCGTCTCGTTGCCTTCACGGATGGCAACGCAGGAATTGGTCGTACCGAGGTCGATACCAATAACTTTGCTCATATAATCAATCCCTTCTCAGCGGCCCCATCTGGCCCGAAGCACCTGATGGAACCCTCTTTTTTGTAGCGGAGACATCGGTTCACACCGGCCTGCTCCGCTTGTCTGTATAAAGATGTAGGCGGCTGGAATAACGCTTTCAAGAGGAACCCGTCCCTGAAAAACGCCCGGCACACTTTCACCCCGATTTATGACCCACCTTCGTTTTTCGCCACGACCACCATCGCCGGCTTCAGCAGGCGACCATGTAACGTCCACGTAGGAGTCCAGGCCTGAATGACCGTGCCTGTAGCATGTTCGGCGCTGGGCTGTTCCGCCATCGCTTGATGATGGTTTGCGTCAAAAGCCTGACCTGAAGGATCATGACACACCACACCATGACGCTCCAGAATGGACAGGAAGGACCGCTCGGTTCCCTCAATTCCTTCACGCATCTTGGTGATGATGCCGTCCTCACCCTCAGTCTTGGGGGGAAGGCTGGCAAGACCACGCTTCAGGTTTTCCGCAGCTTCCACCACATCACGGGCGAATTTCTGCACCGCATACTGACGCGCGTCATCAATCTCGCGCTTCGTGCGGGCGCGCAGATTCTGCATCTCGGCCTCGGAGCGCATCCATTTGTCGTGCTCTTCAGCCAACTTGGCTTCCAGCTCCTTGATCCGGCTGCTGGCGGCACTCATCACTTCATCCGTGGTCGAACTCGCCTCATCGGCACCGACAGTTCCTTCAGAAGCGTGCGCGGAATGATTTTCGTGGAGACCTTTCGCCGCCGCATCAGCTGGCGATCCGGCCTCAGGGGTATCTGTGATATTGCTCATGGCAATAGAGTTAGGCATCCTCGCAATGATCGACAAGGCATTGAACCGGGCAAAATTCGCGCTTTTTTCCGGAAGCAGCCATTCCATCCCTTCCATGCAACGGGAGAGAGTTTAAGTCTCAAAATAGTTAATAAATTATCCTCTGAAATGTTTGTCTAAAATTCTATAAATTTCTTCTTTACGATCTTTTCGAGAACTTTTGTTCCTCTTTCCCCCGTAGCCCCACGAGCGCGAGCGCTGTATGGTCGCCCCCATCTGATCGCATCACCAGCACGGTGGGCAAGTATTCTGCCTCGGGAGGGGACTGAATTCGTGACCGAAAAACAGACGATCGCACTGGTCGATGACGATCGCAATATTCTGATTTCCGTGCAGATGACACTTGAGGCCGAAGGCTATGCCGTGCGCACATTCACGGATGGCGAACAGGCCCTGCAGGATATCACCAACCGCCCCGTGGATCTCGCGGTTCTCGATATCAAGATGCCGCGTATGGATGGCATGGAGCTGCTTCAGCGTCTGCGTGCCCGCTCCAACCTTCCCATCATCTTCCTTTCCTCCAAGGATGAGGAAGTCGATCAGTTGATGGGGCTGCGCCTTGGAGCCGACGATTACATTACGAAGCCTTTTTCGCAGCGCCTGCTGATTGAACGCATCCGTGCTCTTCTGCGCCGCAATGAAGTCAACAAAGCGGAAGCATCCGGTGAAACAACCGGCAGCATGCTGGTCCGTGGCGACCTGATGCTCGACGAATCCCGTCATCGCTGTCAGTGGAAAGGCAATGACGTGCCGCTCACGGTCACGGAATTCCTTCTGGTCAAGGCGCTTGCCAGCCGTCCCGGCCTTGTCAAATCGCGTGACCAGCTCATTGATGCCGCCTATGGCGATAACATCTACGTCGATGACAGAACCATCGACAGCCACATCAAGCGCGTCCGCAAAAAGTTCCGTCAAGTTGATGACGACTTCAACCAGATCGAGACACTTTACGGCATTGGCTATCGTTACAAGGAAGACTGAAACGGGAGGGGAACGCCCTCGTGACAGAGCAGGACGACCTTCCATCAGTTGCTGAGGCGCCGCGACCTTTATCGGCGCGGCTTTCCTCTTCCATGACTGCATTCCACCAACGGGCAAAACGCCTCCTGACACACTGGCGTCATACCCGAAACGACGGCCCACCGCGCCCCGAGCAGCGTCTGATCTCGCCTCTCATGCGGCGTATTCTGCTGGTCAATATGCTGCCGCTTGCGGTTTTCGGCCTGACGCTGCTGTTTCTCAACCAGTTCCGTAACAGTCTTGTCACTGCGGAAGTCAGTGCCCTGCGCGAACAGGCCCGCATCTATGCCGGCGCCCTCGGGCAGAGTGCCGTTACCTCAAAGCCATTACCCAAACAACGGCACGATTCCTCCCTGCCCGACAGGGTTTACAGTCTTGAAGAGACATTGGCCCGTCCGCTCCTTCTCAAGCTGACCGAGCCCAGCCCACAGGCAGACGCGCGCGTCTATGCGCCTGACGGACGGATGATCGCCGACAGTCATCAGGAAAAACTGGCGTCCCAGTTACCAGGAGGTCCACCGCTTCCCCCAGACATGCAGGACACCCCGATTCCGGAGGACTTTTCCGGACGGCACAATATCTTTCGACGACTGCTCGACACGGTGATCGGCGATGTCGATGACATGCCTCTCCGAGACGAGGGACATTCACCACCACCGCGCGATGGAAATGTTGGCAACGGTCCCGACTTTCCGCCTGAAGAAGTGGAAACGCCCCCTTATATCCGGCGGACCGCCAACCACACGCTGGTCATCACCATCGCCGAACCCATCATGCATGGTGGCCAGACCATTGGCGTGCTCCAGCTCACCCGCACGGGAGAAGCGATCGACACGTCCCTGTTCAAGATCCGATCCTCCATCATCTCGCTGTTCCTGCTGGCGATGGCCACCATGGTCATGCTGTCATGGTATCTTTCCCTGACCATCGCACGCCCCCTCCTCCGTCTTGCAACATCCGCCCATGTCATGCGTGAAAGCGCCGGACGGACCGGCACCGTTCCCAGCAGTCTTCTGGGACGAAGCGACGAAATCGGTGATGTGGCGAGAGCCTTGCAGGATAGCGCACAGGCTCTGTGGACCCGCATGGATGCCATCGAACGGTTTGCCGCCGATGTATCGCATGAGATCAAGAATCCTCTCACTTCGATCAGATCAGCCATTGAGACACTGCTTCGCTCCGATGTAGAAGAACGACAGCGCCGCCTGCTCTCCATCATCGGGCAGGATGTCCAACGACTGGATCGTTTGATCACGGATATTTCGGATGCCAGCCGACTGGATGCGGAACTATCGCGCGCGCGCCCAACACCTGTCGCCATCGGACAGCTTCTTTCCCTGCTGGCCGAAATCCATCAGACCACCCGCAAGCCGGGTCAGCCGATCATCAGTGTCGCCATCAGTGACGATTCCCCAGCCCACCCGCTGCTACTGCTCGCCGTGGAAGACCGACTCGTGCAGGTGCTCCGAAACCTGATCGGCAACGCCATTTCCTTCTCACCGCCTGACGGAAAGATCATTCTGGAAGCGCATGCCGCAGGCTCTTACGTCTCGTTCTCGGTCTCCGACGAAGGACCGGGCATTCCCGCTGCAAAACTCGATTCGATTTTTGACAGATTCTATTCAGAACGCCCCAAAAGCGAGCATTTCGGCCAACATTCCGGCCTGGGGCTTTCCATCAGCCGCCAGATCATCCAGGCGCTACGCGGCACCATCCGGGCGGAAAACAGGGTCGATGCCCACGGCAAGGTCATTGGCGCACAGTTTGTCATCCATTTGCCGCGGGCCAAAAGCGGTAGCGAAAACGAAACGTCCTCCAGCGAGGAGGATCAGGATGACTGATCCGCAAGCGCCGCTTCATCGCAATAAAAAAGGCCGTCCGGCGTAATACCGGACGGCCTTTTTACTGAATTCGACCAGCCTCAGCGCGGAGCGAGCACCATGACCATCTGGCGATTCTCCAGCTTGGGCATCTGTTCGACCTTCGCCGTTTCGTCCATCTCGTTGCGAATCCGCTCAAGCACGTTCACACCAAGATCCTGATGGGCCATTTCACGGCCACGGAAGCGAAGCGTCACCTTGACCTTGTCGCCCTCCTTGATGAAGGACTTCATGGAGCGCATCTTAACCTGGTAGTCGTTTTCGTCGATATTCGGACGAACCTTGACTTCCTTGATCTCGATGACCTTCTGCTTCTTGCGCGCTTCGTTCCGCTTCTTCTGCTGCTCGTACTTGTATTTACCGTAATCGAGAATCTTGCAGACCGGCGGCTCGGCATTCGGGCTGATCTCAAGCAGATCAAGCCCGACACCATAAGCCCGGGCCAAAGCCTCCCGAGTCGGCAGAACGCCGATCATTTCTCCATCCTGATTGATCAGACGGACTTCCGGAATACGGATTTCTTCATTTACGCGGGGTCCCTCACGGCTTGGCGACGAGGGAAACGGGGGCCTTGGTATGGTCAACTCCTGTCAATATGACGTCAAAAAGGCGGGCTTTACAGAACGACAGCCCAACGCTTTCTAATTCAGTTCCACTATGTGCGTAAATGAACCATCAAGATCAAGCATTCCCGTCATGCTTCCGACGCGTCCAGCTATGCATAAACCGCTTATCAGGATATCGTGAAACTTTATTTCCGATCATTAAGTGCAAATAATTACTACTCATCTCCGTCGCCGTCACGGCCATCATCCAGCGGACGCGTGCCCACAGGCACCTGCAACTGTACATTCACATTCTTGCGACGAACGACGACCGAAAGAATACTGCCCGGCTTAACGGCGGCAACAATCCGGATCAGCGTGCGGGCGTTCGCCACCCGTTCGGTTCCGATCGTCGTGATGAAATCACCTTTGCGGATGCCCGCTTTCTGCGCCGGACCTCCTCGGTCCGCATCGACCACCCGGGCCCCGTCCTGCCCTTCCTCGTCCTCCAGCGTCACGCCCAGCCAGCCCCGGTCGATATGACCGCTCGTCCGCAGGGCATCGACCACCGGAATGACCAGTTCCGACGGGATGGAGAAGCCGATTCCCACCGAACCGCCCGTTGGCGACACGATGGCCGTGTTGATGGCGATCACCTCGCCCTGCATGTTGAAGGTCGGACCGCCGGAATTACCCGGATTGATCGGCGCATCGAGTTGCAGAAAGTCGTCAAAAGGGCTCGCGCCAAGATCACGCCCACGAGCAGACACAATGCCCGCGGTGATGGATGATCCCAGACCGAACGGATTGCCTGCCGCCATGATCCAGTCACCCACCTGCACCTTCCGGCTGTCCCCCCATTTTACATAGGGCAACGGCGTCAGGCTCTCGACCTTGATGACAGCGATATCCGTCAGATCATCACTACCCATCACGCGCGCAGGCAGTTCATGCCCATTCGAGAAGGACACCGTAATATTAGACGCATCCCCCACCACATGGTTGTTGGTGACGATGACGCCAGACGGATCGATGATGAAGCCCGATCCCGCGCCAAGCATTTCCTCACCATGACGCCGCAGGCGCTCACGGAAACGGCGCTCCAGCGGCGTGCCTGACACATCAGGCAGCACATGCAGTCGGCGGTTGGTAGAAGGATTGATCTCGCGCGTGACGGCGATATTCACCACCGCCGGTCCAACCAGTTGCACCAGAGGGGCAAAAGTCAGAGGCCGCGCCACGCCAAGAAGCGACGTTCCATTTTCCGGGGGAGCGACCAGCGGTCCCGGGACAGCCCCATCCGCGTGCGCTGAGGATGGCGACAGAAAACCCACATAAATCAGAGCCGCCCCAACTGCGGCCCCCGCGGCCACAGCCACCATCCCGTAGCGCTTCGCACGGGTTTCGGGGCAAAACAGACTCTTGAGGGTTCTCAACATACAAACAGCTTCTTCATCACAACTTCAGGCGTTGGGACAAACCAAACGCCAAGGCAATCCCATGACCGGTCAAGAATGACGATTAACGACACACTGTGGCACAGATGCGTCGGATTATCGCTTTCCTCGCGGTTCGGGCGGCGAAGCTGTCGCCGGGTTCTCCGGCCAGTCGTGGCGCGGGTAACGTCCCCGCATATCACGGCGCATGTCCAACCAGCCGTTCGTCCAGAACGACGCCAGATCAGCGGTCAGCGCCTGCGGTCGCCCCGCTGGCGAAAGAAGAGCCAGTCTCAACGGCACCCTGCCGCCAGCAAGGCGCGGCATCTCGGTCGTGCCGTAGAAAACCTGCGCCTTCGCCGAGGCCACCGGCACAGGCTGTAGATAATCCACTTTTACCCGACCACCCTTCAGTGTCAGTTCCGTCGGCAGATCGCGGTCAAGCATGACACAGTCCGCATGCGGCAACTGGGCGCGCAGAATGGCCAGCAGATCCATCTCCTTCAGCGCCGCCAGCGAGGTAACGCCGGCAAGCCAGGGAGAGAGCCATTGCGTGGCCGCACTGGCGAGCGCCTCATCAGATAGGTCAGGCAGATCACTGCGCCCCAGGGTCTCACGGGCAATCCCGACACGGGCCTGAAACTGGCACGCGGCATCCGTCCATGTCAGGGCAGTGCTTAAGGAAGCAGCAGCCTGCGCGACCAGCAGGTCAGCTGCATCTTCCGCCCTGACCGTTTCCGTCCGGTCACGCAGCACCAGCGCCCCCACCCGCAGACGTCTCCGCGCGATGATCGACCCATTCACCGGGTCCAGCGCCGTTTCCACCTGTTCGGTCGCGCGATCAATCAGCGCCTGAGGAAGATCGTTAGGATCAAGGGGAGCCGCCAGTCGGATTTCGGCGCTCTTGCGCAGGAATAGAGAAGCGACCGCCAGCAACTTTCTGTCCGCCAGCCGATCGGCTTTGCCGATACGGGCGCTTCCCCCACCCGAAAGGCGGTAACTGCCCGGCTCACCACGCGCCTGCGCCACGCGGTCAGGGAAACCTGCCGCCACCAGAGCACCCGCGTCGCCACGGGCTTCCGTGCGATGGGAAAGTCCCAGCCGACGCCGAAACTGCCCTGCCGCCTGCCGTATGCGCGCCAATGCTCCCCGGTCGGCATCCTGATGATCTCCCCCCGCGATCAGATCCAGCCTCAACGAAAGATCGGCTGGCGGCACAGGAGGCGGGCCTCCCACCCGGCCGCCCATACGGGGACGCAGAGGATCACGCTCTTCCAGCAACGCCGCCAGATCGGCCGCCAGCGCGCCTTCCCCTTCATCACGGGCCGCCACCATCATGGCGGCGAGACGCGGATGCGTGCCGAGTGCCGCCATCCGCTGTCCAAGTCTGGTTGGATGCCCCTCCGCATTCAGAGCCCCGAGCTGCACCAGCAGGTCCCGCGCTGCGGCAACCCCGCCTGTCGGTGGCGCATCCGGGAAACGAAGAGCAGAATCTCCGCCCATCGTTTCCCGCCACAGACTGGTGGCGAGAACAAAATCGGACAGATCCGCATCGAGAATTTCCGGGCGATCATGCTGCGCCAGTCCCCGCCCCGTTGCTTCGGTCCACAGACGCAGGCTGAAACCGGGCGCCTCACGTCCTGCACGTCCGGAACGCTGGGTTGCCGCGGCACGGGAAATCCGCATCGTTTCCAGCCGTGCCAGACCAGCCCCCGGATCAAATCGTGGCGCACGGCGGAAGCCACCATCAATCACGATACGCACGCCGGGAACGGTCAGCGATGTCTCGGCGATGGAAGTGGAAAGGATTACGCGACGACGCCCATCATCCTCCGGGCTCAGCACGCGCGCCTGCTCAGCAGGTGGCAGTTCGCCATGCAACGGGAGAACCAGTGCGGGAAGCCCCTGCAGTTCCGCCATAGTCCGACGGATTTCACCCGTGCCGGGCAAGAAGACGAGAATGTCGCCGTCGCGTTCCGAAAGAATCTCACGCACCGCACGCGCTGCCTCGCGCGGGAGGTCGCGCACAGAGGCAAGATCGCGTTTGATGTGACTGATCTCGACGGGAAATTGCCGCCCTGCGCTTTCAATAACAGGCGCATTCATCAAATCACGTAACGTCGCCGTATCGGCTGTCGCGGACATGGCGAGGAGGCGAAGGTCCGGACGCAGCGTCTGTTGCAGGTCGAGGCAGAATGCCAGCGCCAGATCAGCATCGAGTGACCGTTCATGGATTTCGTCGAAGATGACACAGGCCACATCATCCAGCGTCGGATCTGACAGCAGGCGGCGCAGGAACAGACCTTCCGTCACCACTTCGATGCGCGTTTTCTCGGAAACCGCGCTTTCCAGACGGGTGCGGAAACCAACTGTCTCCCCAGCTTTCTCGCCAAGCAACGAAGCCATCCGCTGCGCCGCCGCACGCGCCGCCAGCCGACGCGGCTCCAGCATGATGATGCGCCCTCGCACGCCACACCAGTCCGTCAGCAACAGCGACAGTGGCGCAAGCGTGGTCTTGCCTGCACCGGGAGGCGCCACCAGCACGGCGTTCGGTTGCGTCTTGAGAGCCGCAAGCAGATCAGGCAGGCAGGCCCGAACCGGCAGATCATCACCGGTCGGCACGAGAAGCGTCTCTATGGTGGAGAATATGTCGCGCATGCCAGCGGTTATGCAGAGGGAAGGAGAATTGGGCAATTCTCCGCTGAAACAGCGGTGCTCCCCTCCCCGGTCAGAATGCGTAGGCCAGCCCTGAGTGCATGGTCACGCCACTGGTCCAACTGCTGGGTTCCATGATGAACAGACCCGCATTGGCGCCACCCATCTGGAATATGGGTTGGCTGCGTCCAAAGGAATAATAAACATACTGCACGCCAGCGATAAAATGGATTGAGTGCGAAATGCGATAATCGAAATCAAGTGCGGCAGTCCATTCTGGGCGGGGGCGCAGATGAAACGTTCCATTCGTTCCCGCCGCATCCATTCTTGATCCCAGCAACTCCGTCCATCCGAGACGTCCTCGCAGAACGAATGCATCGCTCACGGCGTAATCAAGTCGCACCGTAATTCCCGCCTTGAAGCCCCCATAGGCCTCGCTACTACTCCTAACACCGTCTCTTCCCTCAATATCGCGGTTCCATGACCAGTAACCACCAACAATGGTCGGCGTAATCATGAAGCGGTCCGTAACCGGCAGTCCCTTGCCAATCTCAATGCTGGAATCTGTCGTAAACCGATGGGAAGACGTTTTGTACGGAGCAATCTCCCCCAAACGATTCCATGTCGAACCGTTATAACCGACAGTTCCGTCGCCCAGCGCGAAATGCGCAGCCAGAAAAACATGATCGATTTCGTAGAGATCGAACATGTCGGCGACATCGAACTGAAAACCGGGCACCCACCCGGTTTCACGGTCGTAACCGGTGGGACCCCATTGTAACGGCATCTTTTCCTTATAGTTGGTCAATCCTCCCGTAACCGACAACCCGATCTCGCGGTTGACCTGCACCACAGCGGGAATACGCCGCGACGGAGAGTAAGACCCCCGATCCATAGGGATGTCGGGCATGAAATGATGTTGTTTGCGTGGAGGATGCTCCTGCGGGAACGGACGCGTGGGCATCTGGTAGGATGATGGCGTGACGGTTTCTGTCGGCACACTCTCATCGCCATTCATGCCGATCGTCATCAGCATACGGGCCAGAGTCTGATGGCGCAGTTCTGAATCGCGACGAGAATCGAGATAAGAATCACTATGTTCGGGAGCAAACTGGGCGTGAGCTTTCTGTCCAACCGTCATGGCGGTCACGGACAGACCGAGACACAGGAAAAACTTACGCAAGGGCGCCTCGCCGGAGTGAGAAACAACGTTTCTCTCCTAGAGCGCGGCAGTTAACTCCCTCTTACCATTCGCCCTTACAGAGCGGTCCATCCGTCTTTTTTCAACACAACGCCCGCCAGATAAAGACTGCCACAGATCAGCACGCGCGCGGGCTTGCCTTCCCCCTGCGGCAAAGCTGCCAGAGCAGAAGCGATATCCGGGCCAGAGCGCACTTTCCCATTGCTGGCAGCGACAATGGCGTCCACCGGAAGCGCCAGATGTTGCTCTGGCTCGGCCACCGCCCAGACCGATGTGGCATGATCGAGAATCGGCGCGAGAAAACCGCCCGCATCCTTGGTCTGCTTCATCCCTACAAGGATATGTAACGGCCGGTCAGACCATTGTTCCAGCACCGGCACCAGTGCTTCGCCAGCACCCGGATTGTGGCCCCCGTCGAGCCACAGTTCCCATCCCTCCGGCAGTTGAGCAGCGAGAACGCCATGCAATTGCTGGAGTCGCGCAGGCCAGCGTGCCTGAGCGATACCTGCCCAGCCGTTCTCCGGCACAGGCAGACCGCTGGCACGCAGGGCCGCGACCGCCAGACCGGCATTATCATCCTGATGCGCGCCGATCAGAGCGGGTTCAGGAAGAGTCAGGCCGCCATGATTATCTCTGTAGAGCAGTGCTTTTCCCGCTTCGTCACGGTGGACTGTCCAGTCACGGTCACGCAGCCACAACGGCGCCTGCCGGGCCTCAGCCTCCGTCGTCAGCACATCCTGCACCGCGGCAGGCTGCCGCGCCGACACAACAGGCACACCATCCTTGATGATGCCCGCCTTTTCACCCGCAATGGCGGACAGTGTGCTGCCGAGAAACGCCTCATGATCCATCGAAATGGCGGTGATCACGCAAGCGGCCGGTTTCGTGAGCACATTGGTCGCATCGAAACGGCCGCCCAGCCCCACCTCGATGATCGCCAGTTCGGCGGGGTGCCGGGAAAACAGCAGAAATCCTGCGGCGGTCAGGACCTCGAACACGGTGATCGGCTGCCCGTCATTCACCCGCTCGATCTCTTCCAGTGTGGCGATCAGTTCATCCTCGCTCACCAGCCTGCCAGCGATACGGAACCGTTCGGTCACATCCACCAGATGCGGCGAGGTCATGACATGCACGCGCCAGCCCGCGGCTTCGCCAATGGCACGCAAATTGGCGCAGGTGCTGCCTTTGCCGTTGGTGCCCGCCACATGGATGACAGGGGGCAGGTGACGTTCCGGATGCCCGAGTTTGGCCAGCAGAGCTTCGAGACGACCGAGAGAAAGGTCGATCAGCGCCGGATAGAGCCAATTGAGCCGTTCCAGCACTCTGCCGGTCCGGCCCGTGAACTCCGCGCCCAGTGAAGGTGCGTTGGAAGGGGCGTCGGTCATGCGATCATTCCGGAGCGCGCCCCTGTGAAGCCAGCGCCCGCCTTGCGTGTGAGGTCAGTTGGTTGGAAGCGGCATTTCTTCCGAACCCGGCTCTTCCGGGTCGGGCAGCGTGCTGGTGAAGACATCGCCCGGAGGGGCGGAGGTCAGCAGGCCGATCACACGCCCCAATGTCTCGCGCAGATTCTTGCGCTCCACCACCATATCCAGCATGCCGTGTTCGAGCAGATATTCCGAACGCTGGAAGCCTTCAGGCAGCTTCTCGCGCACGGTGTCTTCGATCACCCGCGGTCCAGCGAAGCCGATCAGCGCCTTCGGCTCAGCGATCTGCACGTCACCCAGCATGGCGAAGGATGCCGACACGCCACCCGTCGTCGGGTCGGTCAGCACCACGATATAGGGTAGGCCCGCATCCTTGAGCATTTCCACGCCCACGGTGGTACGCGGCATCTGCATCAGGCTCAGCATGCCTTCCTGCATGCGGGCGCCGCCCGACGCCGTAAAAATCACCAGTGGCGCACGCTGAAGGATAGCCAGACGGACGGCGGCAATGAAGGCCTCACCAAGCCCGGTGCCCATCGTGCCCGCCATGAATTCATAGGCCATGATCGCCACGACCGCCGGATAACCGGTGATCTTGCCGTGCGCTACGGCCAGCGAATCCTCGAGACCCGTCTTGGCGCGCGCATCCTTCAGGCGATCCGTATAACGCTTCTGGTCGCGGAACCCGAGCGGATCGGAGGGCACTTTCGGCAGTTCGATGCGGGTGAAGCTGTCAGCGTCGAACGTCCACTCGAAACGCTTCGCCACCGGCACCTTCATATGGAAGCCGCAATGCGGGCAGACGTTCAGCGTGCGCTCCAGATCCTTCACCAGAATCATCTGGTGGCAGGAAGGACAGTTGGTCCAGAGATTGTCCGGAACATCGCGCTTGAGCAGTCCCCGGATCTTGGGCCGGACATATTCGGTCAGCCAGCTCATGCCTGAACTCCGCGCAAGGAAAAAAGAACGAAAGCCATCCCGCGCCGAAGGGTTGCGGGCAGCCCAAGGGGGCACTGCATAGCTTCCCTATGAAAGACTGCCAAGTACATAGCGACAAACCACCACCGGGAACCTTCATCCCGCCAAGGCGACATAACGTTGTCTGGCCTGCATCGGCCTGCGCGATATAGGATGACGCTACAATCGGGACAGGCAGAAACAGGCAGGGTTTTCATGCGGGATTTCCATTCCCTTTATCATCATGGCTTCGCGCGTGTCGCGGCCTGCACCCTGCCTGTACGGCTCGCCGACCCGCGCACCAATGCGGCACGGGTCATAGAATGCGCGACAGCGTGTTCGAAGGATGGGGCTGTCCTCGCGGTTTTCTCAGAACTGGGCCTGACGGGCTATGCGATCGACGACCTGCGCCAGCAGGACGTTCTGCTGGATGCCGCGGAAGAGGCGCTGGCCGAAATCGCCGCCGCCAGCGAGGCGTTACTGCCACTCATCCTCGTCGGAGCGCCCCTTCGCCATCGGGATGCGCTCTATAACTGCGCGGTAGCGCTGCATCGGGGAAAGATTCTCGGTGTTGTGCCGAAATCCTACCTGCCGAACTACCGCGAGTTCTATGAGGCACGGCAGTTCACGCCGGGCGCTGGCATCATCGGCGAAACACTCTCCCTCGCGGGGCAGGATGTCCCCTTCGGCACCGATCTGCTGTTCGAAGCAAAGGACATTCCCGGCTTCTGTGTCGGCGTGGAGATCTGCGAGGATGTCTGGGTGCCCCTGCCACCCAGCACCCGCGCTGCGCTGGCGGGAGCAACCGTGCTGGCCAACCTGTCGGCCAGCGACATCACCGTTGGCAAGGCCGACGTGCGCGACATGCTCTGCCGGTCACAGTCCGATCGCTGTCACGCGGCTTATATCTATGCGGCTGCGGGTGAAGGCGAATCGACCACCGACGTTGCGTGGGACGGACAAATCTCCATCTTCGAAAATGGCCGCAGACTTGCCGCCAGCGACCGCTTTCCCTCCGGCGCGCGCCATGTGCTGACCGACATCGACCTCGACCTGTTGCGGCAGGAGCGGATGCGGATGACCTCCTTCACGGCCAACGCGCACGCTGAAGAGGATTCCTTAGGCTGGCGCCGCATCGTCCGGACCTTCGCGCCGCCTAGCGGCAATATCGGACTGAAGCGAATCGTGCCGCGCTTTCCCTTCGTGCCGGATGATCCGGCGCGGTTGGAGCAGGACTGTTATGAAGCCTGCACCATTCAGGTGTCCGCCCTTCGCCAGCGTATGGCGGCGACCGGGGCGAAGAAGATGGTGATCGGCGTGTCAGGCGGCCTCGATTCCACCCACGCCCTGCTGATCGCCGTGAGGGCGGCGGACGAACTGAAACTGGGCCGTGATGCAGTGCTGGCCTTCACCATGCCGGGCTTCGGCACGAGCGAGCATACCAAAAGCAACGCCCATGCCCTGATGGAGGCACTTGGCGTTACGTCGGCGGAAATCGACATTCGCCCCGTGGCCGAGCAGATGCTGAAACAGATCGGTCATCCCTACGGACAGGGGGAGCCGGTCTATGACATCACGTTCGAAAACGTGCAGGCGGGTCTCCGCACGGACTTCCTGTTCCGGCTCGCCAACCAGCGCGGCGGCCTTGTCATCGGCACGGGCGACCTCTCGGAACTGGCTCTCGGCTGGTGCACCTACGGCGTGGGCGACCAGATGGCGCATTACAACGTCAATTCGGGCCTACCGAAAACACTGATCCAGCATCTCATTCGCTGGTTCATGGGCACGACGCTGTTCAGTCCCGAGACCAAGGACATTCTGAAAGCCATTCTGGACACCGAAATCTCACCCGAACTGGTGCCTGCCGACGCAAGCGGCGCGGTGCAGAGCACACAGGCCACCATCGGGCCGTATGCGCTGCACGATTTCACCTTGTTTCATGTCCTGCGGTACGGCTTCCGTCCTTCGAAAATCGCCTTCCTCGCCGAACATGCGTGGAGAGATGCTGATTATGGAGAGTGGCCCCCCGGTTTCCCCGCAGACGAGCGTGTGGCTTACGACCTGCCCACCATCAAACACTGGCTGGGCGCTTTCCTGCATCGCTTCTTCACCACCAGCCAGTTCAAACGCTCCGCCATGCCGAACGGACCGAAGATCGTGGCCGGGGGGGCGCTCTCACCGCGGGGCGACTGGCGTGCGCCATCGGATGGCAATGCCCTCCTCTGGCTGGAGGAACTGGAAAAGAACGTTCCGTAGAGCGTTCAGGCGTCCGCGCGAAAAAGGTTCGTCAGTCCCAGTCTGTCGCACATTTCCCGCGCCACGACCGGCGTGTCATCAAGGGGGGTGACTGGCCAATGGGCCACTTCACTCTCGAACCGCCTGATCCGGCCTGCCTGTTCCAGCGTCTTCAGGAACAGGCCGATACGCCGTGATCGTCCGGGTAAAGGCTCGACATAGACTGGCGCTGCACTCGCCACAGCTTCGGACACCATCGACACACTATCGGCCGTCACGACCAGCCAGTCGGCGCAGGCAATCAGCCCGCGATAGGGATTGTCCGTCCCGCCACTCCAGAGCGTGCCTCCGACCTCTTCCACCATTGCACGCAGAATTGCCGTTGCTTCTTCACCCGTGCGTCGTGATGTGGTCACGAACAGCGCCGCACCTGTCTGGCGTGATGCCACCGCCAGACGACGGGCAAGCGACTCCGCTTCCTCCCGCCCAAAACGAAACCGCCCATTCGCGCCCCCGACAAGCGCGGCCAGCAATGGGCGCTCCGGGTGACACAACCTGTCCTGCCACTGCCCCCTCGCCTCAGAAAGTTTTGCAGCCGTCAGCCCATGCAACGCCGTCCGGCTGAGTAGCACATTCGGCCCCTCCATTTCGTCGTGATGGTTGGCAATCACCAGATCGAACCGATCCGCCCGGATACGCGGATTCTGGATCTGCACCACGGCCCGTCCCTGTTGCCGTAACGCCGCGCCAACCGCTCCGCCCTTCCCCGCCACACTCAGCACGAGAGAGTCCGCTGCTGGCACCGGCTTTTCTGTCAAGGCCGACAGAGGACGCGGCCAGAGGGCGGAGGGGAGCCTACGATGCAGAAAACCCGATGCGCGAACTGCACAGAAACGCGAGGGAAGTGCGAGATATTCAGCGAGGCCAAACGCCTGCGACCGCATCCCGGCCAGATCTTCGGCCACGACAGAAATGTCTGTTGGAGAATGCAGCATGAAAATGTGGGCCTCATCGAAGAAAGAGCATGAGGCGCGGCCTCGCATTCTTGTAAGGCGTTTTGTCCTGTTACGGAATCCGGCGCAACGGTCGGCGCGCCTGCCCTATAACGGGCAGGCTTCCGGCGGCAGAGCAAGCGCCTGATCATGGAGAAAGTGCTCATCCGTGAGGGTTTGCAGGAAAGCTTCCACGGATTTTTCGTCGGCCTCTGACAACGGCGGGAGTCCGCGATGGGCTTTTATGGCGGCTTCGAGTGTTTTGGCCGAGCCGTCGTGCCAGTAGGGGGCGGTGACGCCGACGTTCCGCAGGGAGGGGGTGCGAATGCGCTGGGAATGTGTTGGATCGAAGGTGTAAAATTTCTGATCGGTGAACAGGATGCCGGAATGGCAGGCTGAGCATCCGGCTTTTCCGGAGAACAGGGCGTCGCCGTGACGGGCTTCCGGGGTGAGTGTCGCTTTGCCTTGTTGGGCCTGATCCCACGGGCTGTTGCGCGAGGTGAGCGTGCGCTCGAAGGTGGCGACGGCGGCTGCGATGGTCTCTGCGTCGATGCGGCCGTTTTCCTGCGGGAAGC
Organism: Acetobacter sp.; assembly: GCF_047721705.1. GTDB lineage: Bacteria > Pseudomonadota > Alphaproteobacteria > Acetobacterales > Acetobacteraceae > Acetobacter. Next base: position 11,609 of record NZ_JBDNXK010000023.1, on the reverse strand, counting down.
TTTTGGAAAACAGGCGGCGGTAACAGGCATCTCCGGCGATGCGGTCTGTCATGGTCTTTCGGTCGGGCATGCCCATCTCGACGGGGTCATGTCCCATGACGGGAACGAAGAACTGCTTTTCCAGACTGGAAATATGCTGATCTATCCATGTCAGTGTCACGAAATCACCGATATTGCCCAGTGAGGGCACGTTGCGCACGCCGGGTTCATCCGTGACGCCGGGATGGGTGCGGTTACCGTCTGCGAAAGCGTGGCGCTGTTCGTGGCAGGTGGCGCAGGACATGCTGCCGTCCGCCGAGAGGTCCGCATCGTAAAACAGACGACGGCCGAGTTGTATGCGGGCGTCCTGATCGGAAAGAGCGCCTGCTCCACAGATGAAAACGATGCTGAGCAGGCAAAGAACGGACGCGAAGAGGCATCTTGGGCGCAGGGACATTACTGAACGGGCACCACCATGATTTCGGCAACGGGTTTACCGCTTCCGCTCAACTGGATCACGGACCGGCCTGCAGGCAGGGGAAAGTCCACCATCTTGCCGATGCCGCTGCATGCCGGGCCGTGCTGGTGATGGACGGAGTCCACTGCTTTTCCGTCGTGCACGACATCCAGCCATGCCCGCACGTTCATCATCACGCGATAGGTTCCGGCAGCGGGTGCGTCGAAAGCGACCATGCCGCCGGAGCTGACCTTGCCACCTGGTTCGGTGGGGCGGAGGGCGTATTGCATCTCACCGGTGTGCTGCAAGGTGAGTTGAGCGGCCTGGCCGGGTTTGAGGACTGTGTTTTCCAGCGTGGTGGTATTGGCGGCCGCTGTCATGGTCACGGGGGAGGCCCAGCCTTTCAGCGCGTCTGGAAGAACGACCTGTCCCGAGGGGCATTTTTCGTGATCAGGCATGGTTTGTGCTTGGGCGGAGAAACAAAGAGCAAGAGGGGCAATACCCACACTCAGCGTCAATATTGCCATCCTTGCAGACCATTTCTTGCTTGCAATCATATGACCTCACTCCTTATACCGCAGCCGTAACTATATTTCTGTATATATAAATCACGGATCGTCACTGAGTGAAACATTGCCTCTCCCTCACGGCTCTTTCCACGCTGCTCTGCACGACTGTTGCTCATGCGCAGACGCCTGTCGTCACAGATGACAGGAAACCCGGTGCGTCCAAGGTCAGTTCAACCACACCGACGACCGCTCCGGCAACGACACATGTGTCGGTTCCGCGTGCTACGCTGACGACTGCGACGGGGAATAACGCCGAGAGTGTGCGCGAGGACAGCGCTTATGACGCTCTTACGCCGGGGAAATCACGATACAGCAGCACGCAAGCCGATCCGGCCAGTCCGGATATTTATGGGCCGGGTGAGATTACCGTTTATGGGACGCGGCGTCAGCGTGGGATGGTCGGAAGTAATTCGCTCTCGGCTGAATCCATCTATGTTTTTAACAAGACCACGCTCGATCAGGCGGCGAACCTCATTCCGGGTGTGAACGCGGCAAGCACGGGTGGGCCGCGCAATGAATCCACCATCATGGTGCGCGGATTTAACCGGTTTCAGGTGCCGCTGCTTGTCGATGGTATCCGCATCTATCTTCCCGCTGACAATCGGCTCGATTACGGGCGGTTTCTGACGCCGGATATTGCGGAACTTCAGGTGGCGAAAGGCTATGCTTCCGTTCTGGACGGACCGGATGCGATGGGCGGCATGGTCAATCTCGTCACCCGCAAGCCGCACAAGGCCATTGAAGGTGAACTGCGTGGTGGTTCCATGCTGGGGCATGACGGTGGTTATGGCGGCTACAATGTTTTCGGACGCGTCGGCACGAAGCAGGACAAGTGGTATGCACAAGTGAGTTTCGCCGTGAACAACGTCGATCACACCGATCTTTCTTCCAATTACACGCCGACGGCGACTCAGGGAAAAGGCAAGCGGCTTCTTTCGGATTCGGAAGACTGGCGGGTCAACGTCAAGGCCGGTTACACGCCTAATGCCACCGACGAATACACCGTCAACTATACGCGACAGGAAGGGCAGAAACGCGCGCCGTTCGATGTGCATGATCCGGTCAGCACGCAGAAGGACTGGACGTGGCCGGCGTGGAATCTGGACAGTCTGTCGCTGACGAGCCGCACGCGTCTTGCCGATCGGCTGACGCTGCGTTCGCGGCTTTATCGGAATACGTTCTATAATCTGCTGAGCAGTTACGATAACGCCAGCTTGAATACTCAGACAAAGCCCAAGGCGTTCAACAGCTTTTACAATGACTCGGCATGGGGCGGGAACATTCGTCTCGATGCGGAAATTTCCAGTAAGGATACACTGGGAATTGCTTTCTATGGGCGGCGTGACGAGCATCAGGAACAGGAGCAGGTTTATCCCGGTGGGGGATGGCAGCCTCAGGTGTCGTCCGTTGAGGAAAGCTACAGCATTGCTGGTGAAAATGTCTTTCGTATTCTGCCCAATCTCGATCTGACTACGGGTGTCAGCTATGAGTGGCGGGTGCTTGACCGGGCGCAGGGTTATTCTTCCGGTGTCATCAACTATGCCACGAGGAACCGGGGTGCGCCCAACGGGCAGGCGCGTCTGAGCTGGCGGCCGGATACCGCTTCCGAGCTGCATATCAGCGTATCTGACCGTGTGCGTTTTCCGACATTGTTCGAGCGGTTCAGCACCCGTTTCGGCGGGGCGACGTCCAATCCCGGTCTTCGGCCCGAGCGTGCGCAGAACTATGAACTTGGCGGATCGCACACGTTTGGAAACATCGATGTTGCGGGTGCGCTGTTCTATTCGCACCTGACCGATCTCATCGCGGATTTTCCGACCATTTATAATGGCGTGGCGGTCAGCCAGAGCCGTAACATCAGCAGCGGGAACTATGCCGGGGCGGAGATCTCGATCTCCATTCCGATCCGGAAAGATCTTCTTGTTGGCGGAAACTATACCTACATTCATCAGAGTGTGAATGATCCCGTCACGCGCATTTACAAGGCGACGGATGTTCCCAACCACAAGGCGTTTGTCTATGTGCAGTGGGAGCCGATCAAGGGGCTGCGGTTTGTGCCGAGCGTTTCGATCAATTCCAACCGCTGGACAACGAACACGGCGGGGACGGCCTATTTCCGCACCGGGCGGAATGTCGATGTTGCTGCGCGTGTCGATTATCAGATCACGCCCAATGTGCAGGTGGGTGTGAACGCGTCCAATCTTCTCGATCAGAACTATCAACTTGTAGACGGGTTTCCGTCTCAGGGACGGAATTTCTTCGTTAATCTGCGGATTTCGGGATAAAAACAAAAAAAGTTTTTGGTAAAGCTTTTTTCAAAAAGCTTTGAGAACATCGCCTTTTTGAAAAAAGGCGACACCCAAAAACGTTTTCATGTTTTGCAGGCGTTTTCATGAGCAGTTTCTTACCTGAGTGCTCGAAGGAGTTTCTCGTGAAAGGCCGTCGGGTCCTGCAATTGCGGGGTGTGGCCGAGGGTTGGAAATTCGATCAGGGTGGCGTGGGGGATGGCTGACGCAGCGGCTCGTCCCATTTCCGGATAATGGCCTAGTGTGGCGCGGATTTTGGGTGGGGCACCATCTCCACCGATGGCCGTGATGTCCTTATCGCCGATCATCAGCACGGTTGGCATGGTCAGTTTCGGAAATTCATGCACGACCGGCTGCGTGAAGATCATGTCGTAAAGGCGCGCGGAGTTCCATGCGACGGCATCGCGGCCCGGTCCACGATACATTCCGGCCAGCATCTGCACCCACGGTTCGAAAGAGGGCTGCCACTGGTCGCCGTAATAGATTTTCTTCTCATAGGCGCGGATCTGGTCCGCGGTTTTTCCCTGCTCACTGGCATACCATTGATCGACGCTGCGATAGGGGACGCCTTTTTCCTGCCAGTCTTCGAGGCCGACAGGGTCAACGAGGACGAGCTGATGCAGGTCGGCGGGGAACATCAGCGCGTAGCGTGCGGCCAGCATGCCGCCGGTTGAATGACCGATGAGTGTGATGCTGTGGATATCGAGTGATTCCAGCAGGGCGTGTGTATTCAGGGCCAGTTGACCGAACGAGAACTGGTAATTGTCGGGCTTGTCGGATTTGCAGAAACCGATCTGGTCGGGGGCGATGACGCGCCAGCCTGCGTCGCTCAGAACATGGATCGTGTGTTCCCACGTTGCAGCGCAGAAGTTCTTGCCGTGCAGGAGCACCGCGACTTTTCCGTTCGGGTGCGCGGGCTGCACGTCCATATAGGCCATGTGCAGGGTCTGGCGCTGCGAGGGAAAGGCGAAGGTTTTTACGGGCCAAGGATAGTTGAATCCTTCGAGATTTGGTCCGTAGACGGGACCGTCCGCGGCATAAGCGCTGGCTGATACGGCCAGACCCAGTGCGAGGCTGGCTGCGATCGTCATGCGTCGGAACATTGTCATCATCCTTCCACCGCGTCGCCCAGAGGGATCGCACCGATCCTTTTTGGTAGAGGCATTTTCAGAACCAGGAAGGGTGCGCGGGTCGTGTCATGGCCCCCATTGAACATCGCCAGATTCTGGAGTTGCGGGCAGGGGATATAGAGCGTCCGATTCCGATCGATGAACAGGGCATCGGGGGAGAGGAGGCGCGGGTCGGAGACCAGAGCTGCGCGTCTGCCGTTGGGCGCGAGCACGGTGATGCGGGCGTTTTCGGCGTCCGAGAGATAGATGTTGCCGAGCGTGTCGATGCAGGTGCCGCCAATGCTGGGGATCTCGGCCACGACCTGCACTTCCTGCGCCAGTTCTTCATCGTTCTTTTGTAGATCGAGCAGGGAAGCGACCGGGATGCGTTTCAGCGGACCTGCGGGGACCGAGAACCAGAACCACTGGCCGGTGGCGTCGACTTCCAGCATGTCGCTCTGGACCTGCGGGCGCTTGCCGCTGCCGTCCTGAAGCACGCGACCGTGTCGGCCGCGATGGATGTGTGTTGAGTCGTTACACATCACCGGCTGGCCGGACAGGCGGCGCAGGGTCTGGCCTGTCGCAAGGTTGTGGATGATGACGCCGCCTAGTCCGCTGTCGGTCACGAAGAGCAGGTCGCCATGGATGCGCAGATCGTTGAACTGCGCGCCGGGCGGCATGATGGTGTCGGGGAAGCGGAGCAGTTGCAGGACTTTGCCGCCCGCTGGGTCGAACTGCACGAGTTTCTGCGCATTGGGCTGCGGTGTCTGCCCGGGGAGCGCGCCCTGATCGACGACCCAGAGGGTGCCGTCACGGAAGATGTGGATGGCGTTCACCATCACCAGCGCGGAAGAGCCATCCTGTCCGGGTGTCCATGTGTTCCATGCGCCGCCGGGGAATGGGGTCAGTGTACCGTTGTTTTCCACGCGGACCAGCGAGGGGGATTTTTCCATACCCGGAAAATGGGGCAGACCGAGAAACATGGCGCCAGTCGGGGTGAGGGCGACGCTGCTGCACAGGAACGGTGAGCGGGCGGCGATGGCGAGGGGATGGGGGTGCGGTGGAATGGCGTGCGCCTGACGGCCCAGTCCTGCCAATATGGCCGTACCCGCGATCAGGCTGCGTCGTGAGAGAGCGTCTTTCATGCCACTTCACCTTTGTCTGCCCTGAAGGGAGGATTTTGTGAGCGCAACAAGGCTCTTCGTTACAACCATCGTCATGGGATAAAAGTTCACATTACAGAGACGGCTTTGGTGGTTGACAACTCTGTCTGAAGCGGTCCTCTAACAGTCCGGCGCCTGCCCGGCAGCGGCAAGCGCCCGCAATAAGAACACAAGAAGCAGAGGCATCCCATGAGCGCCATCGTCGACATTATCGCCCGAGAGATTCTCGATAGCCGCGGCAACCCTACGGTCGAAGTCGAGGTCGAACTGGCCACCGGCGTCGTCGGACGCGCCGCCGTTCCCTCCGGCGCTTCCACCGGTGCGCACGAAGCGGTCGAACTGCGTGATGGCGACAAGTCACGCTATGGCGGCAAGGGCGTTCTGAAAGCCTGCGAAAACGTCGAAAGCGAGATCTTCCCGACGCTGCAGGGCGCGGAATCCCAGGACCAGATCGACATCGACAATGCGATGATCGAGCTGGACGGCACGCCGAACAAGAGCCGCATGGGTGCGAACGCCATCCTCGGCGTTTCCCTCGCCGTGGCGAAGGCGTCAGCCGACGAACTGGAAATCCCGCTTTACCGTTATATCGGCGGCCCGTTCGCGCATGTCCTGCCGGTCCCGATGATGAACATCATCAATGGCGGCGAGCACGCGGATAACCCGATCGACATTCAGGAATTCATGATCCAGCCGGTCGGCGCACCGACGGTAGCGGACGCCATCCGCTGGGGTTCGGAAATCTTCCACCAGCTGAAGAAATCTCTGGCCGCGGCCGGCCTCGCCACCAATGTCGGTGACGAAGGCGGTTTCGCACCCAACCTGAAATCCGCTGACGAGGCGCTCACCTACATCACACGCGCCGTGGAAGCCGCAGGCTATCGGCCGGGCGAGGATGTGACGTTCGCACTCGATTGCGCCGCGACCGAATATTATAAGGACGGCAAGTATGTCCTCGCGGGCGAAGGCAAGACGCTGGATGCGGGCGGCATCGTCGCCTACCTCGAAGACCTCACGAAGCGTTACCCCATCGTCTCCATCGAAGACGGTGTGGCTGAGGATGACTGGGAAGGCTGGACTGTGCTGACACAGACGCTCGGCAAGAAAATCCAGCTCGTTGGTGATGATCTGTTCGTGACCAACCCGGATCGTCTGGCCCGTGGCATCAAGGATGGTGTCGCCAACTCCCTGCTCGTGAAGGTGAACCAGATCGGCACGCTGACCGAAACGCTGGCCGCCATGCAGATGGCGCATCGCGCAGGCTATACCTGCGTCATGAGCCATCGTTCGGGTGAGACCGAGGACACGACCATCGCCGATCTGGCTGTCGCCACGAACTGCGGTCAGATCAAGACCGGCTCGCTCTGCCGCTCGGATCGCACGGCGAAATACAACCAGCTCATGCGTATCGAGCAGGAACTGGCGACGGCTGCGGTCTATGCGGGTCGCACGATCCTGAAAAAATAAGCACTTCTTTTTCGGAAGAAGCACTTTATGCGAGAGGCCTTCGGGCCTCTCGTTGCGTATCGGCTCAGCAAAAAGGCTTACATGGCGGCGCATGCTGTGTTGCAGAAACGCATCATATTCCAGAAATTTAATTATTCAGCCATTTCGCCTTTTTTAAGCCACATCTTGCGATACCTTGAGAGACAGAGTTCAACACCCACACTCTCACAGCCGACAGGGGTCCGATTCGTATGCAGCTTGGCCGGATGATCCGACGTGCCACCAACGCGGTCCTTCCCCCCTCCGTCTTTCTCGCTCTCACAGGATATTTCTGCTGGCAGGCCACCCAGGGTGCGCATGGCCTGCATTCCTATCACGAGCAGCTCCAGCTTCTGGATCAGGCCCGGGAGTCTCAGGGCAACGCCGTCGCCGAACAGGCGGCATGGCGGCGACGGGTATCCGGCCTGAGCGAAGGTGCGCTCAACGCCGATATTCTGGATGAACGCGCCCGCGCGATGCTGAACCTTGCGAATCCGAACGACATTGTCGTGCCCTACGACAAGCACAGCCAGCTTTACTAAGCCCTACAGGCTGTAAAAAGGCTCCTTCCTGAGGAAGGAGCCTTTACCTCAAAGAAAAAGCGCCGTTCCCAAGGGACGGCGCTTTTCTTGTATTCCGTAACGTGGAAGCCCGATCTTATTTGATCTTGGCTTCGCGGAAGACGACGTGCTTGCGCGCAACTGGGTCGTACTTCTTCAGTTCAAGCTTGCCGGTCTGCGAACGGGCATTCTTCTTGGTGACATAGAAATAACCGGTGTCTGCGGAGGAGACGAGCCGGATCTGGACGACGTTGGTCTTTGCCATAAGATCCTCGGAATCGGGCCTGACCGCAGCCCCGGATTTGCACTCCGGATCGCAGTCGTGTTTCAAGTTCGGCGCAAATTGCGCATCCAAGGCCGTTCGGTCAAGCTTTCATGCGCTTTGGAGGGGCTTTCTGGCCCAAAAAATTTGGAATCAGCCCATGATCGAGGTTTCAGAAGCCCTTCAACGAATCGTCGAGAGCCTGTCGCTCATCGGCACGGAGACCGTCTCCCTCACCGAAGCGTGCGGTCGTGTGTCCGCCGCACCCGTTACGGCAAGGCTCTCCAATCCCCCTGCTGACGTGTCTTCCATGGACGGTTACGCCGTGCGGGCTGCAGACACGCACGCAGGCGCCACACTACGCGTGCGGGGCGATATTCCAGCCGGGCACCCGACGGACAGGACTGTCGAGCCGGGAACGTGCCTGCGCATCTTTACGGGCAGTTTTGTGCCGCAGGGGGCCGACGCCATTCTCATTCAGGAAAACACGACACGGGACGGTGATCTGGTGACTGTGACGGAGCCGGTAGCAGCCGGTCGCTTCATCCGTCGCAAAGGACTCGATTTCTCCGAGGGGCAGATTGTTGTCCCGGCAGGCAAGCGGCTCTCTGCACGCGATATCGGCGTTGCGGCCGCCGCCAACTGTCCGTGGCTTACTGTGCGGCGGCGTCCGCGTGTGGCGATCCTCAGCACAGGCGACGAGATTGTCATGCCGGGCGATACTGTGCCGCCGGGCGCAATCATCGGATCGGCCGCCTTCATGCTAGCGGCGCTGCTTCGCAAAGCCGGAGCCGAGCCTGTCATCCTTCCCGTGGCGAAAGACACTGTGGCGTCGTTGACCGAGAGCGCCGGAAAAATCGACACCGTTGACCTGCTGCTGACCATTGGGGGAGCCAGTGTCGGCGACTACGATCTGGTGAAGACAGCTCTTGGAGAAACCGGGCTGGTCACCGATTTCTGGAAAATCGCCATGCGTCCGGGCAAGCCTCTGATGTTCGGAAAGATGGGAAAGACGCCGGTGATTGGCCTGCCGGGCAACCCGGTGGCTGTCTTTGTCTGTTCCACCGTCTTCGTGCTGCCCGCCCTGCGGGCCATGTGTGGCGAGGTCACGCAAGGAGATGGCACGGAGCCGGCGCGTCTTGCCACCGATCTGGCCGCCAATGACCAGAGATTTGATTATCTGCGGGCCACGCTGGAGCGCGACGCGGATGGCACGCTCTGGGCGACGCCTTTCTCCCGTCAGGATTCGTCAATGATGGCCCCGCTATCCGGATGCGATGCGCTCCTCCTTCGGGAACGTTTCGCTCCCGAGGCCAAACGCGGGGATGTCTGCCGCATCCTGCGTTTTGGCGGCGGAGTGGACTGAAGGAGAGGTGAGCCTCCCCTTCATATTCCTTAAAAGCGCTGGGAAATACCGGTAAGAATCGTTCTGCGCAGACCATATTGCGGCGCGCCTACACCAATGCCGCTGCCGTCACGCAACTGATAGGTCCGGTCGAACAGATTGATCACGTCCAGCCGCAATTCCGTTCCCTTCAGATACTGTGTCGGGAAAAGATGCTGGAATGTCTGCACGATTCCCAGATTGAAGGTCACATACTGCGGTATTGACGCACCATTCGGGATTTCGGAGTCCTTACGGAGACCACTGCCATAGACCATTGTCGCGGATAATCGCAGCGGATGGTCACTTCTGCGAAACGCCGTGTAGCTGCCACCAACGGAAGCGGTCCAGCGCTGGTCATGATCGAGATGGACCCAGTGGTGCCGGATATAGTTGAGATCATCCGGATCGAGATTCCACTGCGCGGAAACAATGTCCTTGCCGATGGCGCGTGACCACGCGAAATTTCCATAAACCGTGAACGGTCCATAGGCGTAATCGGTGGCGAACTCATAGCCGTTCACCTGACCGCGGCGGTAATTGAATGCCGACAGAATGATGGGCGACCCGAACTGACCTTCATCGATCATGTTCTTAGCAATTTTGACGTAAGCATCAAATGATGCGTGCCAGTGCGGTAGGATTTCCTGTGAGAACCCGGCATCGAAATAATGATCGCGCTCGGCCTTCACCATGCTGTTGTCAAAATTGGCTGGAGACCCCGAGGTATTTGCGAATTTGTTCAACTCGGTCCCGCCAACCAGTTCGAATGGTGGCGGTGTGAAATAACGCGAATATCCGATATGGAACGTTCCGTTTTTCCACGGATTCCAGACGATATTGATGCGGGGGCTCACCTGCTTGGAATGGGTGTATTCATCCACTCCATCAAAACGCAGACCATAATTGATGGTCAGGTTTTTCAGGGGACGCCACTCATCCTGCGCATACAGGCCATAGACCCAGCCAGTGCGACCCGTACCGACATGAACATTCTGGGACAGACCGCTATAGACCGGATTGCCATCGGCATCGGTGTCCGTCTGGCTGTAAACAGTCGAATCCGATTTCGCGACCGTTCTTTCGACATACGCCTGATATCCGAAACGCAGCGTATGACGGGGTGCTATACGCCATGTCAGATCCGACTGTGAACCGGACGAAAAAACGGAGCGTTGGGCACGCTGGGAGATACCATTATAGACGAGATCACCCAACGGATCGGGCGAATAACCCAATGAACTGTAACGTACGATAGCCGATGACTGCAGGCTGATATTCCCGATTTCCTTCTGCAACGACAGCATGCCGAAATCGGTGATTTCCTTCTGCCGCTCATCAAGAGCCGAACTGTCCACACTGCCATAGAGCTGTTTTGACAGATCGCTGTTCAGGAAGAACGGATTAGCAAACTGTCTTTGTTGGCCAGGATTGTTGGGCAGCTGGTACTCTGCATTGGAAACACCAGCAATGAAACTGATACGGGTATTCTCATCCGCCGTGTAACGGAGGTGGCCGAGGAAATGATACTGATTGCTCAGATCATGCAGCGCATTGAAGCTGGAAGTTGGATTTTCGATGCCGACCCGGTTATGCACGAAATCGGCAGTGGCAAAATAATCCCATTTGCCGGTGTGGCCGCCATATTGCAGCGACGGCAGGAAGTAATCACGCGCACCGCCATAAACAGACGCGTTGCCGCCTGCGTCTGACGTGCCGTTCTTGGTCGTAATGTCGATAACGGCTGCCTGTAACAGACCATATTCACTCGGCAGTGCACCCGTCGTCATCGACATCGAATGGGCGAAACGGGTCATCAGGGCCTGTCCGAACACGCTGAGACCTTCCGGCAGCATGATGCCATCCAGACGGAACTGGACCTCATTATGATCGCCGCGCACATGAATCTGACCGTAACTGTCCTGCGCCACACCCGGAGCCTGCAACAGTACGGTGTTCAACGGTGCGTTGTCTGCTCCGGGAATTCTTTCGATATCTTCACGGGAGAAACGATAAACGGTCGCGCCTGTGGATGGCTGCAGGCTGGCGCGCTGGCGGTCAAGATGGGCCGTGACGATGATGTGTTCATCCGTCTGCGAAAGAACGGTCTTCTTTGTCTCAGTCGTTGATGTCGTGACTTTCTCCGACGCCTGTTTCTTTGTCGAAACTGGGGCTGTCTTTTCGGTATCGGAAGAAGACGCTGCGTAAGCCGGCGTGATGATCTGCCGGCTCAGGATCAACGGACTGACAAGCAGAAAAAGGGCTATGCGGTTCATGAGGCTTCCGAAATGGCGTGTTCAGCAGCCTCTTACAGCGCAATGTTATAACATAACAA
>NZ_JBDNXK010000022.1:0-40012 GCF_047721705.1 Acetobacter sp. | reverse complement strand
GGCTGTGCCTGCGACGGGCTGTACCCATATTTCTTGCACAGCCAGCCCCAATACGAGGCATGCGCCGGACTGGAAATGAGAATGGGGTGTCCTTTGAGTTGCGCCAGATCCGTGATCGACTCATGCGTCATCAGCCCCTGCAGGTCATGCTGAAAAGAACTCATGACCGTCAGAAGAGGCATACCGCCCTGTACACCGCGAAGAGTCTGGAAATCGTAGCCCGTCACGAAATCGGCGCGTCCAGCCGTCAGAAGCTGCATGGTGTTGACCTGTGGACCGCCCATGTCGATCTGAACATCAAGCCCCTGATCGGCGTAGAACCCCTTGGCCACGGCCTGATAGAATCCCCCCACTTCCGCCTGCGCAAACCAGGAGAGAACAAGCTTTACAGGAGTAGCCTCTTTCGCGAAGGCGCGTGGCGTCACAACCGAAGTCGCAGCCATCGCCGCCGTCTTGAGAAACGTGCGCCGTGAAAAAATCATCTTATCTCCTGCGGAAGGGCTAATCTGTTCTCGTGTCGATATGATTGCCATACTCTGACTTTTTTAGAAGTAATGAATTAAGGGAACGATCCGTTGCTTTTTTTGCGTCGAACACCCCCTTGATTTGCCAATCGTGCGTGTGGCCATAATTACGAAAGCGTTTCAATTCGGCGCACGAAACAGGCGAGTCATGTGTTCTTCTGCGACAGTCTCATCAAGCGAATATACCGGGAGGCTGGCCAAGACCATCATGGTCGGATGCCTGTCCGCTTTCGGCCTTGTCGTGGCGCTGAACAATGTGACGGATTACAATTCGAACTTCATGTTCGTGCGTCATGTCCTCAGCATGGATACGACCTTCCCCGGCAACGCCCTTATGTGGCGGGCGGTTTCCGCGCCATGGAAATGGCATCTTTTCTATAGTCTCATCATCATGGCTGAAGCCGCGACGGGCCTCCTGTTTCTGGCTGCAACAGTAGCCATGGCCCGTGTCCTCCGCGCGGATGGCGCGACTTTCCGCAACGCGAAGAAACTTGTTCCATTAGGGGCCGCACTGGGATTTCTGGTGTGGTTCTTTGGATTTTCTGTTGTAGGCGCGGAATGGTTTCTGATGTGGCAATCAGCCTCATGGAATGGCCAGCAGCCAGCCTTCCGATTTTTCATCACCATTCTCGCCGTCTGCATTTACGTCCAGCAGCCGGAATAAAGCGGTCGATCTCTTGATCAGGCCAGCAGGATCATCAAAACATGCGGGAAAATGTTGTCAGTCTTCGGGCCATTGAAAAGGTCTTTCCAAATGGCACGAGAGGGCTTTCCCCACTCGATCTGGAGATCGAAAAAGGCGAACTCGTCAGCCTGATTGGGCCGTCCGGCTGCGGTAAAAGCACATTGCTGAAAGTCATCGCCAATCTACACACGCCAACCGCAGGTGACGTGCGCTGGTGGGGCAGGAATTTCGACCATGTGGGTAAAGACGGCAGCCGGTTGGCGTTCGTGTTTCAGGAGCCCACACTTATGCCGTGGGCTGATACCACTACCAATGTCAGACTGCCGCTTGATCTCGACGGTGTTCCTTATACGGAGGCAATGACACGGGTTCCGGCAGCCCTTCAGACAGTCGGTCTCTCCCATGTGGCCAACCGATTTCCGGCGCAGCTTTCCGGCGGCATGAAAATGCGCGTCTCGATCGCTCGTGCACTCGTCACCCGCCCCAATCTGCTGCTCATGGATGAGCCTTTCGGCGCACTCGACGAAATGACGCGCAACAAACTTGATGAGGACATGGCGCGACTGTGCGCAGAGGAGCACCTGACCATGCTCTTCGTCACACACTCTCTTTATGAAGCGGCTTTTCTGTCCACTCGCGTCATCATCATGGCTGCACATCCCGGGCGTATCTTTGCCGAATACCATATCGATCCCGGCATCCAGCGTGATGAAAGTTTCCGTATGAGCAACCAGTTTGCCGAAATCTGTCGCGATCTGAACCGTCTTCTCGGCGAGGCATCCCACGCCAGCGCTCTGGAAATGGCGAACTGAGTCATGAACATCCGGCTCATCTCCTTCTGCGCGCCTTTCTTTCTCGGCATCTTCGTGCTGCTGCTCTGGCAGGGCATCTGCCGCCTATGGCACATCCCGCCGTATCTGATGCCCGCCCCCACCGACATAGCCGCCGCGTTCGCACGCGACTGGCCGGTGCTCCTGCACGCTCTCGTCAGCACGCTTCAGGTCACATTCGCAGCCCTGCTGATTTCCATTGTCCTTGGCACATGCGTCGCTTTTCTGCTCGTGCAGAGTCCTCTCATAGAGCGAAGCCTGATGCCCTATGTTGTGCTGATGCAGGTTACCCCTGTGGTCGCAGTCGCCCCTCTGATCATCATTCTTGTCAAGAACACACAGTTCGCACTCATTGTCTGCGCGGCCCTCATTGCCATATTCCCGGTCATTTCCAACACACTTCAGGGATTACGCAGTGTCGATCCGGGCCTTGAATCCTTCTTCCGGATGCACAAAGCGTCACGCTGGCAACTTCTGATACGTCTGCGCATTCCCAGCGCCCTGCCCATGTTTCTCGCCGGGCTACAGATTTCCAGCGGGCTGGCGCTTGTTGGCGCGGTTGTCGCTGAATTCGTGGCTGGGACAGGGGGAAACAGTGCTGGCCTTGCCTACGAGATTCTTCAATCCGGCTTTCAGATGGATATTCCCCGCATGTTCGCGGCTCTCGCCCTCATCACGGTGGCTGGTCTTGCTCTTTACATGGCTACAGCACAGTTGCGCACGCATCTGCTCCGGCGCTGGTCAGGTGGATTCTAAAAAACCGTTGACTATACGTTATGTTCTTTAGTAAAGTGAAAAGGCAGAGTAGAAGCGGTCGGAGTAAAAATTTGCTCTGGGCATTGCTCCGTCATGTCGGTGTTCCGTGCACATGATGGTTTCCGCTTCTCTGGGTCTCCTCATGCTCGTGACACTGACAATTCGGTTGAAACGTCACTCATCTTGCCGAGGAGCCTGCCATGAGCAGCATCGAAAAACCCGCTTCTTCCTACGCTCTTGAAGAACTGAATCGCGAAGCAACCATCGGTTCGATGGGAACCACTAGCGAACGCTCCATTCCCTGCATAGACATGTCAGATTTCGAAGTTCGGAAATCTGAAATTGCCGATGCCCTGTGGGATGCTGCCACCGTGCATGGTTTCTTTCAGGTCACCAATCACGGTGTCAGTATTGAAGAGGTCGATAACGCGTTTGCAACCGCACGCCGTTTTTTCGATCTCCCCATGGAGAAGAAAGAAAAACTTCTCAAGAAACCAACAGTAAACGCAGGCTGGGAATACCGTTCGCAGGTTCGCCCATCGACCGGCACTCCCGACAATAAAGAGTCCTATCAGATTACATTGCCAGAAATGGCAGGACTGTGGCCCGATGAAGCCGACCTTCCCGGTTTTCACGCCGCCATGACCAAATTTGAAAAAGACAACTGGCGTCTGGCGATGCAGATTCTTTCCTGCTTCGCTCTCAAACTTGGTTTCAATGAGGATTTCTTCGAGAAAAACTGCGAACGGTCTTCACCCGGCTATCAATGCACACTGCGGCTTATTCATTACATGAGCATGGAAAATGCAAAGCCGGAGGATTTCAAACATTGGCGCGCTGGCGCCCATTCCGACTTTGATTGCCTGACGCTTCTGCATCTTCGGGAGGGTGAAGGCGGCCTGCAGGTCTGTCCCGGAGCAGAAATGGACTCTCATGCATGGACCGAGGTAACCCCGGTTGCGGGCGCTGTCACCTGCAATATCGGTGACATGCTGATGCGCTGGAGCGATGACAAACTGAAGTCCACCCTACACCGTGTTCGTATGCCGCAACCGGGCGAATATCTCGGCCCACGGCTCTCAATTCCGTTCTTCTGTCAGGCCAACCGTGAAGCTGTCATTGAAGGACCGGAAAAGAAATACAAACCCATAACCGCAGAAGCCTATATTTACGAAAGACTGCATGCCAACTTCGTAAAACGTTGAACTGATAGGAAAATCAAACGGCATTCCATGTTTTCGGAATGCCGTTTTTTGACTTTCGTCTACAAAAAAAACAGTCCAAATACTGGATGAATCAGTCTGAGTGCAGTGTTTCCAGACATTCACTGTACCGGATCATGGCGTCCAGCTTCCAGTCGTAAGCCCCCACCCCTCCAGCAAAATGCAGTATCGGAAACTGTTCGATGCTATAGCAATATTCCTCCAGTTCTTCATCCGAAACGTGTCGTTTTCCCATATCGAAATTACGAACGTTGGCCGTCAGAATATCCGGAGAAGGCTTTTCCAGCTTATGCAGAACATAATTCGCGGCAGGCTGGTCGAAACAACGCATAATGTTGCGCCCATCGAACATTTCGCTCTGCTGGATAATGACATTGCGAACCTGTCTGAGTGTAGAACTTGCGTGAACCTTATCGATGAACAGTAATATGCCGGTTGTGAAGCCAAACGCCGGATCTGACGTCACGGAATCATCTTCCTGAAAAAGCTCTCTTCCATAATAAGGTTCATCCATCGGCTTGGACGTTTCCTTTGTCACATGGAAAAGCGTTTCCCTCTTTCGTATCGCCTGTTCAAAAACAACAGAAATTTCGTTCTGAATTATAATATCCGTATCAAGGTAAAGAATCGGCTGATAATGGTCGAAATATTCGAACATCGAAATATCAAACCGAGCAGACATATAATCTATATTGTCCAGAGGCAGATAAGGAAGGATCGTGACTTCCCTGGCTGTATCTGGATAGTCCTTCTCAATGGCATCAACTGAACGTTCAGTCAGGACCGCAATCGCACCATCATATTTTCCGTATTTTCTCAGGGACTTTACAGAAATATCGAGGCACCGAAATCCTTCCTCCTTGCCGAAGGAACAAAAATAGACAAGTGGTCGATACAGTATCAGAGAATCCTGCCGCCATTTTGCATGAGAAAATCGCAACGACTTGAAAAAAGTTTCTTTCCCGGCACTATCGAGAAGGTCGGTTAGACTGACGGAAATCTTTCCTATTCTTACCTTCATTTCCTCACCAAAGGTGATGTGGTCAGAAGAAATAAGTGCATCCTGCCCGGGCGAGAACCAGTGATTGTTCTTTATGAAAGCGGCCTGAGCGAACCGCGTCTCATCAAGAAGAAGATACTGCTCCCAGGTTATCGCCCGCGTTTCATGAAAGCGGATCAATCCTTCCGGCTTTGTGCTCAGAAACAGGCCATTTATCTTGAAGGCATAAATATCAGGGTGTGACGTCACCCAAACATGCTGAATTTTATTGGGAAAGACCGCCCCCGTCCCTGCATGCAGCTTTCCGTCGGTGCCCGGCTCAGCCGCAAACCATGTGCTGCCGTCTTCACCCCGTAGTTCAAAGCGTGCACTTCCATTCGTCAGAAGGACGACACGAACATCCGGTTCTTTTCCATCAAAAGGACGAGCTCTGACTTCATTGAGCTCCCGATCATAGTCAAGAATCCCACCCCAATGAGTCAGAAGATAGGAATGGGAGCACTCAACCAGATTTTCCAGCATTGGGCGGCCTTAATTCATTTCAAAAAAAATCTCTGGCACCATATTGCAGATTTTTTCTTTCTCCAATGAACCAAGTTGTCTCCGTTGCCCGAGGAAGCTCTTAACTGCCTCACATATTCACAGACCGCCCTGCTCAATGATGAATCGGGCGATGTCTTCAACGCCTTCACCCGCACGAATATTGGTGAACACGAATGGCCGTTTTCCGCGCATCTTGCGGCTATCACGGTCCATGACGCCAAGATCGGCCCCCACATATGGCGCCAGATCAATCTTGTTGATCACCAGCAGATCACTGCGCGTGATGCCCGGGCCACCTTTGCGTGGAATTTTGTCACCTGCCGAAACGTCAATCACGTAAATCGTCAGATCTGCCAGTTCGGGACTGAATGTGGCGGCAAGGTTATCACCTCCGCTCTCCACCAGCACGATATCCAGCCCTTCGAAGCGCTCTGTCAGTTCCGCTACGCCGGCAAGATTGATGCTGGCATCCTCGCGGATGGCTGTGTGGGGGCATCCCCCCGTCTCAATCCCCATGATCCGTTCCGCTGGCAACGAACCGGCGCGCGTCAGAAATTCAGCATCTTCGCGCGTGTAGATGTCATTGGTGATGGCGGCGATGTTATATTCCTCACGGAACCGGCGACACAGGGCATCCATGAGAGCCGTCTTGCCTGTGCCAACAGGACCACCGATCCCCACGCGAAGCGGGCCGTTTTTTGCTTTCGTCATGTCCTGAACAGCCTTGTTGTCTGAGTTTCATGATACATCGCCGCGAGATCGGAACCGAAACAGGCCCCTCCGACATCGTCGAGCGTCAATTTCTGCGCGTCACGCACAATTTGCAGAAGCACTGTTTCCAGTCGCGCCAAAGCACGTAGCCCATCCGTTTGTCCCAGTGGCACCAGGCGCACTGCAGCCGAAACAAGGGCTGCTATGGCAGTATATCCTCCCGCCAGCATCGCCTGTTCCCGACTCACGCCACCGCGACCGAATACAGCGCCCTGCGCCACCGGCAATGGCCAGCGGACACCGGAAAGATCATTTTTGTCAGGCGTGACATTCCACACGGATGCTGCCTTCAAAAACGCCTCTCCCTGATAAACCGTTTCTTCGAACCGCTCCCGGGAGGATGCACAGGCAGAGGCAAAAGCGGCAATCTCGCGCAGTCGCGTCACTTCCTGAGAGGCGTCCCATGCCGCATGAAGAATGATCAGATCATTGCCCAGACTACCATGCCGAAGCAGAGCCTCGATCCAGTCACAGAGAGTGGCGACATCCCCAACATCACCGGTTTCCACCGCCCATTCCAGACCGTGACTATAGGCATAGCCGCCAGTCGGGAATGCGGGAGAAACCCAGGAAAGCAGACGCAGAAAGTCCAGCCCTGCGAATGCAGACCGATCAGTCATGCGAATGGTGGTGGTGATCCGAACCGTGTCCATGATCGTGGTGATGCGCTCCACCAGCAGCACGGGCCGTGTAAGCACCGCTTTCCGGATCGAACGGTGCCTCGACCATATGGATATGCCCACCGAGACCACGGATCATGTCGGCGATAACATGGTCTCGCCGTATCAGAATACGCTTTTCCTGGATTGCCGCGGGCAGATGGCGGTTTCCGATGTGCCACGCGAGCCGGAGCAGATGCAGCGGATCGTGAGCCGTCACTTCCATCAGCTCTTCCGGCAGCGCCTCGACCAGCACGATGCGCCCATCACTCAGCTTCAGTCCGTCGCCGCCCTGCAACAGACGGGCCTGTTCCAGATCAAGCAGCACCTTCTCGCCTGACTGCAACGTCAACATCATGCGACGGCGGTGCCGCCCTTCATAATCCGCAGCGAACAGGTCCGCCTTTTCCGAAACGGACCAGCTTCCTGCTGGAAGAATTTCGATTACATGTGTCATCAGAACAGGAAATACCTCTGCGCCATAGGGAGGATCTCTGCCGGTTCGCAGGTCAGAAGTACGCCGTCTGCACGAACCTCGTAGGTCTCGGGGTCAACCTCGATATGTGGCATCGCATCATTGTGGATCATGCTGCGTTTTCCGATCCCGCCACGCACATTGGAAACGGCGGAAAGGTTGCGGCGCAGGCCGAGCTTCTGCCCGATATCGTCTTCCAGAGCCGCCTGAGAAACAAAAGTCAGGCTTGTGTGCGTCAAAGCGCCACCATAGCCACCGAACATCATGCGTCCATAAACCGGCTGCGGCGTGGGAATGGAGGCGTTTGGATCACCCATCATCGCATAGACAATCGCCCCACCCTTGATGACCATTTCTGGCTTTACGCCGAAAAACGCCGGTTCCCACAGGACGAGGTCAGCCAGCTTTCCGACTTCCACTGATCCCACCTCGTGCGACAGACCGTGCGAAATGGCGGGATTGATGGTGTATTTGGCAATATAGCGTTTGACGCGGGCGTTATCGGCCGCCCCGTCTCCGGGCAATGCGCCCCGCTGGATCTTCATCTTGTGTGCCGTCTGCCATGTGCGCAACGGAACTTCGCCCACACGTCCCATGGCCTGACTGTCGGACGACATCATCGACAACACGCCCATGTCGTGGAAAATATCTTCCGCCGCAATGGTTTCGCGCCGGATGCGACTTTCCGCGAACGCAATATCTTCGGGAATCTGCTGGTCCAGATGATGGCAGACCATCAGCATGTCCAGATGTTCATCCAGCGTGTTGATCGTGTAAGGCCGCGTGGGATTGGTTGAAGAAGGCAGCACGTTAGGCAGACCCGCCACGCGGATGATGTCAGGAGCATGTCCGCCGCCCGCGCCTTCCGTATGGAAAGCATGAATGGTGCGGCCCTTGAACGCCGCGATGGTGTCTTCCACGAACCCGCTTTCGTTAAGCGTGTCCGTATGGATCATCACCTGCACATCCATGCGATCCGCCACGTCCAGACAGCAGTCGATGGCAGCCGGGGTAGAGCCCCAGTCCTCATGCAGCTTCAGGCAGCAGGCACCGGCACGGACCATCTCCTCCAGCGCACCCGGCCGTGAGGCATTCCCCTTTCCGGCGAACGCCAGATTGACGGGAAAGGCATCCGCTGCCTGCAACATGCGCGCAAGATGCCATGGCCCCGGCGTGCAGGTGGTCGCCGCCGTGCCGGTTGCAGGGCCTGTGCCACCTCCCAGCATGGTGGTGATGCCTGATGACAGGGCTTCTTCGATCTGCTGTGGGCAGATGAAATGAATATGACTGTCGATTCCCCCTGCCGTGAGGATTTTTCCCTCGCCAGCGATGATTTCGGTGCCCGGACCAATAACGATATCCACGCCCGGCTGAATGTCGGGATTGCCTGCCTTGCCGATCGCCGCGATCCTGCCATCAAGCAAGGCAACATCCGCCTTGACGATGCCCCAGTGGTCGATGATCAGCGCGTTGGTGATGACGGTGTCCACCGCCCCTTCCGCACGCGAGAGCTGCGACTGCCCCATCCCATCACGGATGGTCTTGCCACCACCGAAACGTGCTTCCTCACCATAAATGGTGAAATCCTTTTCCACTTCCACGAGGAGAGCCGTGTCGGCCAAACGCACCCGATCACCTGTCGTAGGACCGAACTGACCAGCGTAGTCGTAACGGGAAAGGCGCGTCATGTATCTACACTCCCCATCACGTCACCGCGAAATCCGATGACGCGGCGCAAACCCTGTAGCGGCACAAGCGTCACCTCCCGCTCCTGCCCCGGTTCGAAACGGATTGCTCCACCCGAGGGCACGTCCAGACGCCAGCCCAACGCCTGCTCGCGATCAAGCTGAAGCGCCGGATTGACCTCGGCGAAATGATAATGGCTCCCGACCTGCACCGGTCGGTCTCCTGTGTTGGTCACCATGAGCTTGCGGCGCGGCAGACCTTCATTGAGAAGAATATCACCTTCGCCTGCAAGGATTTCTCCGGGAATGGCACCTTCGGGAAGGGGGTCAGCGTATCGGGTCATGCACCGTCACCAGCTTCGTTCCATCGGGGAAAGTCGCTTCCACCTGAACATCGTGAATCATTTCGGGAACACCGGCCATGACCTGCTCCCGTGTCAGCACATGCGCCCCGCTCGCCATCAATGAGGAAACGCTCTGTCCGTCACGGGCCCCCTCCACAACATGTTCGGTGATAAGCGCGATGGCCTCCGGATAATTGAGGCGTACGCCGCGCTCCAGTCTGCCACGCGCCACCATGGCGGCCATCGCCACAAGCAGCTTGTCTTTCTCTCGGGGAGTAAGCTTCATGTCCCGCTCCGTCTCCTTGCTATCCTGCTCATGAACGCCACGTGGCAGGCATGGGCCTGTCGTCCCTCAACACCGGCAGAATACGACGCATCGCCATATCCAGCGGCCAACTGCCCGGCGCGATTGCCCGCAGCACTAGCATGCCATTCCAGGCGGACGCCGCAAAGCTGCCTTCATGGATCTCTTCCAGAAGAGCGCGGACCGCTACAAGACGTTCTTCCGCGTCCGGCGCGATCAGCACCAGTGTAGCGTTCGCCACCTGCCCGTCCGCAACAGCCTTGCGTTTCAGCAGCGCCGCGACATCATCGCTCTCCAGCCGGACCATGTCCTCCAGCAGAAGTTCGCCCGCCCGCCGTACGGACAGACGATCGCGTATATCCAGCCGTTCCACTGTCTCGCCCGAGGCAATACGACCAAAAATCCGGGTTTCAAGAAACAGGAGAGTCGCGGAAGCCGCCATGACGACGTTCACACGACGCCGCATCCGGCTGCCATCAAAATAGATCGTGCCATGAGGGAGCCATTCCAGACGGGCTCCCTCCGCCAATCGGCAGGAAATCTCCATTTCCGCAGCAGGATCATCAGAACGGGCACGGTAGATTCGTTCGGCAGCCTGCGAAGTGACCAGCAGGTCCGTGTCGGGGCCACATTCAATGCGCCCCTCAATCCGGTCACCCGCCGCAATCCCACCGGAGATATTGACCGTCACCGCTTCTAGACTGTCTCCCGCAACACGTGGGAACAGCAGGCGGCAACATCCTCCCTGCTCCAGATCCGCGCGCCGGGTACGAGACCCATCCGCGCGAACAGCCAGCCCGAAATGTCCCCGCGCACGCTGGAGAAGTGTCACAGTCCTGCCTTCCGTCACCAGCAACCAACGCGCACCCTATCGACGGGACGCGCCGGTTCCATACGCGGGATTACGTAGCAGAAGTTCCGCGATCGGACGAAATCCGTCCTGCGACCAGACAGAACTGTTCGAACAGAATCTGCGCGGCGGCATGGGCCGTGTTGGTGGTGGCATCATACTGGGGCGCGACTTCAACCACATCGCCACCGACAATGTTCAGCCCGTCCAGACCACGCAGTAGGTCGAGCGCCTCGCGCGTGGTGAGACCACCGACTTCCGGCGTTCCCGTGCCCGGCGCGAAGCTGGGATCAAGGCAGTCCACGTCGAATGTGATGTAGACCGGACCATCGCCCACCACGCGGCGCACCGTTTCAATGATCGCATCGGTGCCAAGACGCGGCACTTCCTCGCCATGGATCACGGTCATCCCGGATTCCTTCGAGAACTCCCAGAGATATTCCGAAGATCCGCGAATCCCGATCTGCACGCAGCGTTCCGGGTCCAGCACACCCTCCAGCACCGCATGGCGGAATGGGCCGCCATGATGGAATTTCGCGCCTTCATAATCGCCTCCGGTGTCGCAATGCGCGTCGAAATGCACCATGCCGACAGGGCGCTCAGCACCTACCGCTTTAAGGATGGAGTAGCTGATGGAATGGTCCCCACCTACCGAAAGCGGAATCACGCCAGCCTTTACCAGCGGACCATAAAACGCCTGAATGTCCTCGTGCGACTGCGTAAGGCTAAAGCGGCTGCGAAATGGCACATCCCCGATGTCGGCCGCCTTGCACAGAGCCGTGGGAAGCCGGTGCAGAACATGTTCATAAGGACCGATGCGCTCGATATCACGCACCGCCCGGGGACCAAAACGTGAGCCGGAACGGTTGGTCACACCCAGATCCATGGGCACGCCTACAAGCGCCACGTCAATTCCGTCATAATCGGGGGACGCCGACGCATCAGGCAGATAGGGCAATCCGAGCAGGGTCTGCACCCCTGAATAAGGCTTGGAACGTCCCCGTCCGGCAGAGAACTGCCCTTCCGCCACAGCCTTGAATTCAGGATCGAAAATCTCGCTTCCAGCCGTGCCGCCAAATTTCTGGCGCAGAGCGGACAGTTTTTCCTCGTTCATTGGCGTAGGACCTCCGGAACAGAACAGAAACCAGGATGTTCCGTAATCGTTACGGTTTATCCTGATGGCACAGGACCATGACTGCGGAATACGATAAATTCAGAAAAAAATAAGTTCAGTTCACTTCTTTATAAAATATCCGCCGACACCCGCAAATGCCGCCAATAGTCAGGCAATATCACTTCTTTGTTCGAAATCGTATCGTTGCATAAAAAAAATGGATAGGCGCATGATGGACTTACATTGCCGTCAGCAGCCACGGATTCACCGCCATGTCCGTACCCTCTTCCTCCGACACACGCTCTTCCCGAACGGGCCTCGGAAACATCGAGACTCGTTCCATTGATTACGTTCCCGAGAATGAACGTCATGGGCGGGTCGCCGATCAGGGGCCCTTCTGGTTTCTGGGGAATTTCCAGTTCTTCACCATCGCCATCGGCTTTGTCGGACCAAGCATGGGGCTGTCGTTAGGCGCCACCTCAGTCGCCACACTGATCGGCATTCTGTTCGGCACGCTGTTCATGGCTTTCCATGCTTCGCAAGGCGCGGAACTGGGACTGCCGCAGATGATACAGTCCCGCGCGCAGTTCGGCTTTCGGGGCGTGGTGCTGGTGCTGCTTGGCACCCTCGTCACCTTTATTGGCTTCAATGTCGTGGACAGCGTGCTGGTCTCGAACGGACTGCATGGAATCTTCGGGTGGAACGCGACTGCGATCGCTCTCACACTGACATGCATCGCCACCATACTGGCGATCTATGGTCACGACTGCCTGCACACAATCTTCAAATTCTGCTTTTTCGTCTGCCTGCCGCTCTACGTCATTCTCACGGGCGCCATTCTCACCGGTCATGCTGGTGGACATGCCCCCGTTGCCAGCAGTTTTACGTGGACAGCCTTCATCGCCCATATCGCCGCCTGCGCCAGCTACAACATTACCTACGCGCCGTATGTTTCGGATTACTCCCGTTATCTGCCGCGCAACACCAAACCATCTTCCATCATTCTGGCCGTGATGCTGGGCGCGTCGTCGTCCGCCATATGGCTCGTTATCATGGGGGCATGGCTGGCGACACGGATGGGTGCGTCAGACGGTCTTGTCGCTCTGCATGATGCAGGCAACGCCATATTTCCCGGCTTCGGCGCCATTCTGGCGCTCGGTTCGATTTCCGCCATGATCGCGACGATGGGCCTCAACGCCTATAGCTGCATGTTGACCGTGCTGACGGGCGTGGACGCCTTTCACCGCCTTCAACCCACACGAGGCGTGCGCATCGTCACGTTGCTCGTCCTGGCCGTTGTCTGGACGGGAATTTCCCTGCAATGCGGCGACAATGCCATCGGGCTTCTGTTCTCGACCCTGACAATCATGCTCTACCTGCTGGTCCCTTGGACCGCCGTAAATCTGGTGGATTATTTCCTTGTCCGCCGAGGCCATTACGCCATCACCAATCTCTTCACACCCGGAGGCATTTACGGCCAGTGGGAATGGCGCGGCGTCGCGGCCTATCTGATCGGATTTGTCGCCACCATTCCGTTCTTCGTGCTGCCTGAGATGTATACCGGCCCCATCGCCCACATGCTGGGCGGCGTGGATATTGGCTGGCTCGTCGGGCTTCTGGTGTCTGGCACGAGCTACGCCCTCATGTGCCGGTCCTTTGATCCGGCAGTCGAAAAAGCAGCTATTGATAAGAGTGAAGAAACTCTACGCGTGCTCACTCTCAATGCTAGCCCTCCTGAAGAACGGGCTCTTCCTGTGGGTGAACTGGCCTGAAGAGCAATTGGCGATGGCGGCTCTAGCGACAGGTCAGAAGATTGATTTTGTTTGTTTTTCAAAATTCGTGACACGTTAAGGACCGGCTGCTAAAACGTCGCCACCGTTGCCGCCCGAAACGAACGGAGTGGCTTCCGGTTACGGCAGGGAGGCTCAGGACGCCGACATGACACGCACGGGAACGACCGCCACGGCACCCATAACGCGGCGGGGCGTCTGCCTTGTCATTTCCGCTCCATCCGGCGCCGGAAAATCCACTATCGCCAACGCGCTGCGCGCCGCCGACCCCCGGTTGAAGCATTCGGTGTCGATCACCACGCGCGCTCCCCGTCCCGGTGAAACGGATGGCGTTCACTATCATTTCCGTTCCATGGATCAGTTCAAAACCATGGCCGAGCAGGGCGAACTGCTGGAATGGGCTACCGTTTTCGGACGCGGCTATGGAACGCCCCGCGCTCCGGTCGAAGACGCACTCGCCGCTGGTTATGACATGGTGTTTGACATCGACTGGCAGGGACACCGCCAGATCCGGACAGCCCTTCCCGCCGATGTGGTGAGCCTTTTCGTGCTGCCCCCATCACTGCCCGAACTTGAGCGTCGCCTTACGGGTCGCGCCTCCGATGCCCCTGAGGAAATCCGTCGCCGCATGGATGCGGCGCTGGCCGAGATTTCCCACTGGCAGGAATTTGACCACGTAATCGTCAACAATGAGCTTGATCGCGCCATTGACGAGACGCGCGCCATCCTGACGGCCGCGCGACTGCGCACCCCGCGCCAGACGGGACTGAATGATTTCATCGCAAGTTTTCTGGGCTGACAGGATCATGGATTTTTCCAATATCACCGTCCTCTGTGTGGGCGATGTCATGCTCGACCGTTTCGTTTATGGCGAAATGGAGCGGATTTCTCCGGAAGCGCCAGTGCCGGTCCTGCTGCTCAAGGAGCGTCGTGAGATGCCGGGCGGTGCGGGCAATGTCGCCAGCAACATCATCTCGCTGGGTGGACGCGCTGTCCTGATCGGCCTTGTAGGTGAAGACGAAGCCTCCGTGATCCTGCGCGAGGCGCTCCGTCTCCAGAAAACCGGCATTTCCGAAATGCTGGTCGCAAGTTCATTCCGTCCCACCATCTGCAAGACCCGTTTCATTGCGTCCCATCAGCAGGTTGTGCGCGCCGACGAGGAAAGCCGCCTAAAGCTACGGACCGAGGAAGCCGAACTTCTCTGCCGCGCCATTGATGCGCGTCTGGACGAAGCCAACGTCGTCATCCTCTCCGACTATGGCAAGGGTGTCTGCGACAGCATGGTCGTACGACACCTGATCGGAGAAGCGAAACTTCGCGGCATTCCGGTCTTTGTCGACCCGAAGACTTCGGATTTCCGGCACTATCGCGGCGCGACCTGCATTACCCCCAATGCCAAGGAACTGGCGGCAGCTTCCGGCATTTCCGGCACGGATGAAGCCAGTGTCGAACGGGCGGCCCGAAAGGTG
Source organism: Acetobacter sp. (assembly GCF_047721705.1). Taxonomy (GTDB): domain Bacteria; phylum Pseudomonadota; class Alphaproteobacteria; order Acetobacterales; family Acetobacteraceae; genus Acetobacter. The sequence continues at coordinate 24,990 of NZ_JBDNXK010000022.1, read as the reverse complement.
ATGGCCGAGGCGGAAGCCGATGTCATACTCGCAACCCGCTCGGAAAAAGGCATGATGCTGATCCCTGCCGACGGAGAAGCGGAAGCCGTTCCCGCACGGGCACGCGAAGTGTTTGACGTGTCGGGCGCAGGTGACACCGTTATCGCCACCATGGCGCTGGCCGTTGGTTCCGGCATGCCGTTTCCGGAAGCGATGCGCGTTGCAAACGCAGCCGCTGGCGTGGTGGTGGGCAAGTTGGGCACTGCGACAGCCGATATTCAGGAAGTCACGCGCGAATTACAGGCGGAGGAAACACCGTTAAAATCCCCTCACCTGCTGTCGCTCGATGCTGCAAACCGACAGGTCGAACACTGGAAGTCGCAAGGGCTGACAGTCGGTTTCACAAATGGCTGCTTCGACATCCTTCACCCCGGCCATATCAGCCTGCTGGCGGCAGCCCGTGCGGAATGTGACCGACTGATCGTTGCATTGAACGACGATGCGAGCATCAGGCGCCTGAAGGGCGAAACCCGTCCCATCAACACACTCGAAAGCCGTGCCGCTGTCATGGCGGCTGTCCGCTATGTCGACGCGATTGTCGCTTTTTCAGAGGATACGCCGCAGACTGTCATCAGCCGGCTTCTCCCCGATGTGCTGGTAAAAGGTTCGGACTACAGACCTGAAGATGTCATCGGTGCACCGGAAGTCATCGCGAATGGCGGTCGGCTGTTTCTTGCCGATCTCAAGGCGGGCCATTCTACCACCAGCACCATAGAACGCGCCCGGAAGCACTGATCTCACACGCTCTTATTGTTTCCGGAGCGGTGAGGAACGCATTCTGTCTTCGTGAACGCCTGCATGCCTCCCTCAACTTGCCGCCCCGCAGGCCCGTTGTAAGGTAAGCCATTATCTGCGCCTCCAGCAGACTGTCCCTTATCCTACGAGAGCCTGAACATGAGCACGAACATCACCCTCACGGCCGCCGATGGTCATGAATATTCAGCCTGGCAGGCAGGAGCGCCTGATGCACCGCACGCCCTTGTCGTGGTGCAGGAAATTTTTGGCGTGAATCACAATATTCGTACTGTCGCCAATGAATTTGCCTCTGCCGGCTTTTCCGTGCTGGCCCCCGCCCTGTTTGATCGGGCACGTCGCAACGTCGAACTCGGCTACACGCCAGAGGACGTGCAGGAAGGTCTGGCTCTTCGCGCACAGATCCCCCTGGAAGAAACACTTGCCGACCTGCATGGGTGCGTCACTCATTTTCGGAAACATGCGCCGCACAGGAAAATCGGCATCATCGGCTTCTGCTGGGGCGGCACGCTGGCTTGGGATGCCGCAACGCGCACGCATGATTTTTCCGCTGCGGTCGCCTGGTATGGTGGAGGCATCGCCGCACAGAAAGACGCCAAACCGCACTGCCCCGTGCAACTTCACTTCGGTGGACAAGACACCTCGATCTCTCACCAGGACGTGAGCGCCATCCGCGCCATGCATCCCGACGTCGAAATGTACGTTTACGATGACGCAGGTCATGGGTTTGGAAACAGGGATCGCTCAAGCTTCAATGCAGAGGCCAATCACCTCGCATGGACGCGCAGCATCGCTTTTCTGGAAGCAGGCCTGCACACTGGCGGAAAGTGAAACCAACGGTTCTGCAAGGAGAATGACTATGGAAGGCATGACACCGGAATTTCAGAAACGGCAGACTCCTGTTGCCGGTCTGATTGTCGCTGCCAGCGTGGTGGCGGCCGGAGCGCTTGTATCACTCGCAAAGAAAGTGGCAGGCAAACGTAAGAAGACAGCAGACCCGGTGCCCGCACCAAAACCAACTTCTCCGCCACCTGTGGCTCCGGCGACACCCGCCTGAGCTCTCCAGCAATCCAATATGCGGGATGAAAAAATCCACTTTTCATCCCGCACGATTATTCCTGATCGTGTCAGTATATTTCCGGAACGATCATCGATTCCGGTGTCGGGTTGCGAACATAGTCCGGGTTATAACAACGCGGCGGCAGTTCGATGAGCGGCTTTTCCACCGCCTCATAAGGCACCTGAGACAAAAGGTGATTGATACAGTTCAGGCGGGCCTTTTTCTTGTCCACTGCCTGCACAACCCACCACGGTGCTTCCGGAATGCTTGAACGCTCAAGCATCTCTTCCTTGGCTTGGGTGTAATCTTCCCAGCGAACACGGCTCTGCAAATCCATCGGGCTCAGCTTCCACTGCTTGAGCGGATCTTCGATACGCGCGCGGAAACGGGCTTCCTGCTGCTCATCCGTGATGGAGAACCAGTATTTTACAACCTTGATCCCGCTGCGAACCAGCATCCGCTCGAATTCCGGCACGGAACGGAAGAATTCGTCATACTGCTCATCGGTACAGAAACCCATGACCCGCTCGACGCCTGCCCGGTTATACCAACTACGGTCGAACAGTACGATCTCACCACCAGCAGGCAGATGGCTGACATAGCGCTGGAAATACCACTGGGTACGCTCACGTTCGCTTGGCGCAGGAAGCGCTGCAACACGGCATATCCGAGGATTGAGGCGCTGGGTGATGCGCTTGATCACACCGCCCTTGCCCGCAGCGTCACGTCCTTCAAAAAGAACGACCAGTCGATAGCCTGTTTCCTGCACCCAGCTTTGCAGTTTGACGAGCTCACCCTGCAGGCGAAGCAGTTCACGGAAATAGGTTCTCCGGAAGGAAAGCGCTTCTCCATCTTCCTCGTCGAGCCGACGATCGTCGAGTTCAAGCTCGAACTCCTCGTCGATATCATCAAGGATTTCCTCACGCATTTTCAGGCGTTCGGCGGTAGCAGACTGGGCATCGTCTTTTTCGTACACGGGTTTTCCTCATTTCCATCACCGCACGCAGCCCCGCGAACAGCCTTGACGGCAAAGTCAGCGGAATGCCTGCGTCATGTGCCAGAAAACGGAAAGATCGTCTGTGACAATTATCTTAAAAACGGCGAATTTCACAGAAAATACATATAACCATTCAGAAGCTTGCCGTGGTGTTGAGACCGAAAACGGCAGCATCCTTCACCCGCTTTCCTGTAGCCCCATTCACAATATTTCCGCCCACATGATGGATATATTGAAAATCAGGCTGAACCGAAACTCCCCGCCATACAGGGGCCTGCCAGGTCAGTTCGATATGATGCTCCGCCTTCAAGGGGAGTACATCTGCTGCACCGAACTGCAACTGATCCCGATTGAAATCCAGAGCATGCGCGCTGTCATTGCTGACGCCCCATGCCAGACCTACCACATCGTCAGGCCGATAAGGCACAAATCCATGCATCGTCACGCCAGCATTGGCACCGAATGTCATCGCATTCCCACGATTACCAGCCCCCATGAAGCGGGCAAACAGGGATACAGCCTCTGGCGCGTCCCCATCAGGATTCCAGACAGTCTGATCAATGATGCCATACACCATCCAGTTCTTCCGTCTCATCATTGGCGAGCCGTTCGAAGTCGGCCCCGCCAGCAGATGACCCTGCGTGTCATAGCGTCGATCAGGAAAAGCGCCACTATCATACAGGGCGCCGAGCTTCCACGTTCCCGGCAGCGCGTTCTCCAGCGATGCACTCAGCTTCGAGGCATCCACCGTCACCAACACCTCCCCCATGACAAGAACACCCGTGGACATGCTGAACCGCGTGCCTGAGGGATTCATATCCAGTGCCGACCGCTCGCTGAAAAATGGACCGCCTGTTGGATTGTCATCCATCACACCAAGAAGGATGGTCACCGGATAGGTGGGAATGATCTGCGCGCGTATGCCCGGCACGGCGAAAGGCCATGAAGGGCCGCCACCATAAAGATTGCTGGAAGGCACGCCGGGCCAGCCGAAATCGGCATTCAGAAACAGCGAGGCGTTATCACTGACAAGAAACTCGGTGTCCGGGTCCATAACACCAAGACGGATATCAAGCCGGTTGTTCCAGAAACCCTGCGCGTACCACATTTCGAACAGACGCATTCCCCGCCCACCGGCATCGTAGCCGCTGATGGTGTTGAAGGCGCCGATACGATCTGCGCTGACTGAACGCCCACGCAACTGGATCGCGCTGATATTGAACAGGCCACCGTGCCATTGAGGATCGATCAGACGATCCGTATCGAGATTCAGCGTCACAATCGTCGCGCCATCATAGGTCGCGCCACGGGATAAACCGCCGGAGGCCACGCCCCAAAGCTCTTCCACATCCTGCAAGTTAATCCGCACGCCATGGGCACGGAGGCGGGATCGATAGCCGCCAAGATCACCCAGCACCATCGTGTCCCATCCCTGCGGCAGATTGTCCGGAGCCGTGCTGGGAAACGGAAGAGGCACACCGGATGGAAGCACATCGGTGACGGGCGGTTGATCCGCAGCCTGCGCACACGGTGCCAGCACACTTTGGAAAGCACTCAGAATCGCAATAAAAGCAAAGCGACGGATACTTTTTCCAACCGACGAACCGTGATCCACCGTATCCCGAAGCAAACAGCCAATCATGCCATCATAACAGTCGGCGACACGGAAAAGCTGTTTTCAAAAAAACAATTTTTCCAGATTACGCTCATCCTGCTCCGACAACTGCTCGAACACCTGACACTCATCTCGCGGCAGCCATTCAGACGACCGAAAGAAACACCGAAACAGGAAAGGCCTGAATGCTACGGGTGGCTTCCTGAATGGGGCTATAACTCATAAGAGAGGCGTTATGAGCGGTAAGTCCGCGCTATTCGATGATAATTTTGTGACACACCCTTCTGTTTCCAGCGCCGTATCCTCTGACAGGGGCCGACATGCTCACCGTTCACTCTCTGCATATCTACCCAGTCAAAAGTCTGCATGGCGTGTCACTTTCAAGCCTGTGGTTTGATCCGTGGGGCGGTGAAAATGATCGTCGCTGGCTCGTCATTGACCTCGAAGGACAGTTCATCACCCAGCGCACCCACCCGGTGATGGCAACCATACGTCCAGAAAATACACCAGATGGCCTGATCCTCCACACGCCGGGATGCGAGAACCTCTCGGTCCCATTCCCTCACGATCACCACCGGTCTGTCACTGTGTGGAAAGACACGATGACCGCACGCGATGCAGGCGAAGCCGCTGCGCTATGGCTGTCAGAAATCATTGGGGAACCCTGTCGCCTTGTCCATATGGACCGACCGGACATCGCTCGCCTCCGAATCTGGAAGGAGTGGACATTTCACAACTCGTTTTCGGATGGATTTCCGGTGCTGGTTACCTCCACCGCCTCGCTGACCAATCTGAATCGTCGCCTGAACAACCTCATTCCCATGGAGCGCTTTCGCCCCAATCTGGTCATCGATGGCGCTGAAGCATGGGATGAAGATCGCTGGGTGAAACTACAGATCGGCGAACTGGCACTGACACTGGTCAAGCCCTGTTCGCGATGCGTGATGACAAGCGTGGATCAGGAGACAGGCGAACACCCAGACAGGGCCGAGCCACTCAGAACGCTGGCAACTTTCAGGCGTCAGACCGATGGCATCATGTTTGGACAGAACGCCCTTGTTGAACGCATCGGTCAGATTTCAGTGGGTGACACCGTAGACGTGATCGAAACCCGTCAGACGCCCTGAACGCCACTCCTGTTGCGGGAAGCCAGCCGGACCGCATCCTCCGCTGCCCGAAAAAGCGCACGCGCCTTGTGATGGGTCTCGGCGCATTCCAGTGCCGGCACACTGTCCGCCACTACGCCGCACCCTGCCTGCACATACATGGCGCCATCCTTCACGACCGCCATGCGCAGACCGATACAGGTATCCATGTCGCCACCTGCACCGAAATAACCGACGCAGCCCGCATAGGTGGCGCGACGCGTCCGCTCGACCTCGTCGATGATCTCCATGGCACGAATCTTGGGAGCGCCCGTCAACGTGCCTGCGGGAAATGCCGCGATAAGGGCGTCGAGCGCTTCCAGATTCGGTTTGAGCTCACCTTCGACGTTCGAGGAAATATGCATCACATGACTGAAGCGTTCGATGACGAACTTCTCGGTCACCTTCACCGACCCCGTGATGCTGACACGCCCCACATCGTTACGCCCAAGGTCGATAAGCATCAGATGCTCGGCCCGCTCTTTCTCATCAGCGAGGAGTTCTTCCTCCAGCCGCTGATCTTCCTCGGGCGTCGCGCCACGCGGACGGGTGCCGGCCAACGGCCTTACCGTCATCTTCCCCTCACGCAGACGCACGAGAATTTCCGGCGATGATCCCACCAAGGAGAATGCGCCGAGGTTCAGATGGAACAGGAACGGCGCAGGGTTGATCCGGCGCAACGAACGGTAGAGCGCCAGCGAGGACAGTCCGAATGGCGTGGAAAAACGCTGGCTGGGCACGACCTGAAACGCATCCCCCGCCGCGATATAATCCTGAATGCGGCGCACCACATCTTCGAACTCTGCTTCGGTATAGGTCGACGACGGCGCTTCCAGAGCAGAAACCGGAGGCTCCTGCGCGACCTTCAATGGTGCGGCAAGACAGGTCCGGGCTTCTTCGATCAAGGCATGGGCCCGATTGAATGCCGCATCCGGATGGTCGTCGGAACGCGGGCGGATGGGCGCCGCCAGAATCAGTTCGTCCGTCACCGTGTCGAAAATGGCGAACAGGCCGGGCCGCATCAGGATGGCTTCCGGTAGCTCCAGATCATCAGCCGGCGCATTCGGCAGATTCTCCATCTGCCGCACCATATCGTAGCCGAGATAACCGAACAGACCCGCCGTCATGGGCGGCAGGCTCTCCATCAGCGGCAGACGGCTTTCGCGAATCAGGGTCCGCAGATTGTCGAGCGGCTTTTCCTGGACAGGCTCAAATGTATCGAGATCCGTGGCGGCATTCCGATTGATGGACGCCTTGCCGTCATGGCAGCGCCAGAGCAGATCGGGTTTCAGGGCAATGACCGAATAACGTCCCCGGCTTGCGCCCCCTTCCACGGATTCCAGAAGGAGCGTGTTTCGTCCCCCATCACCTTCCATTGCCGCAAGACGCATGTAGGCGGCCACGGGGGTAAGCAGATCCGCCGCCTCGACAGCAAACACGACACTGCCCTCACCTCTGGCCCATGCCGTCTCACAGGCGGAACGAGTGGGGGAATCGAGCGTGGCGAGACGCATCACGAACCATCTCCAAAGCCGGCGTCGGACATTGCCGCACGGACAGCGGCGGGGATCGTTTTTACCTTGTAGCGCTGGTCAAGGCTGAGAATGAATGCCGAGGTCATGTCGCTCCCCAGCGATTCCGTCAGCCCGTCACGCACACGGCCTGTACCCAGACTATCGGCCTTCGGATCAAGATGCCTTACCCCGGTCACTGTCGCGACGAGGAAACCGTTGGCGGTTTCAGTCATCACCGTGCTGTTCGCCGGCATCCGCAGGACGATCTGCGCCAGTTCGGTCGGCACATCTTCCGCAGGACGGGCACGCGAGATCATCAGTCCCGTCTTCAGGTCGCTACTGCAGGCAGGGACGACAGAGGCCACCCCACCGCCCTTCTCGGCCTTCACATAAAGCGCCGTGGCGGCAACATTCGCGGCGTGACGACGCTCATCTTCCTGCCAAGCGGCAAGCACCTTGTCATGCACGCTCTCGAATGCCTGCGGCTGGCTGGGCGTCACGTCATCGACCGACACGGCATACCAGCCGAGGGACTGGGCAGGCTGCCCTGCCTTGTCAGCAGAAGATTTGGCTTCGACAAGCTGCGGCGGCGCACCTTTGCCCTGTTCGAAGATGTGCGAAACGATCGCGTCCCGCAGTTCACCCGAAGCCGGCAATGGCGCAGGCTCGCCCTCTTTCGTCAAACCTTTTGCATCAAGGAACCCGGCAGCGGCGGCGGCCCCTAGATCAGTCGAAATGGAATCGAGACCGCCCCCGGCGATGGCATCCTGCAGCTTCGATACGTTGGCGTTGACCATGGCTGGCCCGCGGCTCTGCACGATTTCAGCATGCAGCGTCTCTTTCGCATCCTCGAAGCTCTGCGCGCGCGGAGGCGTAATCTTGGTCACGCGGAAGACAACCCAGCCCGTTTCCGTCTTTTCCGGTCCCTGCACACTGTTCTCAGGCGCCCCGAACACAAGCTTCTGGAGTGTCGCCGAAGGGAGCGCGCTGGCGCGGGCGTCATTAAAATCGACCGCCGCGCTATCTTTCGCCGCCGTCTGAATCTGTTTCCAGTCCGCGCCACCTTTCCAGAGCGTAGACACGGCATTGGCAGCCGCCTGATCGGATGACGTGACGATCTGCACGCTTCTCAGTTCTGGCCGATTGAAGCGCTCTTTCTGCTCATCATAAAGATGATGCAGTTCATCGTCAGACACCTGAAGCTGGGCCGTCACCGTCTGCGGCGACAGCACGACGATCTTGGCATGACGATATTCCGGGCTGCGGAACATCCACGGATGATTGGTGTAGAACCGCTTCAGTGTCGCCTCATCAGGAGTGGAAGGCGCTGCCTGCGCTCCGAACGGCACACGCACCACATCGAAGACGTGCGTGGCCGTCTCGAACGTGTAGGTCCGGTTGATCAGCAGGTCCGGCACATGCGCCCCTGTGGCAAATGCCTCCATGACAGCGCGCGCCGTCAGGTCATTCCTCACCAGAGAGATGAGCCGTTGTTCGGTCATGCCGGCATTCGCGAGAGCCGCATTGAAACGCTGGCGATCGAACGTGCCGGTCTTCCCCTGAAAATACGGCATGGAGAAAATTTCGTCCCGCACGGCGCTGTCCGGCACGACCACACCATAGGCCTTCGCCGCTTCCAGCACCTGCGACTGACCCACCAGACGCTTGAGAATCTCGTTGGCCATCTGCTGGCGCAGCATACCGGGAATATGCGCCACATCGGGCGCACCGATCTGCTGGGCGAGGCGCGGCATTTCCGCCTGTAAGGCCGCCGCGAACTCCCGCGTCGTGATTTTCTGCGATCCCACCTTGGCGACAACAGTCGGGTCATCAGCCGCATTGGTGATGACGTCCCCAATGCCCCAGCCGACGAAGGCCAGGAAGATGACGCCGGCGAGAATACGCCCGAGCCAGGATTCAACAACAAAGCGGCGAAGGAAGGAAATCATGCAGGCTCTGGTCCGCGAATGAAACAAACGGGAGGGCGACCGGAAAAACCGCCTCCGGGCCGCGCACCATATTCATCCGGCGGCGTCTTGACCAGAAGCGCACTGCTTGCGCGGTCTCGCCGCAATGGAGTAGCCATGCACCAACACCGTCGGGGTCCATGCCCCGCATCACCCGAAGACGCCGGAAAACAGACCTTCACGGACCTGTCCGGCTTCACAGGAGGGACGTTCCGATGAGCACGCCTATCATTGTTGGCAACTGGAAGATGAACGGGCTGAGCGCCGACTCCGCCGATCGTGCGAAACAGATTGTCGACAGTCTGGCCACGGTTCCAGCGGCAGGTGTCGAGGTCGTGGTCTGCCCGCCTTTCACACAACTCGCGCTACTCGGTCCGCTCCTTAAGGATACGCCCGTCGCGATGGGCGCTCAGGATTGCCACAAAGACGACAAGGGCGCGCATACCGGCGACATCGCCCCGTCCATGCTGACCGATCTCGGCACCACCCATGTGATCCTCGGCCATTCCGAGCGTCGTCGCGACCACGAAGAAGTGGATGAGACCGTGCGGGAGAAAACCGTTTCCGCCATGAAGGCCGGTCTCACGCCGATCGTCTGCATCGGTGAGACGGAAGACCAGCGCCAGTCGGGCCAGACAGAAGACACGCTCGGCTGGCAGATCAAGGGCTCCCTTCCCGACGGCTTCGCAGGGATCGTCGCCTATGAGCCAGTCTGGGCCATCGGCACCGGTCTGGCGGCAACGATTGAGGATATCACCAACACGGTCGCCTTCATCCGTGCGGAACTGGTCCGTCAGTTCGGCGATGCTGGCAAATCCCTGCGGATTCTGTATGGTGGCTCCGTGGATGCGAACAATGCAGCCGGGATTCTTGCCATCCCCGATGTGGCCGGTGCTCTTGTCGGAGGCGCCAGCCTCAAGCCGGATGCGTTCCTGACCATCATTCGCGCCGTTCCCGCACGCTGATTCCTCCCCTGTCAGCGTGTTCCCTGTTCTTCGACCGGATTGTTCATGACCACCGTTCTGATGACTCTTCACCTGCTCGTCACCATCGCGCTGATCGCCGTCGTGCTGATCCAGCGGAGCGAAGGCGGTGGCCTTGGCATCGGCTCATCGCAAGGGATGGGCTCTTTCATGACCGGGCGCGGAACGGCGAATCTGCTGACACGCAGCACGGCCGGTCTGGCGACTGCCTTCATGCTGCTCTCCCTTCTGCTGGCCGTCATGAATCGTGGCGCAGTCGGTGGAAACGGCGGCCATGACATTCTCGCCAACCCGCCACCACCAGCGCCTGTCGCGACACAGCCTGTTGCGCCCGCCGTACCCGCTCCCCAAACGAGCGCACCGGTCACCCAGCCGTAAGTTTTCCTGATTTCAGGAGATGCAAAGCGCGGCGGCTTTTCCGTCGCGCTTTTTTTTGTGAATTTTGTGTTTTGCAATCGGGCGCGGACAAAATTGTCTGCTGGCGACAAGAGACCGATTTGGCTCTTCCCTCGCCCTATGCCCTCAGTGTAGGGAGACCTTCCATGACGCGGTTCGTATTTATCACCGGTGGTGTGGTCTCTTCTCTTGGCAAGGGAATCGCTTCTGCGGCTCTTGCTGCCCTCCTTCAAGCTCGTGGATACAAGGTCCGGCTGCGCAAGCTTGACCCGTATCTGAACGTCGATCCGGGCACGATGAGCCCGTATCAGCACGGCGAGGTCTTCGTCACCGATGACGGTGCCGAAACGGATCTTGACCTCGGCCATTACGAGCGGTTCACCGGCGTGAACGCCACGCGCGCCGACAACACCACCACAGGCCGCGTGTATTCCGAAGTCATCGCCCGTGAACGTCGCGGCGATTATCTCGGTGGGACCGTGCAGGTCATTCCGCACATCACCGACGCCATCAAGGAGCGCGTGGTTGCAGACACTGAGGGACTGGATTTCTGTCTTGTCGAGATCGGCGGCACTGTTGGCGACATCGAGAGCCTGCCGTTCCTTGAATCCATTCGTCAGCTTCGCAACGACCTCGGCGTCGAAAACACGATGGTCGTGCATCTCACGCTGCTGCCTTGGATTCCGTCCGCAGGTGAACTGAAGACCAAGCCGACACAGCATTCCGTGAAAGAACTTCAGAATGTCGGGCTTCAGCCGCAGGTTCTTCTCTGCCGTTGTGATCGCCCCATTCCGGAAAACGAGCGCCGCAAGATCGCCAACTTCTGTAATGTGCGCCCACAGGCGGTCATTGCAGCCCGCGACGTGGACACGATCTATGAGTGCCCCCTTTCCTACCATGCGGAAGGACTGGACACCGAAGTTCTGCGCTATTTCGGCCTGCCTCACGATCAGGAACCGGATCTTTCAGGCTGGCAGCGCATCGTCCGGACCATCCGTGAACCGGAAGGCGAAGTGCGTATCGCCGTGGTCGGCAAATACACGGCCATGCTCGACAGCTACAAATCGCTCAACGAGGCGCTGCTACACGGCGGCATCGCCAACAATGTGCGCGTGAAGCTGGATTGGATGGAGTCCGAGACATTCGAGAAAAATCCGGAGGCTCTGAGCCAGCTGGACGATGTCGACGGCATTCTCGTTCCCGGCGGATTTGGCGAACGCGGCGCAGGCGGCAAGATCGAAGCCGTGCGTTATGCCCGCGAGAAGAACATCCCATTCCTTGGCATATGCTTCGGCATGCAGATGGCGGTCATCGAATGTGCCCGCAATCTGGCTGGTATGCCCGATGCATCTTCCACGGAATTTGGACCGGCCAAGGAACCGCTGGTCGGGCTAATGACCGAGTGGGCACGAGGCAATGAAATGCTGCGCCGTCGTGAGGGCGGAGAACTGGGCGGCACGATGCGGCTTGGCGGATATCCTGCCAAACTGGCTGAAGGTTCCCGTGCAGCGGAAATATACGGCACGACGACCATCCGTGAGCGTCACCGGCACCGCTACGAAGTGAACGTGCATTATCGCGACAAGATCGAAGCGGCAGGCCTGAAATTCTCCGGCATGTCGCCCGATGGGATCCTGCCGGAAGTGGTGGAATATCCAGACCATCGCTGGTTCATCGCCGTGCAGTATCACCCCGAACTCATCTCGCGCCCGTTCGCCCCACATCCACTGTTTTCGGGCTTCATCGGCGCGGCGGCCAAGAAAGCGAAAGAAGAATCGTGACATCTCCACGCGCTGTCGCCGTTGGCGAACTTGAGATCGGCAACAATCTGCCGCTGGTTCTGATCGCAGGACCGTGCCAGATCGAGTCGGCTGCCCATGCGATGGACACGGCCGCAGCGCTTGTCGAACTGTGCGGGGAAGCTGGAATCGGGCTGATCTACAAAAGCTCTTACGACAAGGCCAATCGCAGCAGCATCGGCTCCCAGCGCGGCATCGGTATGGACAAGGGTTTGCAGATTCTTTCCGACATCCGCGAGCAGCTCAGGGTTCCGGTGCTGACGGATGTGCATGCGCCGGAACAGTGCGCTCCTGCGGCTCAGGCGGTGGATGTGCTGCAAATTCCCGCCTTCCTTTGCCGTCAGACCGATCTGCTTCTAGCTGCCGGGGAAACCGGTGCCGCGATCAACATCAAAAAAGGCCAGTTTCTGGCTCCATGGGACATGACCCATGTAGCGAAGAAAATTGCGTCAACGGGTAACGACCGCATCCTGCTGTGTGAACGCGGCACAAGCTTTGGCTACAACACGTTGGTCAACGACATGCGTGCACTGCCGATCATGGGCCAGACCGGTTATCCGGTGGTGTATGATGCCACTCATTCGGTGCAGCAGCCGGGCGGACTTGGCACAGCGTCGGGCGGACAACGCGAATTCGCTCCGGTTCTGGCACGCGCAGCCGTCGCTATCGGCGTAGCTGCCGTGTTCCTCGAAACGCACGAGAACCCCGACACCGCCCCGAGCGATGGTCCAAACATGATCCCGCTGCGTGAGATGCCTGCGGTCATCCGCACCTTGCAGGCCTTTGATGCTCTCGCGAAAAGGCTGCCGGAATAATCTTTTCCGGCAACCGGACTGTTCCTACTCTTATTTCTTCTTGCTGAACTTCGCCGCAGCGGCCTTCAGTTCAGTGTTATACTTGGTGAAGTTGCCTGCAATGCGCTTCTGCACAGCGGCGCTGCCTTCCTGATACGGCTCCATCTTGGCTTTCGCCTCATTGCTGATGGCTGTTTCTTCTTTTGCCGCCGCCTTGGCGACACAGCTGTTGTAAGTCCGTGCCGCCTTCTCGTAGGCAGCAACCTTGTCCACGCTGCTGTTATAGTTCTCGACCGTCGACACATCGAGCGACGGTGCTGATGGCTCCTTGCCACAGTCGGATGGTGTCCATGCCGCGTGAGCGTGCCCAGAGAGCACACCTGTCGCTGCGGCCGACATGATGAGACAAATCGCAGATATCTTCTTCATTTATCTTCCTTCCGGTCTGAACCGGCTCTGCGGGTCATATATCGCTAGACCTCTCTTTTCACGAATCGAAAAAGAAAGATCTGCACGTTCCGTGCGTCCATGCGGCAGACGCACGGCTTTTTCAGGGCACGAAACGCGCAAGACGTCCGACAGGACCGCCAAGAATCGTATCTTCCCGCATCACCACATTGCCTCGAACAATGGTGGCCATCGGCCAGCCTTTGACCTCCTTGCCATCGAATGGTGACCAGCCTGCCGGTGTCGCGATCCAGTCATTGGTGATCCGACGCTCTGCTTTCATGTCCACCAGCGTGAAGTCGGCGTCAAAGCCGACCGTCAGCCGCCCTTTCGCCATCAGACCATAGACCCGCGCCGGGCCGGCGGCCATGACATCGACCAGCCGCGCCAGAGAGAGACGGCCTGCATTCACATGGTCGAGCATGATCGGCAACAGCGTCTGGACGCCAGTCATACCGGACGGACACTCTGGCCAGGGCTTGTCCTTTGCTTCACGCGAGTGGGGCGCGTGATCGGAAGACAGCACATCCACCATGCCATCATTCATCGCTTTCCATGCCGCTTCAAAATGACGCTTCTCACGGATGGGCGGGTTCATAACGGCATAATTACCGAGCGCGTCATAACATTCCGGCGCGATCTGCGTCAGATGGTTGGCGAGCACCTCGGTCGTGACAAGATGACGGTAGCTCTGAAGGAACGTGAACTCCTCCTCCGTCGATGTATGCAGGATATGAACCGGCCGTCCCGTCTTCACCGACAGCGCCGTGATGCGCCGCGTGCCAAGGAAGGCACATTCCGGGTCACGCCAGATGCTGTGATTACAGCATGACATGCCGACCTGCCCGAACTGCGTCTTCCGTGCCCGCAGACGATATTCGTCCTCGGAATGGAAAGACACGCGACGATGACCGTGGCGCAGCACGGCCTCAATACCCTCATCATCCTCGATCATCAGATTGCCGGTGGAAGAACCGGCGAACACCTTGATGCCGCACACACCGTCAAACAGCTCGAACTCGCCAAGATCCTTCGTGTTTTCGCGTGTCGCACCAATATAAAATGCAAAATCGGTGTAGGACTCGCGGGAGGCGTATTCCTGTTTCCAGCGCAGCATTTCCGCGTTCGTCACCGCTGGATTGGTGTTCGGCATGTCAAACACCGTTGCAATGCCGCCCAGTGCCGCTGCCTGCGTGCCGGTCGGAATACTTTCCACGGCCGGATTGCCGGGATCACGCAAGTGAACATGCGCATCGATCAGCCCCGGAAGAACGTGCAGCCCGTTCGCATCGATCACTTCCGCCGCCTCAGCGCTTCCCGCCACGTCAAGACTGGTAATCCGCCCCTCCTTGACGCCGATGTCCGTCTTCGCTTCGCCCCATGGAAGCATGCAGATGCCGTTGCGGATAATCAGATCATAGCGCATGGCGGACTCTTTCAGGTTGGGCATAAGCGCCGGTGGGAATATGTGCGGTGCTTTTAGCCGATGATTGGTTATGCCTGAAACAGTGCACGCCAGATTTATCGTGCGCTCAGCACTTCAAAGACATCCCCTTCGGGTGACTTTCCTTCGATCTGCACGCGATGCCACACGGCATAGAACAGCAATGCCCATGCCGCATGGCGTTCACGCCGCCCGGAGGCGCTGCGAAACAGGGTTTCGACTTTTGTCGGATGAGCAATATCCACAACGGCAGGCTGTGCAGCAATCAACTGCCCCAACCGTGCCCCCTGTTCCTTGATCCACGCGCCCACCGGCACGGTAAAACCCTGCTTGGGCGCAAAAGGACGCGCAACAGGCATTTCCCGTTCCACCCAACGACGCAGCAGATATTTGCCGTATTTTCCACGAATTTTCAGATCGTCAGGCAGACGCCAGACGGCTTCGGCGACCACAGGGTCAAGCAGCGGTGTCCGGCCTTCCAGACCATGCGCCATCAGGCAACGGTCCAGCTTGAGCAATAGATCGTTCGGCAGCCATTCAGCGATATCAACAGCTTGCGCCGCTGTCAGACGGTCTAAGCCGCGTGTTTCCCGCTCCGCCGCAGCTAAGCCATCGCGCCAGCGAGAAGAAGTCTCCCTCAACACCCCTAGCCCGTGGAATGCACCATGACGACGCATTTTTCGCCCACCCCGCCACCATGGACGCGCGGCGCTACGATATCGCCCATATCCTGCGAAGAGTTCGTCTCCCCCTTCTCCTGAGAGTATGACAGTCGCTTCCTGTCGCGCTTCACGCGCCAGCAACCATGTGGGGACGATGGCGTAATCTGCCACCGAATCATCCATACTGGCCACGATGGCAGGCAGATGCGTCCAGAAATCCGCTTTAGTGACGCGCAGGATTCTATGTTCGGCCCCCGCACTCCGCGCCAGCGCAGCAGCATGGGCGGTTTCATCGGCAGCACCTGGCACATCGAAACCCGCTGTCCATGCAAGAAGTGGCGCATTGCCGTCATGTTCCCGCCGGACCCGCGCCATCGCCGCCAGCACCGTCGCGCTGTCAATCCCACCTGAGAGAAAGAGACCAAACGGCACATCCGACCGCTCATGAGCCTGCACACTGTTGATCAGCGCCGTATCAAGACGTTCCAACGCCTTTTCCTCAGTGATCCTCTCAGAAGCACCGCGAGGCAAAGCTTGACGGCGCGTCCGGCCCACGATGTCACCGTGCTGGATTTCCAGCATTTCACCAGGCAGCACACGATAAATACCCGGGAAAATGGTCTCTCCCCCCGTCGTGAACTGAAGCTGAAGAAGCTCATCCCGCTTCACCGCGTCTTCTGCATTGTCGCCCAAGCCAGCGGCAATCAGGGCTTTCGGCTCGGAAGCGAAAGCAAGCCCATCAGGAAAAAGCGAATAATAGAGAGGCTTGATCCCGAACGGATCCCGCACAAGGAAAAGCCGGTCCTCGGCACTGTCATAAAGCGCGATGGCATACATGCCGCGCAGATCATCAGCGAAAAGCCGTCCTTCCCGCTCCCACAGTCTCAGAGGCGATTCACAATCGCTTCCGGTCGTGAAGACCTGATTGCCTAGCTGATCGCGAATCTGGGGATCGTTGTAGATTTCCCCATTGGCGATGAGCGTGGCGGACCCCGCATGAAGCGGCTGATCGCCCCCGGCAATATCAATGATAGCGAGCCGGGTGTGCACCAGATCCGCACGCCCCAGACGTTCGATATGCGTGCCGTCTGGTCCCCTGTGTGAGAGGGCACCCGCAAGTCGCTGCAATGTTTCCTCGGAGCGGAGCGGAGCTCCCGGTCGATAGACGATCCCTCCGATGCCGCACATTTAGTGAGTAATCCGCGCAGACGAACTTTCTGGAGCGACTTTTCGCAGGAAGGTTTCCCACGCCGCCAGCACCGGACCCGGCGCGAAATCCTTCTCGTATGTCTTGCGCCCGGCGGTCGCCAGACGGTTGGCAAGCACATGGTCGCCCAGCACCATGCCAATGGAAGTCGCGAGCGATTTCGGATCATCCACTGCCGCCAGCATTCCGTTGCGACCATGAATGATAAGTTCGCGCGGCCCCTGTGAAGCGGCTGCGACGACAGGCTTCATGGCGGAAAACCCTTCGATCACCACATTGCCCAGCGGCTCATGCCGGGACGGACAGACAAAGACATCGCAGGCACGGATCAATGCCGCTGGATTGGCTACCCACCCCGGCAGATGAACCCGATCGCCCAGCCGTTCCACACGGATCAACGTTTCCAGCGCCTCGCGTTCGGGACCTTCCCCCGCGATCAGCAGGCGCACCCCCGGCAGATCCTTCATCGAGCGGATGAGGACATCAAACGCCTTATTGGTATGCAGCCGCCCCAAGGCGAGCAGAAAGGGCACATTGTCTGGGACGATATGTGGCCTCGCAGGCGCGACCTGAAAAATGTCGTCCGCGAAATTCGGAACGTAATGCACGTGATCGGCAGACCAGCCCTGCCGGATCATCCATTGCGTCAGCCCGCGCGTATTACCGATCAGATGCTGGCATCTCTTGTAATAAGAAAGATCGTAGAAGCCGCCGAGCCGACCCGCCAGCGTCCACGGGCCCGCCGGTGCGAAACGTGCAGCCCGGTTCATCCACGCCACCACGACATCAGGATGAAAGTTTTTCAGGATCGAATTCAGCTTCGGACGCGTCAGCAGATCCGCCTGCCCTCCGAAACGCAGTTCGCGCGGTGAGAGGCCACCGGTCCGCAGCCGTTCCATACGATTGCCGTCCCGCCGGATAACGGAAAGAACATCGACATTTGCCTGACGCTGCTGTGCGATACAGAGACGCTCGAAAAACAGTTCAGCGCCTCCCGCCGGTGCCCCCGCCATGACATGTGCAACACGGACCGGAACGGTCGCCGAGGCCTTACTCGCGGGCATTCCATTACCGGGCATCAGCATGTCCGGATCGAATCTATGCGGTGCGAGCTGGGACTCTACGGTCATTCCGCGGCCTCCATTTTGCCATCGGTCAGCATGGCGAGCGCACGCTCGGCCACAGGATCAGGAGCAAGCCCGGCCATGGGCGCATGCCCTTCCGGTCCCGGCGCCACAATCCACTGGGCATAAGGCCCGCTGGGAGCATATTCGCTCACGCGGGACGGACCGAAAAGTCCCAGTGTCGGAATACCGGCAGCCGCAGCCAGATGCATCAACCCGGAATCATTCCCCACAAACAGGTCGCAGCGTTGAAGCATCGCCGCTGTCTGGACAAGCGTGAAGCGTCCACCTGCGTCAATTGCGCCGGGTATGGCGAGCACGGGAGCTGCCATCCTTTTTTCCTGCGCTCCCGGCCCGTACAGCACGACCAGTTTGCGTTCGGGGAAAACCGCCGAGATCCTGCGCCAGAGAGCAATAAAATTCTCTGCGGGCCATGCTTTTCCTGCCCAGTTGGCCGTTGGACCAAACGCTACGAAGCGCCCGTCCCCCAACACCTTCCGCGCTGTTGCCCGATCACTTTCGTCGGTCCAGACAACGGGCATGGGAGGTGGTGAAAGGGAAAGAACATCACCCACATGGGCGACACGACGACCTGCCCGACGGCCGCCCCGCATCACACGGAAGGCACGCGACCGCAGCACAAAACCCATCGCAGAGCCGCGCAGATCAACGACCAGATCCCAGCGGGTTCTGACACATTCTTTCCATAGGGCCAGCCAGTGCAGATCATGACGCTTCTTCGTCATGACGATCAGCCGTTCAAGCTGCGGCATGCGCTGAAACAACCCGGCCGCTACGGGTCCACAGGCCACTGTGAATCTGGCACGAGGGTGCGCATGCAAAAGATAATCAAGCAGACCCGTCGAAATGACCGCGTCACCAAGCCGCGTCGCGGTGATGAAGAGGATGCGCATGGGCCTGCCCTCATGGCCGCGCCGAACAGGGGCACGACCGTCTTTCCTCATGCGGACAGAGCTTCCGCCACCTCTTCGGGCAGATCGAAGTTGGCGTAGACATTCTGAACGTCGTCGTTGTCTTCCAGCACGTCGAGCAACTTCAGCACCGTGCGCGCCTTGTCTTCATCCAGCGCTACCGAGTTTTCCGGACGCCAGTCGAGCTTCGCACTCTCAGGCTCACCGAATTTCCCTTCCAGCGCATCCCGGACAGCGAAGAAGGACTCGACTGCACAGGTTATCTCGTGCGTCGTATCCGTCGATTCCACATTGTCCGCGCCGGCTTCGATCGCGGCTTCCAGCATCTCGTCCTCGCTGGCCACACTCGCGGGATAAGTGACAACGCCCATCCGCTGGAACATGAACGACACCGAGTTCATTTCACCCAGCGATCCGCCATATTTCGAGAATGCGGCCCGCACTTCGCTCGCCGTGCGGTTGCGGTTATCGGTCAGCGCCTCGACGATAACGGCCACACCCGCAGGGCCATAGCCTTCGTAACGGATTTCCACGTAATCATCGCCACCAGCCGCACCGGTCGCCTTCTTGATGGCGCGGTCAACGGTGTCTTTCGGCATATTCACTTCGCGCGCCGCAGAGATCGCCGCACGAAGGCGCGGGTTGGCAGCCGGGTCAGGCAATCCCGAGCGCGCAGCAACCGTGATCTCGCGGATCACTTTGGCAAACTGCTTCGCGCGTTTCGCGTCCTGCGCACCTTTGCGGTGCATGATGTTCTTGAATTGCGAATGGCCTGCCATGTCGCTGTCCTCGTCTCACTGATTATCCGACGTGCCGGTGAGATATCCCGGCTAAATGCGAACGCTCGTTCGCCAATGAAGAATCCTCAGAGTGCCGCCTTGCATGCAGCACTCTGGGGAGAAACCTGACGGCTGATTTCAGCGCCCTGGAGGATGTCCGGAACGGCGTTCAGACATGACGACCATGGCAGTGCTTGTATTTCAGACCGGAACCACAAGGGCATGGGGCATTACGCGGCGTCTCACCCCATGTGGAGGGATCATCCGGCATGATGGCGCCGGACGATGGCGGCTCTGCGGCAACCATTGCAGGTGTTGCCGCATAATGCGCCGGCTCCGACGTATAACCTTCGACCTGAGGGTCGGGGTGGAATTCACCGACACCTTCCAGCGGATGCGGCTCAGGCGGCGGAGCAATCTCGACGCGCGCCAGCAACATGACCACACGCTCACGCATTTCGGAGAGCATGACAGTGAAAAGCTGGAAGGCTTCGTGCTTGTATTCGTTCAGCGGGTCTTTCTGACCATAGGCACGCAGACCAATGCCCTGACGGAGCTGGTCAAGTGCATGCAGATGCTCTTTCCAGACGGTATCGAAGGTGGTCAGCAGAATCTGCTTTTCCAGATACCGCATGATCTCAGGGCCGAAGTTGGTCGTGCGAACAGCCTGCGCCTGCGCAGCGGCATCCTCGATACGAACCGCGATCTGCTCGCGATCCATGCCATCTTCCTTGGCCCACTCGGCGATTGGCAGATCAATGTTGAAAATGCGCCGGATCTCATCCGCCAGTTCAGCACTCTGCCACTGCTCGGCAAATGCCTTTTCCGGAATGAAGCGATCAACGAGGGAAAGAATAAGCTCCTCGCGCATCTCGACGATGAGTTCGGCCACATCGTCCTGCATCATGAACTCGCGGCGCTGGGCATACACCTCCTTGCGCTGGTCATTCATAACATCGTCATATTTGAGCGTGTTCTTGCGCATGTCGAAGTTGCGCGCTTCGACCTTTTTCTGCGCCCGCTCAAGCGCCTTGTTCAGCCACGGATGAACGATCGCCTCGCCTTCCTGCATACCCATTTTCTGGAGCATGCCGGTCATGCGGTCGGACCCGAAGATCCGCATCAGGTCATCCTGTAGCGACACGAAGAAACGCGATGCGCCCGGATCACCCTGACGACCCGCACGGCCACGCAGCTGATTGTCGATACGGCGGCTTTCGTGACGCTCGGTGCCGATCACGTAAAGACCGCCAGCCGCTTTCACGATGGCCTGATTTTTCGCAACCTCGTCACGAATGGCCTGCTCTGCCGCGGCACGTTCCGCCGGGTCCGTGATGTGCGAGAGTTCCTGCTGGATACGCATCTCGACGTTGCCGCCGAGTTTGATGTCCGTGCCGCGCCCCGCCATGTTGGTGGCGATGGTGATGGCGCCCGGCGCACCAGCCTGCGCCACGATCGACGCTTCCATCTCATGGAAGCGGGCATTCAGCACATTGTGCGGGATATTACGCTGCTTCAGACACTCTGAGAGCGCTTCACTTTTTTCAACGGATGTCGTGCCGACAAGGATCGGCTGGCCGCCCTTGTGTACTTCCTCCACCAGCTTGACCACGGCATCGAATTTCTGCCGCTCATCGAGATAGATCTCGTCATCCGTATCCTTGCGGGCCACGGGAAGATTCGTGGGAATCTCAATGACGTCGAGCTTATAGATTTCAGCGAACTCGTCGGCTTCCGTCATCGCCGTGCCGGTCATGCCGGACAGCTTGGGATACAGCCGGAAATAGTTCTGGAACGTGATGGACGCCAGCGTCTGGTTTTCCTGCTGGACCTCAACGTGTTCCTTCGCCTCAAGCGCCTGATGCAGACCGTCGGAATAACGACGACCATCCATCATGCGCCCGGTAAACTCGTCAATGATGATGACTTTGCCATCACGAACAATGTAGTCCACGTCCCGCGAGAACAGCGTATGGGCGCGCAGGGACTGCTGAACGTGATGCACAACAGCGACATTGTGCACATCATACAGGCCGCCTTCCTGCAGAACGCCGGCATTACGCAGCAGCTCTTCGACATGGTCGGAACCGGCTTCCGTCAGGATGACAGTGCGGAGCTTCTCGTCCTTGTCGTAGCTTTCGGGGTTCTGCACCAGTTCGGCCACGACGGTATCGACCGCACGGTACAGATCTGAACTGTCTTCGGCGGGACCGGAAATAATGAGCGGCGTCCGGGCTTCATCGATCAGGATGGAGTCGACCTCATCCACAATGGCATGATTGAAGGGCCGCTGGACCATATCTTCAAGCCGGAACTTCATATTGTCCCGGAGATAGTCAAACCCGAATTCGTTATTCGTGCCGTAAGTGATATCGCAGGCATAGGCCGCGCGCCGCGCATCGTCCGGCAGATTGGGCACAATGACGCCAGTGGTCAGACCGAGGAAGCTGTAAAGCTGGCTCATCTCTTCCGCGTCACGACGGGCCAGATAGTCGTTGACCGTAACGACATGCACGCCCTTACCGCTCAGCGCGTTGAGATAGACTGCCAATGTGGCGACGAGAGTCTTACCCTCACCCGTCCGCATCTCGGCGATCTTGCCTGCGTGCAGCACCATGCCGCCGATAAGCTGCACATCGAAGTGGCGCATTCCAAGAACACGCTTAGAAGCTTCGCGGCAAACTGCGAAGGCCTCGGGCAGCAGCCCGTCCAGCGTTTCACCCTTGGCCAGACGTTCGCGAAACTCAATGGTCTTGTGCGCAAGAGCGGCGTCATTGAGAGGAGCTACGGTTGGCTCAAGCGCATTTATCTCTGGCACACGGCGCTGGAACGCTTTCAGGGCGCGATCGTTGGCACTGCCAAACAGGGCACGGGCAAGAGAGGCGAACATGAAGACCTTTCCGGAACAGCGCGTCGGACACCGCCTCCCGCAGGTCGGGCCAATCGTCCGGAATGGACGTCAGCCGCCCACAGAAAGCCATCGGCGTGCGGTCCATGAGATAAGGCCGCCAGTGCGCAGGGTCAACAGATGGGTCTCAAAGAGCCTGCGGCAAATGGCTATTTCTTAACAAAACAGTCGCATTGATCACCCTTGTCGGGGGGCTGTGGGTCGGCCATGATGCGCCCCATTCTGTTCACACAGGGTTTTTTACTGATGCGTTTTTTAAACACGGGCTCGCTTTTCGTGGCGTCCGCCCTGCTCGCCTCCACCACTTTCTCCGCTTTCGGAGGCGCAGCCGCTCATGCAGCCGATGCCACTCCGGCGACGGGCTCCCAGCCTGCCGGTGCGCCCCCGGCTCAGCCAACGGTTGATCCCAACAGCGTGGTGGCGACGGTCAATGGCGAGAAAGTCACTCTCAACGACATTCGCAAATCAGCGGCGAATATGCCGCCGCAGCTGCGTCAGCTGCCGCAGAACATGATTTTCCCGATGCTGGTGAATCAGGCTGTCGATCAGAAGGCCATCCAGATCGCCGCACATAAGGACAATCTTCAGAACGACCCTGAAGTGAAGGCGGCCATGGAAAACGCCGCCAACACGGCGCTCCAGAACGCTTGGCTTTCCAAGCAGGTCATGCCGCAGCTGACCGATGCCGCCATTCACGATTATTATGAAAAGAATTACGCCAACAAAAAGCCCGAGAAAGAGGTGCATGCGCGCCATATTCTCGTGAAAACGGAAGCCGAAGCGCAGGACATCATCAAGAAGCTGAAGAGCGGCGCCAATTTCGGCACCCTTGCCGAAAGCCTCTCCACAGACAAGGGCAGCGCCAAGAACAATGGCGGCGATCTTGGCTGGTTCAAGAAGGGCGACATGGTTCCGGCCTTTGCTGACGCAGCTTTCGCCATGAAGCCCGGCACCTACAGCGACAAGCCTGTGAAAAGCCAGTTCGGCTTCCATGTCATTCAGGTTCTGGCTGACCGCGAAGTGCCTGTGCCGAAGGAAGACGAAGTCAAGGATCAGATCCGCCAGAAGCTGATCCAGCAGGACGTCCGCGCAGCCGTGGATAAAGCCACGTCCTCCGTGAAAATCGTTCGCTTCGGCCCCGACGGCAAGCCCATTCCGGATGCGGCACAGCCCGTCGCCGCTGGTGCGCCTGCCAAAAAGTAAATGGAACGAGGGGGGACTTATGGCCTCTCTCCACCATTTCGCTTAACAGGAGAGGAAGGACGCTTTCCGGCGTTCTTCCTTTTTTCGTTTCAATTCATCGCCTGTCGGACACCCGCTCCCACCGGCCAGCATCGAAGGTCCGTTTCTGATGGCCAAGCCGTTGCCTGTCTCGCCCCTCGCCTCTTCTCTGCCTGACCTCGGGGTCGTCCGTGGCGTGCGCCTTGGCGCTGTCGCAGCAGGCATCCGTTACAAGGGACGCACAGATCTGGTTCTGGCCGAATTCGATGCAGGCACGACGGTCGCAGGTGTTTTCACGAAGTCGAAATGTCCCGGCGCACCGGTGGACTGGTGCCGCACCGCTCTCAAGGGTGGTCTGGCGCGGGCGCTGGTGGTCAATGCAGGCAACGCGAATGTCTTTACAGGCAAGGCTGGCGTCAAAACCTGCGAACTCACAGCCGAAGAAGAAGCCAGACTCGCCGATTGCTCACCTTCGGAGGTGTTTCTGGCCTCTACGGGTGTTATTGGCGAGGTGCTGCCCGCTGAACGGATCACCGCCGCCCTTCCCGCTCTCCATGACGCGCTAACCCCGGAAGGCTGGGAAGCTGCCGCGCGCGGGATCATGACCACCGACACCTTCCCGAAGGCAGCGGTGAAAAAAACCGAGATCGGCGGTGTGCCAGTCGTCATTCAGGGCATCGCCAAAGGCAGTGGCATGATCGCACCGGACATGGCGACAATGCTGTCCTTCGTGGCGACGGATGCGGCTCTTCCGGCCTCCGTGCTCCAGTCTCTGCTTTCCAACGGCACGACAGGCAGCTTCAACGCCATCACCGTCGATTCGGACACGTCCACATCGGACATGGTGCTGCTTTTTGCCACGGGAAAAGCCGGGAATCCGTCAGTCGAAAAAGCAGATGACAGCGCACTGGCGGCCTTTCGCACCGCCCTGAACGAGCTTCTTCTCGAACTGGCCCTCATGGTCGTTCGTGATGGAGAAGGAGCGAGCAAACAGATTCGCATTCAGGTGACGGGCGCCGTCTCCGACCAGTCCGCCCGCGTAATCGCGCGCGCCATCGCCGACTCTCCACTGGTGAAAACGGCCGTCGCAGGCGAGGACGCCAACTGGGGCCGCGTGGTCATGGCTGTCGGCAAATGCGGCGAACCCGCCGATCGCGACCGTCTGGCCGTCTCCATCGGTGGGGTGACGATTGCTCGTGAAGGC